>DGRR01000214.1 GCA_002389995.1 Ruminococcus sp. UBA4383 | reverse complement strand
CTGTCGAAAAACACCGAACATATGCACGCCCGAGCAGACGGCAAAGCAGTACGCCCGATATCCCACGCCCCAGCTGGGTACGCCCCGAAATTCCTGAATACAGCCGCACATATGCCGTAATTATTGATACATCAGGTTCTATGTCGCCTGAGATGATTGGAAAGGCACTGGGTGCGGCGGCAAGCTATTCTGTATCCAAAGATGTTCCTCTTGTAAGAGTTGTTTTCTGCGATGCACAGGCTTATGATATTGGCTATATCGCACCTGAGGATATTGCAGGACGTGTAATGGTAAAGGGCAGAGGCGGTACAATATTACAGCCTGCTGTTGATTTGATTGAAAATGCAAAGGATTTTCCCAAAAATGGACCTATACTTATAATTACTGATGCAGGAATCGAACATGACCTTAAAGTTCATTATGAACACGCTTTTCTTATTCCAGAAGGTGCAAGTCTCCCCTTCCGTCCAAGAGGAAAAGTATTTTATTTTAAATAAATCATGAAAATAACTCCTTCCGATTATAGAAGGAGTTATTTTTTAAAGGATTTTCTATTGTCGTTTCTGAATCATATCATTCAATGTTTTTCAATGCAAGAACCTTTGGTATATTTTTTATGCGGATAAAATCCAATACAGTTATGATAAGATAAGCCGCAAATACAAGCACAAATTCCTTTATAAATCCTGACGGGCTTATCATAAATGAGAACCAGCCGCCAAGTTTCATCATAATTGCTTTCCAGAATATTTCCATTATTTCATAACCAAGATAAATTGCAATAAATTCTGAGAAAAATACAACTACTGCGGTCGGTATAAGATATAATGAGGCAATTTCTCCATTTTCATAGCCGAGTATTTTAGTCATGGAAATTGCACGCTCATTCTTTTCAATTATTATTTTTGTGAGAAGATATAGAATTATTGCTGCAACTATCATGCATACATACTGGAAATACAGCATATATGAACCCATTGAATGGTCAAGCTGACGAGCTATTTTTGCCATATCATCAGAAGTTATCTCTTTTGCGATATATTCATCATCAATATCTGTTATCTTTTCATCTGATATATAACCGCTGAAAGAATCCTCGTCATTGTCAAAAATTTTATTAAACTGTTCATTAGTCATAAATACGGCTATTCCTGCCGAATAATCGCAGATGTCACAGACTTTCCATGTATACTCTTTATTTTCATATTTTTCAGAAAGTACGATTGTATCTCCCCTGTTCACCTGATATTTTTCAGAAAATGCCTTTGAAATATATACACTGTCTGTACTGTCAGGCTTTCCGCTGAGTTTCATATACCGGCTTTCCTGCTCCATTCCATAAACAGAAACTTCTTCATCATACACATCAGAGCGTCTTTCAAGGGAATATATTGAAAATTTTTCTGCATTTTTTGCAGATGTACGGATAATATTTCCGTCCTCGTCCTTTGTATCGCTGAGTATAACCTGCTCCTGTGCAAACATCATATCACTCATTGAATCCTGATAATATGACAGTGTTTCAGGCATTCCGACCGCCATTGAAAGCAACAGCATAACAAAAACAATTCCCACAAACAGCATAAAATAATTCGGGATATTCTGTAAAAATACACGCATACGGAAACGGTTAAGAAATTTCCATTTCGGAAGCCTTAATGCCTTTTTGCGCTTGTTTCGTTTAAGGTCATGTCTTAAAAATCTCAGAGGTGAAAGTTTCAGTGTATGTATTATGACTATAAGATTTATGATAAGCATGAGAACTATCGGTACTATTGTAGTGCGGACAAACGCATCAGGTGTCCACATAGTTTCATAGTTCGGCAAGCTGTAACTGTTATAATACATCGCAACAACAACTTTTTTAAACAGCGAATATCCAAGTATATTGCCGATTACTGCTGATATTAACACTACAATCAAAGGTGCGCTTATATAATAGCGCAGAAGTTCTCCTTTTGTATACCCTGATGCCCTGAGTGTACCTATAACTGATGATTCCTTTTCAAGAGTGGTGCTTATCGTAACAGCAAAAATAAATGCAAGCACCGCAGTAAGTATATACAAAAGAACTCCGCCCATAGCTTTGTCACTGCCCATATCATTAGGGGCAAAGATTATTGCCTGATTTATATATGCAGGAACATAATCATTTATTTCAAGATTTTCATTTTCCGATACCGCAACCTGAGTTATAAGTGCTTTGAGGAAATTATCGGACATTTCTTTTTCTTCATATTCATCTTTCGGCTTTTTCTGATATGTGAATGAATAATTAGCCCTTGTATTTGCTTTGATACGGTCAAATCCCTCGTCTGTCGTCATGGCAATATCAAATGTCAGTGCATCAAACATAGTATCTGTATTGCTCTCATACAATGTTGTATAATCAACAAATCCTACAAGACCAACTACTTCAAAATCTGCATTGCCTGCATATATTATGTCGCCTGTTTTTATTCCTGCGTTGTCAGCGTGCATACGGTCTATAATTATTTCGTGTTCATTTTCGGGAGCATGACCTTCAAGAATATCATAGAGATTAACTTCCCTGCGCTCTTTATATACACGAATACCGCCAAGTTTATCTTCACCTGCTGTAAGTATTTCGTCAGTATCTTTATAGAAAAGTTCATATATACTTACAGGTATGGGGTCAAATTTTTCATCAAGGGAATATCGTTCGGAAAGTTCTTCATATTTTTCATCAATTTCCTTGTCAATTTCCTTTTTGGCCTCGTCCATAGCATCTGAAACAGCTTTTCTGTAATCTTCCGAATCCATTGCAGTTTTCAGTGCTTCCTCAACTGCACTGTCATAATTTTCTTTCATAGCTGTATCAAGTGCAGTATCTGTCATGGATTTTCGTTCTTCTTCAGAAATCTTTGCGCCTTTTTTAGTTGCATCAGCTATCTGCTTATCAATTTCAGACTCAACCTGCGTCTTTATAGCTTCACTTACCTGTACTTTAACGTTTTCTTCAAAAGCATCATCAACTGCCTTTTTTACTTCTTTTTCTGCATCATTATAGGCACGCTCACGCAAAACAGACGGAATATCCGCAAGTTCACCTTTGGCTATATTATCAAGAGTTTCCTTGTCTGCCATTGATGAAAGACGGAAATGCCCGTCCTCACGTTTATATTTTTCCGAACCTGAATCAAGAGAATGCAGCATACTGTTATTTGCAACATACATTCCCGAAACAAAACCAATAGTCACCACAAGCATAAGCAATATCATTAGATAGCGTTTCCAGTCACGGAAAAGGTCTTTCCATACTCGCTTTGCAAGGGGATTTTTAGGGCGTTTTCCGAATGAAATCCTGTTGTCCTCCAATTTTTCCACTCCTTTACCATTCCAGTTCAGCGGCTGTTAGCTTTTTTTCATTGATAATATCATGACGTATCATACCGTCACGGAGTTTTATCACATGGTCAGCCATTTGTTTTATGGCTTCATTATGAGTTACCATTATAATAGTGTTGCCGTATTTCTGATTTACTTCTTCTATGAGCTGTAATATTTCCTTTGAAGTTTTATAGTCCAAAGCTCCTGTTGGCTCATCACAGAGCAGAATATCAGGATTTTTTACAATTGCACGTCCGATTGAAACTCTCTGCTGCTGACCGCCTGAAAGCTGATTCGGCAATTTATACCTATGCTCATAAAGTCCGAGTATTTTCAACAAATCATCAATATCCAGAGGTTTGTCAGAAAGATATCCGCCTGTTTCAATATTTTCCTTCACATTGAGATTCGGTATGAGGTTGTACATCTGAAACACATAACCGAGATGTTTTCTTCTGTACCTTGTCAGACTTTTTTCGTTCATATCAGCCAGTTTGTCACCGTTTATGAAAATTTCACCCGAATCTGCACTGTCAATACCACCGAGGATATTCAGCAATGTCGATTTACCTGAACCCGAAGGACCAAGAAGAACACAAAATTCACCTTTTGCCACGGTGAAATCAAGTCCTTTCAGTACGTCCTGATGTGTGTCGCCACTGCCGAAACTTTTTTTCAGACCGCATACTTTCAGAAATTGTTTTTCTTCATTACTCATCAAAATTCTCCTTTCAAATTCT
>DGRR01000229.1 GCA_002389995.1 Ruminococcus sp. UBA4383 | reverse complement strand
ATATCTGTACCGCTGACGGAATAATCCCTCCCGCAATGACCATGCTCGGAAGAAGTTACAGGGAATTGTCATCAGACAGCGTATTCAGACAATATGACACGGTCAAGGCTGTTGAACTTTTTGACAAGGGAAGAAAAAATTCAGGTTTCGACAAAGTAAAGGATATAAGAGTCCTCGTAAATGCTGATACTGTAAATTCAGCCTGCCTGCAAAGTATATTAAAGGAATGGAAAGACTGTTTTGACTGCAATATAGGCGTTGAAGATGTATCATCAGACGAGTTTGAAAGAAGAATTTCGGAGGGAGACTATTCAATTGCCCTTTATCCGCTTGAATCAGGATTCGCAGGCGGAGTATCTTTCATAAAGGATTTTGAAAACAGGGAATGTCTTAAAAATAAAGTATCCGATATGAAACTTTCCGATACTCTTATGAGCTGTACAAGTATAAATGACCTCGTTGAAAAATATCAGACCGCTGAAAAATTAATCCTCGATGAACTTGTATTTGTGCCTGTATTCTATAAAAATTCCTATCTGATAACGGGAGTTGACAATGAAGATATAGGCTATGACCCGTTCACGGGTGCAGTTGATTACAGAAATGCTAAAAATTATTCATAATTTACAACGCATAATTCATGATTTATAATGCATAATTATAGTGCCACTTTAAATTGACAGGGGGACTTGTATTATGAAGTTTATAAATTCGGCTTTTGCAGTTTTTACAGCATTTACAATGCCATGCACGGCAGTCTATGCTGTTGACAACACTAAAATCGGCTATGGTCAGGGGACTGCCGTTGACAGTATGAACCGACCTGTTGACGCAGTTAATTTCAATCAGAAATACCTTGAAACAGGTGCGTATGCCCTCACAAACGACAGCACAAGAATTATAATTACTTTTGACCAAGGCTATGAAAACGGCTATACCTCGCAGATTCTCGATACTCTTAAAGAAAAGAATGTCAGTGCGATTTTTTTCCTTACAGGTGACTATGCCAAAAAAGAGGACGCTCTTGTAAGAAGAATGATTGACGAAGGGCATACTCTCGGAAATCACGGCATGACACACGCAAGTATTCCCGAATTATCCGAAAAAGGCGTATGGGAAGAAATAAATTCCCTCCATGAATATGTTCTTGACAAGTACGGCTATGAAATGCAGTATTTCCGCTGTCCGTGCGGTGAATATTCGGAAAAGGCTCTCGAAACTGTAAGACACTGCGGTTACAGGACGGTTTTCTGGAGTTATGCGTATGTTGACTGGATAGCCGACAAACAGCCCGACCCTGCCGAAAGTCTTAAAAAACTGACCGATTCCGCACATTCGGGAGAAATACTTCTTTTACACTCCGTTTCTTCGACAAATGCACAGATTCTCGGACAGCTTATAGATAATCTCAGGGCAAAAGGATTTACAGTTTAATTCAGCTTAATATAAATATTTAATTAAGGGGAGGATAGGGGACTATAATTCCTTTTTTATAACTTCTTATAAAAAAAAAAAAAAATTATATAAAGGTTATGAAAATGCAGTTTATACTCCCTTATCCTCCCCTAACTCCGAATTAATGAAAAGGTTGATTAACTATGGACAGTAAAATTTTTGAACAATCATTAACTAAGGATTTCAATAAAGAATTGTGGTCTGTTTTTCTTAAAGCCGTAAAGGATTACAGGCTTGTCACAGAGGGCGACAAAATCGCTGTATGCATATCAGGCGGAAAAGATTCAATGCTCCTTGCATACTGCATGAAGTTATGGCAGAAATACAGCCCGTATAATTTTGAACTGAAATATATATTTGTAAATTCAGGTTACAGTGAGGATAATATCACACAGTTGAAAAACAATGCACAGCTTTTTGATATCCCGATTGAAATATATGATGCGGGAATATTTGAATCCGTCAGAAATTCAGGGAAAAATCCATGCTTTGTATGTTCAAGGCTCAGACGGGGATTTTTGTACAGAACCGCTCAGGAAAGCGGATTCAATAAAATTGCTCTCGGTCATCACTATGATGATGTTGTCGAAACTACTTTAATGGGTATGCTCTACGGCTCGCAGATGCAGACCATGCTCCCCAGAATAAAAAGCAAAAATTATAACGTTGAACTTATCCGCCCTCTATGGCTTGCAAGGGAAAAGAATATCATAAAATGGCGTGACGATAATTCGCTGAATTTTTCAAAATGCGACTGCACTGCCACTGACGGTACGGGCAAAACTTCAAAGCGTGAGGAAATAAGAAACCTCCTCGGATATATAAGAAAAATAAATCCCGATGCAGACAAGCATATTTTCATGAGCAGTCACAATGTAAATCTTGAAAATCTTTTTTCATACCATATCGGAGAAGAATATCACAGTTTTCTCGATGAATTTACATGATTTATAAGACGGCTGAGAGTGCTGACGATATCTGATTTATCTATTTTATTTTCCTTTTCAAGAATTTTTACAGTTCCCGTTATATCATCAGTATCTTTTTTTTCAAGGATATCTCCGCTGTCAAAAATAACGGTACAGTCAGGAGATACTTTCCATTCATTGAGAAGAAATGCAAGTATACTGATTTCATCGCAGTTATTGAGAACCACAAGTTCGGTATGACCTGTAAAAATTTCCCTGCCTGTAATTTCTTCTGCGGACTGTTTTGCATTTTTGATATCCGAACTGAATTTAATCATGTCATCATTGAAAAAAGTCATAATTATATTTTCACTGTCAAAAGATATACTTCTCAGATAATTTCTTGTATATACCTGACCTGCCGAATTACAGCCCGTGAATAATATCATCATTATAAAAGAAAGTGCCGTGAGTTTTTTCATGTTTTTCTCCTTAATGAAAATAAAGGTATCACAAGTGCGGATAAAATACATATTGCAGGAATAATCCCCTGAAAAGAATTTCCCTGAAAAATAAATGCACTTGCTATTGAAAGAGACAGGATAATCATGCTTATATATTTTTCTGCATCTGAAATCGTCTTTACAAGATATACCGCAAGGGCAAGCTGTAAAGCTGCCGAAAATGCCCCGAATACAGAAAAGATTATCAGAAAGAGAGAATCTATTCTCTGTGAAGGAAAAGGCTGCGAAAGATGTGCCGACATCACTGCGGGAAAGTCTGTTATCTCCATGATACCGCCTGTAAGAAGTATTGAAGTTATCAGAATGACAGCCGTTATTAAGGCTTTTGCACAAAAGTATATCATTGAATTTACAACAGCATCGCCCTCTGTATTTCCGAGGAGCAGGACAAAACTTCCGAGACTTCCGCTCAGGGCAATGCCTTTTGAAAATTCATTCAGAAAATTTTCCGAATGTGAAAGTTTAAGGTTGCCGAAATTACTGTCAGTCAATGCACTCACCGCAACAATAACAATACATACTCCTCCTGCCGCAGCCGCTATCAGCGATGAGCGCAGGAGGGTTTTCAT
>DGRR01000075.1 GCA_002389995.1 Ruminococcus sp. UBA4383 | reverse complement strand
CATTCTTCTTCCGTGATTATGTCATTCGGTATGTCATAGCCTGCGTTTCGCAGTTCCCATGCAAGTTCAGTTACCTGCGGAACGTCAAGACCTATTTCCTTTAACTGCTTTACATGGCAAAATACCCCTTTCGGAGTATCATCAATAACTATATTTCCCTTATCCATGACCACAACACGGTCACACTGGGCAGCCTCGTCCATATAATGAGTTATCAGCATTATAGTTATACCTTTTTCACGGTTCATCTGTTTTATGGCGGACATGACTTCTTTTCTTCCCTGCGGGTCAAGCATGGCAGTCGGTTCATCGAGGATAATACATTCGGGCTGCATGGCGATAATTCCTGCGATAGCGATTCTTTGTTTCTGACCGCCTGAAAGCTGAGAGGGGGAATGTAGTCTGTATTCGTACATATTCACGGCTTTAAGGGAATCGTCAACACGTTTCCGCATTTCCTCATAAGGCACGCCTAAATTTTCGAGTGCGAATGCGACATCTTCCTCAACAACAGATGATACTATCTGATTGTCGGGATTCTGGAATACCATGCCTGCACACTGGCGCAGTTCAAAGATTCTGTTTTCGTCAGCGGTATCAATGCCGTTTACTATGACTTTTCCCTGAGTGGGTACTAAAATGGCATTGATATGTTTTGCGAGGGTAGATTTTCCGCAGCCGTTATGACCGAGTACGGCGACAAATTCGCCTTTTTTAATCTTTAAATTTATACCTTTCAGAACTTCTGCGGAGGAATTGCCTGATTCGTCCTTATAGGAGAAGTGCAGGTTTTCTATTTCTATTATATTATTCATTTAATTTTTTTCTTTTGATTCGGGGACAGTTACAACAGGCTTGCCGTTTTCATCAAGCAGCGGAGTTAAGCCTGCCTCCGAAATATAAAGATAGTTTATGCCTGTAACTGTGTCCTGAAATATTTTAACAGTGCCAAGTTCCTGAGAATAAGTCACAACAAATCTTTTATTTTTCTTTTCAGCCATAATTTCACCTTTTTTAATTAATTTTCATAGATATTATAAATAACAGCAATTGCAGCCAGAGAGATTAAAAATACAATAATATCCGTATTTTTTGCATATTCTTCGGCTTTTCTGCGGTTGCCTCCCGCACGTTTCAGGAATAGTTCATTACCTTTTCTGTTATATGCGATTCCCGATATTACGGGAATGACAAGCAAAGGCAAAAGGGGTATTTCAGCCGTTTCCGAAAACATCAGCACAATTCCGAGTTCAAGCGCAGATACTGTACCGAATATTCCGATTCCGCACGGTGCATACATTACTTATTTTCCCATATAGCGGTTGAACCGCAGGGGAGTGTCATTCCTGATGATTTGACGGGCAGACCGATTTCGTCAAAGCTGACCTTACCGCCCTTGTCTTTCAGTATACTTCCGAGTATATAGCCCATAACGGACGGGGAAAGACCTGTTGTATAGCTGTTTATCAGGAAAAACAGCGGATTGTCCGAGAGAACTCCCGAACATAATTTTACAAGGTCATACACACAGTTTTCAAGTTTCCAGACCTCACCGTTCGGACCTCTGCCGTAGCTGGGAGGGTCCATGATAACTGCATCATATTTTCTTCCCCTGCGTATTTCACGGGCTATGAATTTTTCGCAGTCATCGACAATCCACCTCACGGGCTTGTCGGAAAGTCCTGAAACAGCGGCATTATCCCTTGCCCACTGAACCATTCCCTTTGAAGCGTCCACATGGCATACAGATGCACCTGCGGCAGCGCAGGCAAGCGTTGCACCGCCTGTATATGCAAAGAGGTTTATAACATTTATTTCTCTGCCTGCATTTTTAATTTTTTCCGTCATGAAATCCCAGTTTACAGCCTGTTCGGGGAAAAGTCCCGTATGCTTGAAACCTGTCGGGCGGATATTGAATTTAAGTTCTCCATAGGATATATTCCATGATTCAGGGAGTTTTTTTGAAAAACTCCACTGACCTCCGCCCTGATTTGAACGGTGATAATGACCGTCAGCCTTATTCCAGAGGGGAGAATTTTTATCTGTTTTCCATATTATCTGCGGGTCGGGTCTTACGAGGCTTATATTTCCCCATGTTTCGAGTTTTTCACCGTCCGAGGCATCAATTATGGAATAATCTTTCCAGTTTTCTGCGGTTCTCAATTTTTTACTCCTTAACATCGTGTGTACAGCGTTCTTTTATTTTTTCGGCAACTTCAATGGCGATAGAATTTATCTGAGCGAAGTCCTTGCCTTCAACGAGGACTTTTATGACGGGTTCTTTTCCGACTTCACGGACTAACATTCTGCCGTTGTCACCGAGGGTATTCTCACATTTTTCTATAAGGGAAGTAATTTCGCTGTCATTTTTCCAGATTTCGCTGTCGAATCTGCTTATTGGTACGTTTATCATTACCTGCGGCATTTTTTTCAGCAGGGAGGCGAGGACGCTCATTTTTCTTTCGGAATTTTTGAGTATTTCGAGAAGTCTTGCGCCTATGAACTGACCGTCACTGACGGGAGATTCATCGGGGAGAAGGATATATCCCGCAGGAGTACCGCCTATACTGAGTTCTTCCGAGACAAGTTTCTTGATGAGACTTCTTTCATCAGCACCTGCAACGGCAACGTCCATATAGAAATCATATCCGAAATGTGTAAGACCGAGATTGTTTGCAGGAGTTACAACGAGGGTATTATTTTTGAGTTTTCCGAGTTCTTTGAGATATTTCGCACACAAAGCGGTTATGCAGTCACCGTCCACTATCTGACCTTCCTCATCGACAGCTATGCATCTTTCACCGCCGCCGTCAAAGGCAAGACCGCAGTCACAACTGTTTTCCTTTGTGAAGGACATAAGGGCTTCAATGGCGGTACAGCCGCAGTCCTTGTTGATATTTGCGCCGTCAGGATTATTTCCCATTACAGCGACTTCCGCACCGAGTTCTCTGAAAAGTCTTTCAGCGGTATATGAAGCCGCACCGTTTCCGCAGTCGAGGGCAACTCTTACGCCTGTAAGGTCGGTTTTTATTTTTGAGGTAACATATTCTATATAATCATCTTCTGCACTGTCACATCGGATAATACTTCCGTAGACGGTTTTCTGTTCGGGATTGAGTTCCCACGGGGTATCGAGAACGAGGCGTTCAATTTCTTCTTCTGTTTCCGCACTTATTCTGAATCCTTCGGGTGAGAATATCTTGAAACCGTTATATTCTGCTTTTCTCTGCGAATAGGAAATCATAACTCCTGCACAGGCACGTTTTTTCTTTAATATGTAAGCCACGGCAGGGGACGGCATTTTTCCGATAGTAACAGCATTTACTCCTGCCGAGCATATACCTGCACAGAGGGCGGCTTCGAGTGTATCTGCCGAGCCTCTTGTATCTTTTCCGACAATTATTGAAGAATTTTCCGCATTGTTTGCCATTACCGCAGCCACGGCACGACCTATCTGCATTGCGAGTTCACAAGTAAGTTCCGTTACGGCTAAACCTTTTAAACCGTCCTTACCGAACAGTCTGCCCATTGATTACTTCTCCTTTAATAATAAATTTAATTTAATTCTGAATTATCTTATACAGTATTATTGGTTTTCCTTTTCCGATAATACTCTTTTTATCCGCATATATTCTGACAGCGGGGCAGTTGTTGTATCTGTTGTAGACTTTTATGCCCTTTCGGGATTTCACGCAGAAAACCGTATGAATCGAGGACATAAAAATTCTGCCCGTCCAGAAACAGAGGACAAATATATCTGCATCTTCCGAAAATTTCATGCGGGTGGTATTCACTCCGAAATGTTTCAGAGCCTTGCCCACTCCGAACGGAAAACAGCCGAATATTCCCATAAGCGACCTGTAACGCTCCATATACAGGGATATTTCCTGAATCGGCAGAGGTTTTCCGAGGTATGCAAGGGTATTGTATACGGAAATCACCTCACAGCCGTTGAAGCTCATCGGACACAGACCGTATCTCATGCCTGAAACGTGACCGAGAGCCTGCCCGTTTATCATGGGAAAACCGCTGAAATTCTGCCATATTCCGCAGTTCAGCCTATAATTGTATTTTCTTGAATATTTCATTGAAAGCTCATCTGACCGTCATCGCCGCTGTCGGGCGGTCTGAAACCGAGATGTTCATAGGCGAGTTTTGTGGCACATCTTCCCCGTGGGGTACGTCCGAGGAATCCGAGCTGCATCAGAAACGGTTCACATACATCTTCAATTGTAACAGCTTCCTCACCGATTGCGGAGGCGAGAGTTTCAAGACCCACAGGACCTCCGCCGTAGCCTTTTATAATCATTTCGAGCATACGTCTGTCAAGACTGTCAAGACCGAGTTTATCTATTTCAAGGCGGCTGAGAGCGATTGAAGCTATCTGCTGAGTAATTTCCCCGTTGCCCATGACATCTGCGAAGTCACGCACTCTTTTAAGGAGTCTGTTTGCGATACGGGGCGTACCTCTTGCCCTGCCTGCGATTTCAGCCGCACCGTCAGCGGTACAGGGTATACCGAGGATAATGGCACTTCTGCGGACGATATCAGTAAGCTGTTCCTTTGAATAGAGTTCAAGACGCTGGATAACTCCGAAACGGTCACGCAGAGGTGCGGAAAGCTGTCCTGCCCTTGTGGTTGCGCCTATGAGAGTAAATGGTTTCAAATCCATTCTGATTGAGCGTGCGGAAGGACCTTTTCCGATGATTATATCAATAACCCTGTCCTCCAGAGCAGGATATAAAATTTCCTCAACAGCTCTTGAAAGGCGGTGTATTTCGTCTATAAAAAGCACATCATTATCCGAAAGGCTTGTCAGGAGCGAGACTAAATCTCCGGGTCTTTCGATTGCAGGACCTGTTGTAATTCTGAGGTTCACACCGAGTTCATGGGCGATAATAGATGAGAGAGTAGTTTTTCCGAGTCCCGGAGGACCATACAGAAGTACATGGTCAAGGGATTCTCCTCTGCGTTTGGCGGCTTCAATATATATGGCGAGGTTTTCCTTTACTTTATCCTGACCGATATATTCATGAAGTGTCTGAGGGCGGAGAGTTATTTCGCTGTCACCGTCCTCCTGATTGAGTTCGGGGGAGATTACTCTCGGAGCGAACTCCATATCTTCTGTCTGTATCATATTTTCACCTCTTTTTAAAGTCGTCAGTTTTCGCCTTTTGGGGCTTGCCTATTCACTCACTGCACTGCGTTTCGTTCGTTCATACGGCAAGGGTGAAAACTTCCTCCTGATAATATAATTTCGCATTCCGAATCAATCTAACCATTATCTTTCAAAGTATCTCTTTTTGCGGATATAGAAAGGGTCAACGGTTCGGGCGGCTTTTTTGCCCATATCCTGTTCCATGCTGATAAAGCAGAGGTGTTCGTTAGCCTTTGTGATTTTGGAGAGGTATTTTGAAAGCGGCACGAATAATTTTCTTGTACTGCCCATCATATCGAGGACGAGAAGAAGCTGAGCCTTTTCGCAGCCCTTTATCATTTCCATTATATAAGCCCTGTCAACATTGGGCTGTTTTGAGAGGAATTTTGTAGCGGCTTTTGTTATATGCGATACAGAATTTTCGCATGGTCTGTAACTTATTATATCCGCTTCGTTGTAGGATATGGCTTTTATTTTGAGATTTCTTGCAATCATGAGGATACTTTTTATTTCCTGAGAAGAAAACTCTTTTCCGTATGAATTGGGGTTAAGGACTGCCGAGGCTGTCTGTATGAGGTCAAAGAGTCGGAGGCAGTTTATTTTATAGCAGTCAACATATCTTTTGGCGAACTGCTGGAGTGACCTGTAACTTGTAAAGAACGGGATAAATATTTCGCCATGGGGGTTCTGGGTGGTGATGAGTTCGAGCTGGATACCGCCTTCTTCTCTGCCACGTTCCTGTTTTACGGGATTTTTGCATATTACATACACATCGCTCCTTATGAGTGTCTGAAGAAAAACGGAACGTTTTGAGGGGTCTTTTATAGCCGCCTTTAATAATTCGTCCAGATTCATATATATATTCCTTTCCGTGGGGCATTATTTTGAGGACATAGCCCTTAATGCTTCCTTAATTAAATCCTGAGTGCTTAAAGAGGGGTCAAGTTTTCGGAGTACGGGGGCGGTTTCTCCCTGAGAATAGCCGAGTACCATGAGGGCTTCGAGGGCTTCGGACATTGATGAAGATGCTCCTGCGGACGGTGAGCCGTAAGCCTGCATATCTGACGAAACCGAGCCTGTAAGTGACTGAGATGCAATTTTGTCTTTTAGTTCGAGGACGATTCTCTGGGCGGTTTTTGTGCCTACGCCCTTAGTTCTTGTGAAGGCTTTGCTGTCGCCTGATGCTACTGCGAACGCAAAACTCTGAACGTCCATATCGGACAGAATTGAAACAGCCGCTTTCGGACCTACTCCCGAAACGCTTATCAGCATTCTGAAGCAGTTGAGTTCCTGCTGTGAGATGAAACCGAAAAGTTCAACGCTGTCCTCTCTTACCTGCATACAGGTGTACAGCATTACTTCACTGCCGACATTTCCGAGTTTTGAAACGGTATTATAGGAAGTTCTGCACCCGTATCCCACACCTGCACATTCCACCACGGCAAAATTTGCTTCTTTGAGGGAGAGTTTTCCTTTTAAACTGTATATCATAAAAACACCGAGCCTTATATAATTTTTTTCCCTGAACCGTTCAGTTCAAACCTGTATGAATGACCGTGACATATTGCGACGGCGAGGGCATCGGCAGCGTCATCGGGTTTAGGAATCTGGGCGAGGTTGAGGAGCTGTCTTGTCATTTCCATGACCTGATTTTTTTCAGCTCTTCCGTAGCCTGTGACGGAGATTTTGACTTGAAGGGGAGTATATTCGGTAATGGGGATATCTCTTTTTGCGGCAGAGAGGAGAGTTACGCCTCTTGCCTGAGCGACATTTATGGCAGTTTTCTGGTTTGAGTTGAAGTAGAGTTTTTCCATAGCCATGCAGTCGGGTTTATAACGCTCAAAGATATATTCCATATCGGTATGTATAGCCTTTATTCTCTGTGGGAAGGGGGTATTTGCCTCTGTAAGGATTGCGCCGTATTCTATGGGGCTGAAATTTATTCCGTCATAGTCGAGTATACCGAAACCGACTATTGCATATCCTGGGTCAATGCCTAAAATTCTCAATTTATTCAATATTTTTACCGTATTCCTGATTATATTTTAATGAATAACAATAAAATTTTTCACTTAGTCACAGTTATTCATCATACACTTTCATATTATACCACAACTAATTCCCCTTTTGCAATATATTTCAAGTTTTTTTATTGATTTTTACAAAAAAATCTGTTATAATTAATTATAGCTTATTCAGACATCAGGCGGAATTTGTTGTTGTCTGTCCGTATATGCCTGATTACAGCATAAAATCTGAATATTCATATAAACGGAGGTTAAAAATGGGTCTTAAAGAACTTCGTGACAAAATAGATATTACAGACAGTCAGATACTTTCTCTTTTCCTTGAAAGAATGAACCTTTGCAGAGAAGTGGCAGATTATAAAAAAATTAACAATATGCCCGTCTTTCAGGGAGGCAGAGAACAGGAAATCATAGACAGAATCAAAAGTCTTACCAACGATTCACAGCTCGAAAACGGTACTGCGGCACTGTTTACCACTATAATGGATATAAGCAAGATTTTGCAGAACAGAAAAATTTTTGAAGATACCACCATTACCGAATATAAAGCCCCTGATTTCAGAAATGCCGTGAAAATAGGCTGTCAGGGTACTTCGGGCGCAAATTCCGAAACAGCTGCAAAACTTATTTTCGGTGACAAAAAACCTGTATTCTATAAAACTTTCGAGGACGTTTTCAAAGCTGTCTGTTCAGGTGAAATCGAATACGGTGTGTTACCCGTACACAACACCACCGCAGGCACTGTCACAGGTACTTATGACCTTATGGTTAAATATCCTGTCTATATTGTCAGTGAGACAGATGTTGAAATAAATCATTGTCTTGCCGCAAAAAATAATATAGCCATTGAAGAAATCAAAAAAGTCTATTCCCACCCGCAGGCACTCGCTCAGTGTTATGATTTTCTCACGGGAAATCACCTTAAAACATCTGAATATTCAAATACTGCCCTCGCAGCAGAAAAAGTCTCAAAAAGCGACGAAAATATCGCCGCAGTATGTTCCGTTGAATGTGCCGAAAAAATGGGACTGCATATAATTGCCGAAAATATAGCGGACTGCTCCGTGAACCGCACCAAATTCATATGCATATCAAAAGATATACAGGCGGCGGAAGATGCGGACGTTATATCTGTCATGCTGAAAATTCCGCATACGGAAGGAAGCCTTTACAGACTGCTCACAAAATTCTATGTGAACGGTATGAACCTCATAAGGCTCGAAAACCGCCCCATAAAGGACGGAAGTTTCGATGTATGGTTTTATCTTGATTTCAACGGAAGTCTCAAAGACCCCTCCGTAAAGGCTCTTATATGCGACCTTCGGGAAAATCTCGAATATTTTCGTGTTCTCGGAACATTTAAAAGTAACTGATATTATTAAAAGTGAGGTATAAAAAATGAACGAAAAATTAAAAAATCTGCTTGACTCAAAAGAATTTGTATTTCTTGACGGTGCTATGGGAAATATGCTTCAGGTAACGGCTGACTATGAAGGTGATATCCCCGAAATGGTAAATATCGCCGACCCGTGGTCTGTAATGAATATACATACCATATATTCCGAAGTCGGTGCGGACATAGTATATACAAATACTTTCGCTGCAAACAGCATCAAACTCGCAGGAAGCGGTCACTCTGTCGAAGAAATCGTGAAGGCTGCCGTTGAAAATGCAAGGGAAGGCGTTTTCGGAGATGCTCTCGTGGCACTCAATATAGGCTCTCTCGGACTTTCTGAGGATTGTTTTGACTACGATACCGCTTATGATATGTATAAGGAAATCGTTACAGCAGGAAAAGATGCCGATATTATTTCAATTGAATATCTGACAAGCCTTGATGATGCAAAGGCTGCTGTCCTTGCGGCTAAGGAAAATTCCGACAAGCCTGTATTTGTAAGCATGAAATTTGAGGAAAATATGCTCACACCTGACGGAATATCCCCCGAAAATGTAGTATCTGCCCTCGAAGAACTCAAAGTTGACGCAATAGGTGTAAATTCTTCCGCTGACCCCGAAAAGCTCTATCAGATATTTGACAAGATATGTGCAGTTACTTCTCTGCCCGTAATCGCTAAACCCAATGCAGGAAAACCTGACCCCGAAACAGGTGAATATTCCATGGAACCCGAAGAATTTGCACTGCACTGTGCAAAACTTACCGAACTCGGTGTAAAAATATTCGGAGGCGGCTGCGGAACTGTTCCCGCACATATTGCCGCACTTGCATTCGTATTTGAAAATATAAAGTATCACCCGTACAATAAATAAAAGAGGTTCGGAAAATGAATGATACGCTCAGAAAACTGCTCCGTTCAAAGGAATTTATATTCCTTGACGGAGCTATGGGTACTATGCTTCAGGCAACTGCCGACTATGACGGGCATATACCCGAACTCATAAACATCATTGACCCGTGGTCTGTAATGAATATACATACAATATATTCGGAAGTCGGTGCGGATATAGTATATACAAATACTTTCGGTGCAAACAGACTTAAACTCGCAGACAGCGGCTATACTGTCGATGAAGTTGTAAAAGCAGCCGTGCAGAACGCAAAGGACGGTGTTTTCGGTGATGCTCTCGTAGCCCTCGATATAGGTCCTATCGGACAGCTTCTCGAACCGTCAGGCACGCTTAAATTTGAAGAAGCTTATGATATTTATAAAGAAGTCGTCCTCGCAGGAAAAGATGCTGATATAATAGTAATAGAAACTATGACAGACCTCTATGAAGTAAAGGCGGCTGTTCTTGCGGCTAAGGAAAATTCCGACAAGCCTGT
>DGRR01000211.1 GCA_002389995.1 Ruminococcus sp. UBA4383 | reverse complement strand
CGGAAACCGTAAACTGCTGTTATCATCAATTCATCTCCCACTTAAAAAATACAATAAACACAATAATATTCTAACACAATAAAACTGTTTCGTCAAGCAAAGACCGATAAATTATTTTTTACTTATAAAAATCGGTTTTAAATTGTACAATCAGAACAAAAATAATAAAAATCATTGACATTGCTTTTCTTTTATGGTATAATTTCAATGGGTTGATGTATTTTCAATCCGGACAGTGCTTAAAAATTTTAATTGTATAACGAAAGGACGCTATTATGGTAATCAATAAAAAAACACAGGGAACTTCAATAACTTTTGCCGTTGAAGGCAGACTCAACACAAACACCGCTGTTGAACTCGAAAACGAAGTCAAAAACAGCATTGACAACATGACAGACGTAACATTCGACCTCTCAAAACTCGAATACATCTCATCAGCAGGTCTCAGAGTCCTCCTCTCCGTTCAGAAGATAATGAACAAAAAAGGTACTATGACAATAATAAACTGCAATGATGACATAATGGATATATTCGATGTTACAGGATTTACTGATATCCTTAACATACAGTGATACTGCGTTGAAACCGGAAAAGTGAGTTGATTGGTATGAAAGAAATATTCGGACTAAAAATAGGCGGATTGCAGCAGAAACTCTTTAACCTCGGCACTGTCCTTGTCATGGTTATAATAGCAGTTTATGTGTGTGCGGCAGTATATCAGTCAAAAAACCTTTCAAAAGTAACAAACAAGGCAAACTCAGAACTTCAGGACTCCATAGTTGACATTTCTTCACAGACTATGGACGCAGTAATGGAACATTCACTGCTCGACAGCACGGCAATGCAGGCTTATATCGTAGATGACGTTTTTGAAGATGTAAAGTCAAATGTACTCGCTTTGCAGGGATATGCACAGCAAATCTTTGCCAATCCCGACAAATATGACACAGCCGAAGTTTCAGCCCCCAGAACAGAAGATGACGGACAGCCCTCGTTCTTTGTACACTCCGACAAGAGCAATGACGAACTCCTTAAATCCGAATACTTCACACCTGCGGGCAATATGAAAAATATCATGCTCTCAATGTTTGCAAATTCCGACAAGCTCAATTCATGCTTCATAGGAACTGCTGACGGAATCCTCCTCATAGCAGACGACAAATCCGCCTCCCATTTCGATGAAAACGGAAAAATAAGAGAATTTGATACCTGCAGCCGCCCTTGGTACAAAGGCGCAGTTGAAGCAGGCGGAATCTATTTCACAGGCATAGAAAGAGATGCCTTTACAGGAAAAATCGGCGTTGTATGTTCTGCACCCGTCTATAAAAACGGAAAACTCGTTGCCGTAGTAGGAGTAGACCTGTTCCTTGACGGAATGGAGGAATATATAGACACAACCGATGTCAACGGCGGACTGATGTGCATAATCAACGGTAACGGACAGGTAATATTCTCACCCAAAAAGGAAGGAATTTTTGCTGTCAGACCCGCAGATGAAGCACAGGATTTGAGAAACTGCGAAAATGAAGAGCTTTCCGCTTTTGTCTCCGAAGCACTCGAAAAAAATACCCCTCTCCGCAATATAGAAATAGACGGAACAAAATATTATGCCGCAGGTTCTCCCCTGCCGACAGTCGGCTGGACAGTAATATCACTGGTGAACTTTGAGCTTACAAGACAGCCTACAACAGAACTTCTTGCACAGTTTGACAGAATTGTTGACGATACAAGCTCAGCCGCAACGGAAGGAGCTTCCAAGTCACTCCAGACAATCCTTATAGCAACAATTGTCATTCTTTTGCTTGCTGCATTTTCATCACTTCAACTTGCCAAATACATCGTAAGACCGCTCGAAAAAATGACAAAGCGCATTACTGACCTCAGCAGTGATGACTTACAGTTCAGAATGGACGACGCATATCGCACAAATGATGAGGTTGAAGAACTCGCCAAAGCCTTTGCTACACTCTCGGAACGCACCTGCAAATATATAGACGATATCCAGAATATAACCGCAGAAAAGGAAAAAATCAGTGCCGAACTGAACGTCGCTGCACAGATTCAGGAGGATATGCTCCCCAAAATATCACCCGAATTTCCCGGAAGAAAAGAATTTGACATCTATGCAACTATGAACCCTGCAAAAGAAGTCGGAGGAGATTTCTACGATTTCTTCCTCATAGACGATGACCATTTTGCAATGGTAATGGCTGACGTATCGGGAAAAGGCGTTCCTGCCGCACTCTTTATGGTTATCGCCAAAACACTTATTAAAAACCGTGCGCAGATAGGCGGTACTCCTGCCGAAATTCTGCATGACGTAAACAATAAACTCTGCGAAGGAAACGAATCGGAACTTTTTGTAACCGTATGGCTTTCAATACTCGAAATATCAACGGGAAAAGGCGTAACTTCAAACGCAGGACATGAATACCCCATACTCAAACGCAAGGACGGAAAATTTGAACTTGTAAAGACAAAACATTCTCCTGCTGTTGCAACTTTGGAAGGGCTTAAATTCCGTGAGTATGAATTTCAACTCAATGCAGGTGACATACTCTTTGTTTATACGGACGGTGCGCCTGAAGCTACAAATGCAAAAAATGAATTATTCGGCACTGACAGAATGATAGAAGTCCTTAACAAAAATTCAGACCTGCCGATTATGAATATCATCGAGAATGTGGGCGAGGCAATAGACCTTTTTGTCGAAAATGCTCCCCAGTTTGATGATATCACCATGCTTGG
>DGRR01000085.1 GCA_002389995.1 Ruminococcus sp. UBA4383 | reverse complement strand
CATATTTTATAGCCTCTTATGCCGTTGAGTTCAAATCTCATCTTCTTGATTCTTCTGCGTCTTGTGTCGATATCATCGCAGAGAACTTTGAGGTTTGCGGGGTCTTCGTTGGGGTTTTTGTAATATTTCTTGCCGATATCGGTAAAAATCTCAACGATTCTTTCCTCTTCGTAGAGGATTTTTCTTTTGAGGTTATTGGCTTCCGAAACGCTTTTAGCCTTATCGGAAGCAGTTCTGCTCAGGTTATTCACTGTATCGAGAATACTCATCTTAATCACTCCTATTGAAAAATTTTCTCGCATAACGCTGTATAATAATTATACAATAAAACAAAAAGCTTGTCAAGTGTTTTCAAACTTATTTTATTTAAACCTTTGATATTTGTGCAACTCTCACATTTCCGATATGTCATTTTCGGTAAGCTGAATAATACCGCCTTTGAGAAGTGCATCGGAAGCGTGGTTATTGTCGTCCACACGAATTGCAAAGGATACAGCCTTGTCTGATTTTCCGATAAAAGCGTAGAGATACTCAATATTTACATTTTCCGCACCGAGGATATCAATTACACGGCTCAACTGTCCCGCAGTATCGGGGATAGTTATGGCGATTATCTCGGTTGCAGTGCAGGCATATGAAGCTTCTTTGAGTTTTTCGAGGGCTTTGTCGGTATCGTTCACGATAATTCTGAGTATGCCGAAATCTTTTGTATCGGCAAGGCTCAGAGCACGCATATTTATACCTGCGTCCTTGAATATTTTCATAACACCTGTGAGCTGATTCGGTTTATTGTCAAGAAACACCGAAATCTGTCTTACATTCTGCATATCTTTTTCCTCCTTTTATTATTATTTATAAAAGCAATGTTATTTTTCCTCATAGACTGCGAGAAATACACAGCCTTCCGAGGAATCTGACATTTTAATGCTGATAAGTTCAACTGTCCTGATAAATTCTTTGAGATTTTCTTTTACTTCTTCGATATTGTTTCCGCAGAAATATTTTACTTTAACTCTGCGTCCGTCGGGTTCGTTATACATTATAAGACAGCTCTGATAATTTCCGTAGCCTGCTGCTGAAATGCCGACTGTACCGACAGCGGGGAGGAATTTATTTATTTTAGGCTCTATGTCGGTATAAGAACCGCCGAACACCTTTATATCCATTCTTCTTCCCTTTTCGCTGTCATGTGTTACCATGACGGTATAGATACCGTCATGGCAGTGCATCTGAACATCAGTAGCCTTTACTTTTGACATAAAGAAACGGATTTCCTTTTCAAGAGATGCGAGATTTTTACCTGTAAACACCTCAACGCTGTGAACACGGGGAGTTTTCTTGACAACGGCTTTTCTGGTATCCTCATATATTACGAGAAATTCAGTTGTATGGCAGTCGTCCTCCCAGTATTCGTAGTCATTTCTGTCATAGCTCACCATTTTGACATTTATGATTTTCACGCTTTCGCCGAATTTTTCGACTTTGCGGACGAGTGTGAGGTAGTCGTCTCCTGAAAAATATTTTATTTTCACATTTTTTCCGTTGGGCTTGTCGTATTTTATGAAGAATCTGTACTCATACGGGTGATTTTCAACATCTACATCTATAACTCCGACTTTAAGAAGAAAATCGTTTACAAGCTTTGTAACGCTTTCTATATTTTTTCCGACAAAACCTTTTACAAGCATTATATACCGCCTTTCAGGGAATTATTTGTCTTTCGGGGCATCTTCATCAGTTTTCTTTTTTCTGGTTGTTCTTGGCTTGCTCTGAGTTTTGGGCTTGTCAGAATTTTCAGATTTATCCTCATACATTACGAGTGCGGAAAAGTCCTCAATAAATTCATTTACATGGGTCTGGGCATCATGGCAGAGACCTGCGGCTGTACTGTATTTGATGTCTATGACATTTACAGTTGCAATAAATTCATTGAGTTCATTTTCAAAGGTATCAAACTGGTCATATTTTTCCTGCACGGGGAGAAATCTGGTTGAAAAAAGCTTTACTTTCATAATAAATCACCTTTCGTTTTTAGTCATGAAGCTTGCGCCTGTCGATAACTCTTACAGCTTTTCCCTCACTTCTTGCGATTGATTTTGGAGTTACAAGGTGAACCTTGGGAGTTATGCCTATCATCATACGCATAGCGGTAGCGAGGTCACGTTCCTGTTTCTGCATATCCTTGACTTTATCGGAGAGCTGGTCTGTATTCATTTCGACGCTTATATCGAGCGTATCGGAATTGTTTACACGGTCAACCTCGATGAGATAGTTGGGTGAATAGCCCTGTTCGATGAGGACGGTTTCAATCTGGCTTGGGAATACATTTACTCCTCTTATAATCATCATATCATCGCTTCTGCCCATAGGTTTAGCCATTTTGATGAGAGTACGTCCGCAGGAGCATTTTTTTCTGCTGAGAACGCACAAATCTCTTGTTCTGTATCTGAGAAGCGGGAAAGCTTCTTTTGTGATGCTTGTGAATACAAGTTCGCCTACCTGACCTTCGGGGAGGACTTCACCTGTATCGGGGTCGATTATTTCGGGGATAAAATTATCTTCATTTATGTGCATACCTGTCTGTTCACTGCATTCAAATGCAACGCCGGGACCGCTTGTTTCGGTAAGTCCATATATGTCATAAGCCTTTATGCCGAGGGATTTTTCGATAGAGCGGCGCATTTCCTCAGTCCACGGTTCAGCTCCGAAAATACCTGCCTTAAGCTTTATATCATCGGGGGTAAGTCCCATATCGTGGAGTGTTTCGCCTATGTATGCGGCATATGAAGGTGTACAGCAGAGAATTGTTGTGTTAAGGTCACGCATGAAAGTTATCTGTCTTTCGGTATTTCCTGAACTCATAGGGAGAGTGAGACAGCCTACTTTATGAGAACCTCCGTCAAGACCTGCTCCGCCTGTGAAAAGTCCGTAGCCGTAGCATACCTGACAAACGTCTTCATTTGTACCGCCTGCGGCAGTTATTGCTCTTGCACAGCAGTCATTCCAGAGGTCAACGTCATGCTGGGTATAGAATGCAACGACTCTTTTGCCTGTTGTACCGCTTGTTGAATGGATTCTCACACATTCGCTGAGGGGCTTTGCAAGAAGTCCGTAGGGATAAGCCTCTCTCAGGTCAGCCTTTGAGATAAAGGGAAGCTTGCAGAGGTCATCAGTTGACTTTATATCTTCGGGCTTTACACCCTTTTTGTCCATAAGGTCACGGTAATATTTAACATTGTCATAAACGTGCCTTACCTGTTTCACAAGACGTTCATTCTGAAGTTTTTTCATGTCCTCACGGGACATAGTTTCGATTTCTTCGTTCCAATACCTTTCCATTGGATTTTCATACTCCTTTTTAATAAAATATTATGCAGATATGAAATTATGCTTATATTCAGGCATTTTTACCGAGTTCAAATGCCTTTTTGTTCAGTTCGAGGAATTTTGGCGGAACGCACTGTTCGAGGGCTTTCTGCCAGAGTTCATCGGGGTAATTCATTTTTGATGCAAGGACTCCCATTAAAACTACATTTGAAGCCTTTGCAGTACCTGCCTGTTCAGCGAGAGAGAGAGCATCAACGGCTGTGATGTCTGCGCCTGCATTTTTAAGCTTTTCAACGAGGTTTTCAGGGTATTCAGCCGCACCTGTGATAACGGGCATGGGGTCTATCTGCTGTGTTGAAGTTATAAGCTTTCCGCCCTTTTTGAGATACGGGAGACATCTTGCAGCCTCCAAGAGTTCAAAGGATATAACTGCATCAGCTTCGCCCTTTTCGATTACGGGGGAATATACCTTGTCGCCGTATTTTACATATGTGACAACGCTTCCGCCTCTCTGTGACATACCGTGTACTTCGCTCACCTTTACGTCATATCCCTGAGCGAGAAGTACATTTCCGAGAAGTCTTGATGCAAGGAGCGAACCCTGTCCGCCTACTCCGACTATCATTATTGATTTAGTTTCCATTATATCTATCTCCTGTCTGTTATGCTTTATAAATTATTTCGAGTTCGCCGTCAACATATCCCATATCGAGTGCAAGATATGATGTAAGCAGACCGCTGTATTTTCCTTCGAGGAGGTATTCTGCAACTATCTCCTTGAATATATCGTATGCGTGCTGACGATTCTTGTCCTCCTCATCGGATATATCTATTCTGAAAATATCCTCACCTGATGACCATACTTCATCGCAGGGCCAGTCGCTGTCGGTATCGCTGTATCTGTTTGCGGCAACTATCTGTAAAGAATAGATATTATCTCCGTCGTCATAGAGATTGAGACATAATGCCCTTGTATCTTCGGGCATAGTATTGTTGTCGAGGAGATAATCTATCCAGCTTTCAAATTCATTGTATACTTCGGGCTGTATCATAGTATCACCTTATTCTATCGCACTGAATTTGCACTGTTCCTTGCATATTCCGCAGCCTACGCACTGAGTATGGTCGATGACTGCTTTTTTGTCATGTATTGAAATTGCAGGACAGCCGAGTTTCATGCAGGCTTTACAGCCCACGCATTTATTTGTATCAACCTTGAAAGGAGGATTATGTTTTACATATTTAAGCAAAGCACATGGTCTGCGTGAGATGATTACAGAGGCTTCATCTGCGGCGAGTTCTTCTTTTATAGCCTGTTCAGTTTCAGCGAGTTTATAGGGGTCGGTAACTCTTACTCTCTTTATGCCGATAGCCTTGCAGAGTTCTTCGAGGTTCACGGCAGCGGCAGGGTCGCCCTTTAAATTCTTGCCTGTTGTGGGGTTCTGCTGATGACCTGTCATGCCCGTGATAGAGTTGTCGAGGATTATAACAGTTGAATTTGAATTATTGTAAGCTATGTTTACAAGACCTGTCATACCGCTGTGCA
>DGRR01000232.1 GCA_002389995.1 Ruminococcus sp. UBA4383 | reverse complement strand
TCAGAATATTTACCGTGAAAATATCTCCCTCAACCATTTTATCCAAATCGGTGAAAAGCCTTGCACTCGGCAGACCTCTGTGTCCCGAAATGACCGCATGAGTATTCGCTCCGCCGACAGGCAGGCTTGAACCCTGAATATGCCCTGTTGCTATCTGCAAAACTCCCTCGCTTGTGCCGTGATAAATCGGAAGTTCAACATTGATGTTCGGTATCGAAATATAGCCCATTATTCCCGTTCCTGAGACATTCAGGATATCGTTGTACCCCTCAATTTCATCAAAGTCACTGAACGGCGCAAATAATTTTGCAAGCTTGTTATTGTATTCATGTGCCTGAGCGAGCATTTCCTCAGCCTTGCCGTCATCAAGCTGTGCGACAGCCTCTTTATAGCTTGCAACAGCCCTTGTCTGATGACGCAGATTCCACCAGTTTGAAAAAGTCGGATATAACATCACGGAGAGACCCACAAGAAAAATAAAAGCAAAAACAACTGTTGAAATATCAAGTTTTTTCTTCATATCTTCTCCTTGTGGATTTCTCCCTGATGCCCGCCCCGAAGGGCGGGGACAGGGTTAATTAAACTGTGAAATTAATTTATTATTCTTCTTCTTTTCTTGAACGCTTCTTGGATACGAGATAAACTGCTGCGAGAGTTGCTGTTATGCCGCCGCCTGCGATGAAGAGTTTAGTACCCATACCACCTGTGCTGGGGAGAGATGTGCTCTTGCTGTTCTGGATAACGCCTGCAACACCGCCATTTGTACCACGAGCGTTCTCTCTAGGAGTTACATTGCCAATGGAAAGAACGTCCATATCTTCACCAGCAAGTGTACCCTTGATAGCATATTTTGTCTCATCTTTAATCCATTCATCTTTTTCTTTCAGTGCATCAGATGCGGTACCGCTCCATGCCTGATCGTTGACAGTATTTGCAGTCAGAACAAGTGCAAAATTAGCAGCATCGCCACTGGGAGTGGGATATCCCTCAGGAGCTTTTGTTTCAGTGAGGGTGTATGTACCGTCATCAAGACCAACGAGTTTGAAGAGACCATTTGCATCAGATTTAATAGTGGTTGTAACACCGCTTGTGAGTGTCTGGTCTGCAACTGTATAAGTGCCGTCACCATTGTCAATGAACTTGATTACTGCGTCACTACTGTTCTTTAATGTAAATTCAGCACCCTCAAGGTTCTGTTTTGTATCAGCATCTATTTTGTTGATATCAACTTCATATGTGAATACAATTACCTTGTCCTCAGGTGTGGTATCTGTACCCTGTTCATCAGTAGGTGCCTCTGGCTGGTCATTGTTAGTAACAGGATTATAATCGGTATTAGGATTATGAGAATATGTCAAATCAACCTTGTTCTCCTGACCGTCGAGACCAATAACAGCATCTGCATTCAGCTTTGCCGAGTAATTAACTGTAACAATCGTGTCCTTATCAACATTTGCATAAGCCTTGATGTTCTCAAAGGAAACAGTCAGCTTACCATTAGTTGAATCCCATGCCACACGGCAGTTACCGTCAGTACCCTTATCCTCAGTTCTTACAGGCACAGCAGGAGTATCAATGACAGTTTTCGACTTGATATAATCACTCACGTTCTTATCTGATGTGTAGCCCTTTGCAACCAGTGCTCCGCCTTCTGCCGTGAGGGTGTTCCAGTTAGTCTGTACATACTCTAACTTCTCTTGATCACTCTTAGAAGCCCAGCCCTCAACTGCGGAAAGAGCATCATTAATTTGTGTCATAAACGTAGATGTTGCAATCAGTTCAGTGTGCGTTACCGCAGCAATTGCATTAGTATTTTCCGTTAAATAACCCGATGCAAGTTCGTACTTACTTGTTGTACTATTCCAAGTAAATGTCATAGCATCATTTGTGCCAACCTTTACTGTAACACTCTGAGGCTGGTCAAACTTATTGGAAAGTGTATCAGTAAACAGATAGTAGTATGCATCATAGTCAGCGAGTGTCTCAGGCATAGAACCATAAAGCTGGAACGGAACATTACTGCCAATGCAATAGTCGGCTACATCATTCCACTTGTCGCTATTCACAACTGCATTCTGAAGAGCGGTCTTGGTACCAGTATAATCAGTAGTTGTCTTTGCATTCTCCTGAACCTTCTTAATAACCTCAGGGTAAGACTTCTTCGGAACAATCTTAATGCCATTTGTATCCTTTGTGCCATTAACCTTGAGGATAAACTTGGAAACAGCATCAGGCTTGTCATTTCCAGATGTCGAGTCAGTAGTAGGGGTATATGAATCAGTAATGAGATAATAACCTTCTGCAAGATCAGCACCATTTGAAATATCAGTACCGTTAGTAGATGCCAGTGCTGTACCCATAATCTCTGCGAGTTCCTCTGCCTTAGCTGTACCATTTCCGACATCTGTCAAAAACTGAGCAAGAGCAGATGCTTTCTGCGCATCTGTCGGAGTTGCACCAAGTGCATCAATAACATCACCAATCGACTGCCCAAAATCATCATCAACCTTGTATGCACGGAAACCTGAATTATTCAGAAGTGTATCTGCGGCAGTACCCAAGCCAGTTACCTTCAGCTCATAGTCAGCATCATCCGTAGAGCCTTCTGTTTTACCGGATTTCAGCGTCCAAGTACCCGTTAATATCTGATACGCTTGGTACTTATGTGTTGCATTATCCTTGTCAGGTGTCACATTTGTCACATTATTTGCCATAGAGCCATCTTTTACAACAGAAACTGCAACATCTGCTGCGCCTGCGTTCATCATTGTGGGAGCTACCATTGTTGCTGCGAGTGCCATTGCTGCGACCATAGCCGCAAATCTTCTTGTCTTTTTCATAATTAAATCTCCTTTAAAATAATTTTGTCGTTGTTCGGGGTGTTTCACCGCACCCCGAACGAGGTTTATATTCGTCTGAGCTTTATCATATGCCGTGAGTTTAATCATTCATCTGACCACCTCCGGCGTTTGATTGTAACATATCCCACTGCACTGAGCATAAGCAGTATTCCGCTTATTGTGTAATAAAGCGTTGTGCCGCTGCCGCCCGATTCGGGGAGTTCTGCTGATTCAGGGGTCTGATTCAGCGTATTTTTGATTTTAATTAAAGCATCACCGCTCTGTGAAGCGTTTATGCTGTAATCTGTTTCGTCATCATTATCCTTGAAAGAATAACTTGCCTTATAGCCGTCTGCATCGCTTATTTCCTCTGCCCAGTAATAGTAATTTGCAACCGTTCCGTCAGATTTGATATAATACTGCGGGAGTTCGGAAACTGCAATCTGCCAGTTATCGGAAGCCTTTACTGTTTTGTCGATGTAGCCGTGTTCAGCAAAGCTCAGTTCTTCCTGCGGTGTTATGGCTGATTGTGTTGAATTTTCAGATGCTCCAAGCTTTGCGGCAAGAAGTTTTGCTGCACCAAGTCGGAGACCGGAGGCATTGAAACGGGTGAATTTTGCGGTTTGCATAAGCTGTTGCTGGTTGACATTTTCAGGCTCACCGCCGCCCGAGGAATTGGATTTGACAGTAATTACAATTGTGTAAGTTCCATCGTTTCCAAATGCAATTCCATCATCGCCTGTCATCTCGGCAAATGTCTTAGTATTGCTAAGGTTTTCAAGCATTTTAGCTCCCGGAGCCCAACCGTAATCAATCCCATCATGATTCCATTCATTCCAATCCTTGAAATACATACTTACATTACTTGCGTTTTCTGGCTCAGTTACTTCATATTTTACTGGTATAAGATTCTTTAAATTTTCATCAATTTCTATCTTTGGATTAAATTCTCCATTATACATAGATGATTTTGATACTACAAAAGTAATGATATTAGCTGAAGGGTTATAAGAATATGAATATGATATATCAGCTGATTTTTTATCTTTAACACTTCCAGTTTTAATTCCAGTTGCCACATTCACATCAACTGTCTTTGTTGTCCAATCAGATTCATTATCAGCATCATGTCTTTTTATGGTTACTGTATAAGTACCTGCCTTTGAAGCTGTAACGCCCTGTTCTGAAATAGTCAGACCGTCAGACGGTGAATCATTTGTCGGAGTAACAGTATATGTGAAATCACCAATAAACGGAGAAATGCCGAAAGGATTATTCGCAAGCGGAATATTATCATTTTCAGTCATATTCAGCGGAGAAGTAACATTAAAGACATTAGAATATGAAACTGTAATATCTTTTGTAGCGGTAAGTGTTTTTCCGTTGCTGATATAAGTAGCTGTAATTGTTGCAGTACCGATACCATTTACCGTCATTACGCCACTGGAATCAATGCTGATAACATTCTCATTATTGCTTGAATATGTTGCATCTCCTTTAACGTCATCATTTATAATGGTATAAACGTGCTGTACAACGGGTGCAGCATCTCCGCCTTTCAGTTCATATTTATCAAGTATAAGATCTAAGTCAGGTTTTTCGATGATATGCACTGTAAGCTGAGTAGTCTGTCCGTCCTCTGATTCAAAGGTAACAGTTACGTCTCCCTTATCTGCATCTGATTTCGGGGTAAGTGTTATTTTCTGTTGTGATGCATCAAGTGATATATTAATCTTATCATTAGTGACAGGCTTTACAGGGACAGTAGATGTAATAATTGCACTCACTGTACTGCCCTTATAGAGTGTAACTTCCTCCTTATTCAAAGTAAGTGTAAGCGGATTCTTTCTTGCATTTGCCGAATCTGCCACTGTATCACGGTGGATTCTGACTGTAATCATATCATTTGTATGATTTTCGTTTCCGTCGCTCCAGTCCTTACTTATATTAAGCTGAGTAGTTTTGATTGTGTTTTTGATTGTCATGCTGTCTTCTGCACTTGCTGTCATACCGTTGTCTTCATACTGCACACCTGAAATATACCTGTATGAATTTTCGGTCAGTCTGTAAGAATCTCCGTTTGCTGTATGTGTTCCTGTCTCACGGATATAATAAACATATTCTTCGCCAAGAGCATTGGTTTTAGGGAGATTTTTCAGAATCAGCTCATAGCCTTTTGACTTTTCAACATCATATGTACCATAGAGTGTACCTGTTGCAAGGCTGTTGATGTCATAACTTTCACTCGGCAAATCTACATTTGTGGGATTAGTTTTTGTGTGTATTTCGCTTTGAGTATACTTGGAACGAATTGCATTATAGAATGCTTTTGCAATTTCCTCATAACCTCTTATATTGGGGTGACACTGGTCAATCAGCATTATTTCATCTGCGCCGAGTTCGTTTCCGTTTTCATCAATAACCTTTACGGCTGAATTTACATTAACAAGAACGATTTCATAATCTTCATCTGGTTTGTTGATAGTATTTCCGTCGATAAGTGATGTAATACCGTTATTGAAATTTTCTACAAGCGTATTTGCCTGTTGCTGTGTAGTTCCTGCGGGGAACCATTCAAGTCTCGTAATATACGGGATTGTTGCGGCATAAATCTTGAAATCCTGTATGCCTGCCGCTTTTGCTTTGGCGAAAATATCTTCGACAAGCTGCTTATAACGTCCGACTGCGCCCTCACTCTTTCCATGCATTACATCATTTGTACCTGCGAGAAGTGTAAGTGCATTAACGCCTGTAAAGTCGATACCTGCAACTCTTGCACGCATATTTTCAATTTCTTCGCTGTTTACACCATGATTCTGAACGCTTGCCGAGTTAAATCCTCCGTTGAGGAGTTTTTCCTGCAAACGGTTAGGATATCTGTACTGCTGTTCGATATTATTGAAACTGCCGAGCGTTATCGAGTCACCGAGAGCAATTACCTTGAAATTACTGGGTTTCGGAACATCTTCACCAACAACTTCTTCTTCTTTGAGAAGTTTCTGATACACTTCAACCTTGATTTTATCGGGAATTGCGGGATTATCGCTTATATTACTGATTTCATTTCCTGATGAATCATACCATTTTTTAATTACTTTCAGTTCTATCGGCAATACATTTGTGACGATAACCGACTGTTCATCTGATGTAGAAGTTTTGCTGTAAACAGCCTCATAATTTGCAGGAACATTTCTTTCTATTACATAGTAGTAATATGTTCCGCCCTCATCATCAACAGCAGGAAGGTCATTCCATTCAGCTTTCCAGTCATTTGCACTGCTGAGTGTTGCCCCATAGGAATCAATAACCGAAATAATTTTCTGCTGTTCGGTATCATCATCGAATACCGCAGTCATAACGGTTTTACCTGTATTATTGGGATTGATTGTTACCTGCTTCTTATCTGATGAAATTGCACCTGTACAACCATCGTTATCGAAACTGATACTTTTAACATTTTTGGTGAAATCAACAGTTATTGGTGTATTCTTCAATGCAAGAACTACACTGTTTGAAGAACTGATATCATTTCCAACTGCATAGTTTTTGGTGATTGTTTCATTTTTTGCTATTTTATTCAAATCATCTGATGTGAGGTTTGAATTTGTGGACTGTACAAGTTCAAATTTTACGTCACCTGTATGTGATTCATTGTTATCGTCCCATTTTTTCTCCGCCCTGACATCAACTGTATCTGAGCGCAGGTCAGTGTTAATCATTTCAAGAATACCCGTACCGTTGCTAATCATTCTTGTTGTCTGCGGATTTCCGAACTTGCCGTACATTTCCTGTACTTGCTCAGGTGTAAGCACTTCAACGATTTCAAAATTGTCAAAATATGATAAATCATATTCTTTATTTTCCGTATATTCCAGAGCAGTTATTACACTCTGGCTTGTTACACCTGTGAGCTTTACTTTATCCGGAAGAAGAATTTGATAATTATTTGTGCTGTTGAGAGTAGACTGTTCTTCTGTAAGGTTCAGCTTTACTCTGTAACTGCCTTTTATGCCGTATACCTCGAATTTAATACTCATAGGATTATTTGTTTCCGAATCCTTTGGAGGATTTACGGCTCTGCCGTCAGCATTCAGCCATTTCTTTCTTACGAGAATACCCTCTGAATTGTTTACCTGTACAACAGTACCGTCCTTGTTTGTACCGTTTCTGGTATAAACAGGCTGGAACGGACATTCTTCACTTCCTGATTTAAGCTTTCCGTCACTTTCGTCAAGTGTGTAAGTCACATTATTATATGTTACTTTTGTTTCTCTGACGAAATAGTATACAGCCACGCCGTCAATACCGCTCGGCAAGCTTTCCCATTCAACTGTCGGTTCAGGAGAAGAACTGCTGAAAGCGAGTGTTTTTGAATTTTTAAATGAAGCTGTATTGTTAATCAGCATATCCGAAGTAACTAATTTCTGATTTTTTCCGCCTCTGTCTGTTGAATAGTAAAGTTCAAATGTAACTTCTGCACTTTCAGGAATATTTGCTCCTGTAAATATTTTCTGTGCTTTAATTGAAATTTCCTTTGAGTTTGGTATATTGAGCGTACCGTTTACAACTATATTCTGAACTTTGCTTCTGCCGTTTTCATATTTTGCATCAGCGGGAATATCACCGTTATATCCGTTATATGCATAGTAATAAACAAACTCACTGTTATCTTCAAGCGAACCACTTGCATCGGGCTGTTTATAGCCTTCCGGTGCCTGAATTTCAACAAACTTGTAAAGAGTTGCATTTTCAAGCAGAAATTCATGAATAGTCTCATTATTACTTGGTGTACTTTCATCATCTGTATCAGACAATTTCAATACTGCCACATTATCCGGTGCATAATGCTTGTCACCCTGTACGGTTTCAAGATATCCGTTAGTAGTTGCGGGGAATGTAAACTCACGGACTGTTTTTGTTGAACCGATAATTTGATTGTCTGAAATTGCCGATGCATAAACCCATTGATTCTTTTTGGTATCCCATTTGGCAACCTTGAATGAAGTATTAAGCATATTCATTGAGTAGTCATTTACATCAACTTTATAGATTTTCGGGTATTTTGTTGCCTCTGATGTCGCATTGGATTCCTGAACATTAAGCTGATTATGCTTTTCTTCGTCCCAGCCGCTTCCGTTATCGGTTTCAAACGATGCTTTATTGCTGAAATATATCTTGTCGCCTTCCTGATTATCTTTTTTAGGGGTATAGCCTGTAACACGATAACTGTATTCAACACGGACGTGCTGCTGGTCGGGAACTGAAACATTGAGGATTACGGGGATAGAATCACTGCTTGAAACGCCTGTAAATCCACCATTTGTAGAATATCTGAGAGCGTTATATGACTTGTCACTTACGTATTGACTTAATACAAAAATATGTTTTAAGCCATTAGGAACTTGATAATTCCACACTTTTTGTTTGTTAAAATTACCCGCCCATTCTACAATGCCATTGGGCCAGTAAAGATTACTTAAATTATAATCATCTGTACTATAAGCAAGAAGCACAACATCGCCCATATTATCTGATGTTTTAGATAATATTTCAGGATTTTCATTCATTGTAATCGTAAGATTCTGCCCCTCTTGCCAACCTGTAATTTCCCAATATCTATAAGTCACATTGTTATAAATGGTACTATTGGGGCTGGAAATTGTAAGTGGATTACCGTCAACCGAAGCTGAAACACCGTTTTCAGCAACATTATAATCATTAATCTTATCTGATGACTGATATGATTCGCTCTGACTGATTATTACAATTTTGCTGTCATTTGTATAATCATCAGGAACTGTAAACTGTGCTGTCACATTTCCATTACTGTCAGGCGCACTAAACGTTGTAATTTCGTTGTAACCACTACCTAAATCTAACGGATTTATATTTCCGTCTTTATATACAAACAAATACAACTTTTTTTCGTTTGACTGGAAATCGGGATTTTTGGGAACTGTAATTGTGACGTTTTTTCCAACTTCCCAACCGTCAACAATCCAATACTTGGATTGATTGCTCCAAAGATTTCCGTTCTGTGGTTCTGAAAATGTCAGGTTTGTTGATTCAGCATAGTCATAATCAACAGTATAACTGAAATCCTGAATCGGATTGAACTTATCAACTGCACCGTTTTCATAGGGATAAACTTTTATGTCATCAAGAACAATCTTTATATCCTTATTACTGCTGTCAGCGTCTATTCCGAGTTCATCAGTGATATTGATATATCCGTCATTTGAGAGTTTTTTTCCTGTCGGATTTATGTCCATATAGTATTTTGCAATACCGCCGCTGATAGTGGGGATAGTGCCTTTGTCAAGGTGCTGTGTATCATCTGTCGAATCCTTGTTTACTGAAAGCGTAGCATTGACATTCTTGTCAGAACCGTCAATCTTAACTGAGTTTATAAGAAGTCCGCCCTGAAGTGCTGCGTCAATCTGATTTGCAGGAATCGCAGTATAATACTTAAAAGTTTTAAACTGTGAATCTTTCAGATTAATCGCAAGTGTATTGCCGCTGGGGGTTACAGTAATCCAGTAATCCTGAAGAGTGGTTTCCCAGCCGCCGTTGTCAATTTTGGGAGCATATTCTGAAAGTCCCTCTTCCGAACCGTTGAGATAAATTGCTCCTGTGGGGAGTGTATCGGTATAGTTTTTCTCTCCGTCCTTGAAATAAATCAGCCAGCCGAAAATATAACAATCTACATCAGTACCGCCTATTTTGACCTTTTTCTTAGGCACTTTGGAAAGGTCGATATCGGTTATTTCATTTCCGTTTTTATCGACTGCGTTTTTCATTACATCGAGGTCAGCCTTATTGGTAATACGCAGTGTTGAAGAATCCTGATTTGCCATTACAGGGGCACTTATATGGCTTATTGTATAATTCGTGTCAATATCTGTTTCAACAATCTTGTAGTAGTAGCGTGAAACGCTCTCAACACCATCAACTGTGTGAACTACCCACTGCGGAAATTCACTGCCTAAAAGCTGACTGCCTGTGTTTGATGACTGAATTACATAGTCATCGCCGATTTGTTTCCATGCACTGGAATCATCAGGAGGACACTGACCGTTTTCGTCTTCTTCCGCCTGCCATACCTGAACGGTATAAGTATTGGGTCTGGTATTGAATTTATTGCTTCTGTCGTCCCATGTTTTCTCCACATACAGGCTCATGTTTTTAACATTGTTTGGGTTCTCACGTTCAAAGGTAAGACCGTTTACAGTTTTTGGTTTACCCTCATATTCAAGTTCGTTGTTAAATTGAGCTGTACTGCCGTTTTCAACGCCTGAAACATCGGCTGTTGTCTTATATGTAATTGATATATAGTGAGTGTTAGCGAGTGTTGTGTCATCTGTAAACTGAACTACAAATTTTTCAGCGTTTTCAGTTCCGTTTGCAAAGTCTGTAATTTCATTCCCAATGGCATCGTAATAAACGATAGTATAACCGCTTGTAATTTCGGTTTCTGTCGCTGTTTCGCTTGTTTTGCCCATGAGCTTTATATTTGCAGCCTGAGCGGGAGTTATATAGTGCTGTCCGCCCTCAGCTTTAAGAATATCAGTAACGGACTTGTCACCGGTTTTGAAACCGCTGTCGTTTATGAGATTTATTTTCCAGTCGAGAATACGGTCTTTTTTATCAGCATTTCCGATTGCTTTTTCATTTGCAGTTGACTGATAAATCTTGCTGGATTCAACACGCTTGTGACCTTTTCTTTCTCCTGTACCTTCTTCTCCCTTATTTGTGCCGGGCATCTGTCCTGTTGCAGTATTTGAAACTGTAACTTCTTCGCCCTGCTGATATTTTGTAAGATTTTCATTAGTGAGATTATTTGCGATGTCCTGCATATAGAAAATTTCTATTACAGAAATCGGTATATTCTCAACGCCGTCTTTGAGCTTTACAGTCAGTTCATTGGAATTTGGTGCTTTTACAAGTTCAACATTTTCTGTGATATTGACTGATTCACCGTTTGTATAAGCGTTGAAAGAAATATACTGTCCGTTTCTCTGGTTATTGTCATAAATCAGATTTGTGATTGCATCATCTGTAATCTTATAGCCGTTAAGAGTTGAACTATTTGCATAGACTTTTATTTTCCATTGGAGCTTATCAGTTTCAGTATCGAAAATACTGCACTCTTTTTTCATGCTGTACTGATGTTCATATGTAACTTCTGCTTCATTATCTTTATCAGGTGCTGGGGGATTGTCTGATTTGGTTGATTCAACTTCTGCTCTGTTGCTTGTTGAAATCTCACCACTGTCATTAAAATCACCTGTGAGTGCTGTTTCATAGACAACTTCCAAATGGCTTGGAAGATTTGAATCCTCAAATAATAACTCATTACCATTAAGTGTAAATCCGCTTGGTAGTTGGGTTTTCTGATTATTGGAATCGAAAACATAAACTTTCAGACTATCGGAAACCATATTAGGAAATTGAGTATCAGTAATTTTTGTTTTGTCGAGACTGTCACCTGATTTATTTCTTACATCAATTGTCCAGACAACTTTCTTTCCCTCTCCCCTGCCTGCATAAGCGTAGTCGGGAGTACCTGATTTGGAGGCTTCGAGGGCATTTTCGATAGTTACTGTCTTTTCCTGTGAGCCTTTATCTTCATCGCCCTTTTTCAGGGTTGCATTGTTCTTGTATGAATGACCGCTTTGGGCACGCTGTTTATAACTGATTGTTACCTGCGGTGCATTGCCTGTAAGACTGAATCCTGTATCACTTTTTGAAGCAGCTCCGTCAGGATTTACAACTACTTCATATATACTGCTCCAGTCCACAGTTGAACTTGAATTATTTGATGTATCAGTATCAGTAATCGAATCATTAATAGTGTATTCAGACAAATCAATATGACCATTGGGGTTATTTATTGTAATATTCCACTGAACATATTGTCCGTCACTATCTTTTGCACTGCGGCCGTCCTTAGACATTGAAAGTTCTTCATCATCAAATTGAACTTCAACCTCTCTGCCTTCAAGGGTAAATTGTCTGTCACCGTCCGCACTGTCCTCTCTTGCAATTTTGGCATCAAATGCGATTGTACCATTGAATCCGTTGGAACTTTTCGAGAGATAATTGATATAATCATCTGTAAAGCGAATTACAATCAGACCTGTCTGCGAGATTGAATAGTATCCTGAAGGAACTTCATTACTCCATTCATCATCAATTACAAAAGAACCTTTTCCGAAATAGTCCTGATTGATTTCAACAGTATTTTCAGGAATCTGATAATATACGCAGTGAGAATCGAGTATTCCTGATTCGGCAAACTGTCCTCCGTCATAGCCATATGAAAGGCTCATGCTGAAATGCAGAGGGTCTGCATTTTCTGCATCAATTATTGTTGTGCCGCTCTCTGTTAATTCTGTATTTCCAATTTTTATTTTTTTAATTTTTCCGGTGAGACTATCGCCCAGAGGACTTCCCTGAACATCTTCAAACCATGCGGTAGCATTATCACCTGTGGTCATGGTCACACTTTCTATCGGAGTGCTGATTTTGATTGCCTCAGCGGGGATAAACTCCGCATAAGGAACAACAAAAGTCATTATAAGGGACAGCGCAGTGACCAAAGCGACTGCTCTTTTATTAATTTTTCTCTTAGAAAGCATCTGATTTATTTTATTATATAAGTAGTTCAAAACTGCACTCTCCTTTCAAATTAAAATTATTCATTGTTCAGATGATACCGAAAGCCTTAAAAGGCATAATTCTGAAAAACACTTTTCCTATTACATTTTCTTCGGCTATACAGCCGACAGTTGCCGACCTGCTGTCGATACTTACTGCTCTGTGGTCGCCCATTACGAAAATTCTGTTATCGGGGACTTTGTAGGGCATTTCTATATCGCACTCACCGAGGGCGAGTTCGCTGACATAGGGTTCATCGAGCTGTTCATCATTGATATAGACCGTGCCGTCATCTGAAATATTTATGACATCGCCACTGAGGGCAATCACACGTTTGAGAAGCACTTTATTATTATAATAAAAAGCGATTATATCGCCTCTGTCTGTCTCTGAAAACTTACTGCAAAGCAGGACTTCATCATTCTGTAAGGTAGGTGTCATGCTTGTACCTGTAACTCTCAGGACGGGCAGGAGCATATTTGAAATTATAATTGCTATTGCTGCGACTACTGTAAGAGAACCGACTGTACTCATCATTGTCCTGATGAAGCCTTGTCTGTATCTGAGGCGTTTGAGTTCTTTTTCAAACTGCTGTGTACTTGGAATATCCTTCATTCTTTGGCAATCTCCTGTTTATCCGTCTGAAAATTCTCATCAGGAGGAAGTTTTATCTTTTCTATAAGGGAATCTATACGTTTTTCGAGCATGGCATTTTTTTCTTTAAGCTCATCATTTTCCCTGCTCAGGTAGTAAAGGATTTCGATGAGGTCAGAACGTTTAAGTCTGCGGAGCTGTTTGTCGGTCATATTCACCTCTTATAAAAATAAAAAAATCTTTACCTCACTAAATTTCATGAGGAATGTTTTTGATTAACAAATATTACTTTTTAACATATTCAACATAATATGTTTTGTATATGCTATATTATAACACTGAAAATCCAATATGTCAAGAGTATTTGTTATTTTTCTATAATTCAGACAAATTCACGGCTGATTTTTGTGAATTTAATATAAATAGCAAAAAAATTGTGCTTATTTCCGTTAAAAAAAGCTGTTTTTCCAAAAATCATTGACTTGCGGAAAAACAGTTAATTATATTTATAAATTATAAAAAATACAATAAGAAAATAAATAAACTTAATTCAAAAAATATATATAATTTTTCTTTTATTTTTTACATATAGTAAAACTATGATATCAGTCATGTCTTTCGTCCTTATTTGTGAACATTTCGCAGAATCTTCCTGCAAAGGCAGGGCTTTCACCGTTTGCATAAAGATGAGAAGTATCTCCGAAAGAAAGAAGCCTGAAAAAAGCTTTTCCCTCCCGTCTTTCCTCCGTGGCGATTGTCGTCACGGAAGTAGGGGCGGCAATTGTGCCGTGCCATAAAACCATTGGAGATATTCCCAAAAGATGACCGATTATTACACATTCAACTCCGAAATGGCAGAAAAATGCTATCGTATCGGAATTGGGCTTTTTTGCGAGATAATAATTATTATACCTCTCATATCCGTGATTGCTGAGAAAATCATCAAGTCCGTCATTCACATATGCTATACCGCCCTGTATATCAGCCTCAGCCATTACAGGGACTTGTGTCCATTTGTCCTTGTCATAGTATTCGGGGATACTTGTCCAGTTTTCGGGGAGCATATCCCATGCTATGCGTCTTTCGCCGTTATTTCCGATTATAAGATTTCTGTCAAATTCATGAAGCCAGTCGAGAGTTACGGCAGTTTTCCCGCATTTTTCGAGAGTATACCCCGCAGTTTCCCTTGCCCGTCCGAGTGGTGAAACGTAATATTCGGAAATATTCATGGGAGCGATTCTCTGCGAGAGCAGTTCAGCCTCTTTTTTTCCTTTTTCGGTTATGGAGTCATTTTCATAGTCGGGGTCAGCATGGCGGATTATCAGTATTTTCACGTTTTCACCTCATTATATTTCTGTTACAAATGGAGTTATAAGTATAATTATCATACATACAGGGCAGACAAATTTTATCATTATATTATAGAGAAGCTTTGAGCGGAATTTTTTCTGTCCGTGCATTACTTCATCTTCAACATACTTTGTCTTTACCACATAGCCTATCATTATACAGGTGAGAAATGCAAGTACAGGCATCATCAGGTTATTTGTTATGAAATCAAAGAAATCAAGGAACTGCATACCGAAAATTTTTACATCTGACCATATGCTGTAACCGAATACCGAAAGAAGTCCCAGAATTATTGTGATTATTATTACCACAACAGATGCTTTCTTTCTTGAAAGTCCGAATTTTTCGATAACTACTGCTGTTACAGTTTCCATTAATGATATTGATGATGTGAGTGCGGCAAGTGATACCAGCACAAAAAATGCTGTACCTATTATGCTTCCCGCAGGCATGGACTTGAATACTTTCGGGAGTGTGACAAACATAAGGCTTGGTCCTGCATTGAGCGCACTTGCATCTCCTGATGAAAATATAAATACTGACGGCACAATTATTGCTCCTGCAACAAATGCCACAAGCGTATCAAATATTTCTATCTGTCTGACTGAACTTTCGAGGGAATCCTCTTTTCTCATGTATGAGCCGTATGTTACAAGTATTCCCATAGCTATTGACATGGAATAGAAAAGCTGTCCGACAGCCGCAGCTATGGTCTTGAAAAGTTTTTCCGCTGAAAAATCGCTGAAATCGGGCAGGAAATAATATTTAAGCCCGTCCCCTGCGCCTTTGAGTGTACAGGTATATATTGCTATTCCCATAATAAGTACAAAAAGTACAGGCATAAGTATTTTGCTGAGTTTTTCTATACCCTTTTCAACGCCCAGCATTACCGCCACTGAACCGAGAAGAACATATATTATAAAGTATAGTGTAGGTTGTCCTGCATGGCTTATGAAGTTTTCAAAATATGAAAGTTCCTCTCCCGAACTTCCCACATAAACCGCACCTGCCGCATCTGCGCCTGAGCCTGAAATGAATGTCACCGTATATTTGAGTACCCAGCCGCCTATTACGCAGTAATAAGGGAGTATCAGCGCAGGAATTATCATAGCCAGCCAGCCGAGTGCGGAAAATTTACTGCTGACCTGAGAATATGCACCTACAACGCTTTTTCCTGTTTTTCTTCCTATGGCGATTTCGGTTATCATCATGGAGAAGCCGAATGTAAGTGCGAATACAAGATATACAAGAAGGAAAAAACCTCCTCCGTATTTTGCGGCGAGGTATGGAAATCTCCATATATTTCCGAGTCCGACTGCCGAGCCTGCCGCTGCGAGGATAAATCCGAGCTTTGTGCCGAATCCTCCTCTTGATTCTGTTTTTGAATTATCCGTCATTTTTCTTTCCTTTCAACATTATTTACAGTAACCTGCATATATCATATTATCATACTTTTCGCTTTAAGTCAAGGGAAATACCTATAATTAAGCAAAAATGCAGGTTCTCCGCAAAGAACCTGCATTTCAGAGTGCCGAAGACGGGACTTGAACCCGTACGATATCGCTACCGGCAGATTTTGAGTCTGCTGTGTCTGCCATTCCACCACTTCGGCAACATTGGTATTATACCACGAATCAATAAATTTGTCAATAGCTTTACGAAAAAATTTTGAAAAAAGAACCCCCTTTTACGGAGGTTCTTTTTCCATTATATCATTATATTTAGGGAAACCGTAATCAGCTCTGAACTGATTCCGGGAGTGCTGTCACAACGCCTGCGTCATATCTCTGGATTGAAGCAGCATCGTTACCTGTAACACCGTCGCCTCTGTTGTAAACGTCAGCATTTTTCATAGCAATTCCGTCAAGAGGATATTTTGTGCCGTTTGAAACATACTGAAGTATTCTTACTGCGTCAGAAATACTTACTTTGCCGTCGAGGTTGGCATCGCCCACGAGTTCAGCTGAATCGGAAGGAGTTTCTGTTGTAGTCTGTTCTGTGGGAGTCGAAGGTGTAGTGCCGCCGTCAACTATAAGCTCTCCTGAAGCTATTTTGAGATTGTCCATGCAACCGCCGTCTGCTTCAAATATAGCTGAGAGGGTATCGAAGAGCTTATCTGTTGATGCGGTGTCGAGTTTATAGTTATTAGAGGGGATATAGCAAAGTGAAGAATCTGTATCGAAATTAGCGTACTTGTTGTCGCAGTTTACCTTTGCGGACTTGTCAGTAACGATAGTACCCTGCTGGTCGCCCTTTACGTTGATGAAAGCATCATTATAGGACTTGATTGCGCCGAGTTTAACCTGCATGGGGTTCTTTGAATCCTTGAATACGTTATATTCAGAGAAGATATAAGCGTTTGCTCTGGGGTTCATGCAGTAACTTGTCTGACCGTCAAATACATTGTCATACATATGGATATTAGCCTGACGTGCGAGAGGACCTCTTGATTCGCAGTTCTTCCAGTAGTTGTGGTGATATGTGAGATGATACTGGAGGTTGCTGTCTGATGCGCCTACGAGGTTTGTCTTGTGATATCCTTCGTAGTAGCAGTAGCTGTTTGTGAAGTACATACCACGTTTGAAGTCGCAAGCTCCGTCACCCTCAGCCTTGTCTGATTCTGCGGGATTAGCTATCTTGGGAACATAGAACTCACAGTTGTGAATCCAGCATCTCTCAACGGAAGCCGTAAGTGCTGAACCTTCCTGAACGCCCTCCATGCCTACGCAGTCTTCGGGAACATTCTTGAAGTGGATATTTCTTACTTCAAAGCTCTTGCCGAAATCGGGAGCAGCAGATTCAGCCATGAAGTGGAAGCCCCAGCCGTTTACAGTTGCATCAGAGCCTACGCCCTCGATAGTAACGTCCTTGCCTGACTTCATTCTTGCCATGCCGCCGTTATCGCCTACTGAACCGCCGTTGTCAACTGAGTCGAATACTGTAACGCCCTCAGGAGCAGTAACATCACCGATAATTCTTACAACGAGAGGAGTACCGTCCTCAGCGAGTTTCTTGATAATGCCCTTATTGGAGTTTGCAACACCGCCGTTGGCAGTTTTTCCGCCGCTTGACTCCATACCTGCGGAGTTGAGGATATTACCTATACCTGTAACTGTTGTGCCGTCCTTTGAAGTAACGGAAACAGTATTTTTATTTTCATTTGTTACATAGAGTATCTTTGCATTAGCCTTGATTGTACCGCCGTCAGTATATGCACCTACACCCTTGTCATAGTTGTAGTGAGCGAAACCTGAACGGTCCTGTTCGGAAACTTTGATACCTGACTGTGTGATTTTGCCCTTTGTAGTATCGAGTGAGATTGAGTATGTACCTGCGGGAACTCCGAGGATATCAACACGAAGTCCGTCATTTGTATCTCTTACAAGATATGTGAAGTCATCGCCTGTGAGAGTACCCTTTGCAGTACCGTCATATGAAACGCCCTTTACATCTGAATCCTTGATTCCTGAGAGGACAAGATACATCATTTCATTCCAGCCGCCTACATTTACTACCTTTATATCGCCTGTTGCAGGAGTTGAAGGAGTTGAGGGAGCAACTGTTGTGACTGTGGGAGTACCTGTTGAAGGAGCATCTGTTACAGGTGCAGATGAGCCGTCACCTGAATAAGCCATATAGAAAAGATTTGAAGATGTACCCTTTGTAATAGTATTTGTGCCTGCACTTACATTTGTAGTGAGTACACCGTTTGCATCAGCGGCAATCTTTGTACCGTTGAGTTTAACTTCTGCATTAGCCTCAGCGAATACGAGAGTCAGTTTGCCTGCGCTGCCTGCATTGAAGCTTATATTTGTAGCACTTTCCATTTTAAGGCACTGTGTAAGTGTAAGACCGTTATATGAAACAGTACCCTTTGATGTTGAAAGATTGCCTGTAATGCTGTAAAAACTGCTTGAAACACCGTTTTCTGTAAAGTTATGAACCTGAGTGCCTGATGAAACAGGTGTTGAAGGTGTTGAGGGTGCAACAGTTGTAACTGTGGGAG
>DGRR01000106.1 GCA_002389995.1 Ruminococcus sp. UBA4383 | reverse complement strand
TGCGGAAAAGAATTATTCCTGTGCTATTACAGCAAAAATCCGACAGTAATGGCAGAGTGTGGCTTTATGTCAAATCCTGAGGAAGCCTCTCTCCTGAACACCGAAGAATATCAGGAAAAAATAGCACTTACGCTTTTTTCGGGGCTTATTGATTTTATGAACTCATAAATTATTTAACTCTTTCAAAGACAGTCTTTGTATCGTCAAAATCATTTATTATTGTGAGGGTATCCCCGTCAAGGACAAAATGGCAGTCGCCATGTTTCTGAGTTTTGAAAGGAGCATTAATTCCTGTAAAGTCAATAATATCCCCGTCCTGAGAGTATGAGCAGGTATTATTTACATAGAGCAGGCATGAACTGTCATTTATTATCAAATCAAGAGAAGAACCTGATTTTTCTGTATTGAGGTTTGCGGAAAGTGAATCGTAAAGCTGACCGCCTTTCAATTCATATATTCCGTTGAAATTGTCCTGATTTTCCTTATTTTTTCTTTCAAGGAGGAGGAGCTGAATTTTTTCGCCTGTTTCTTCATTCACATAGGAAACATCGAGAGTTGAGCCGTCATAATTTATAAAATCAGATGCGATTTCATTTTTATCAAGCATAAGGGTTTTATTTTCGGTGAAGTGCATAACGGCTGAAACGTCCATTATTGAATCAACAGAGCCGTCCTCGTTGAAAGTCATAATATTAGTCTGTTCATTTTTCCACTGACCGACTAAAATTCCGTTTTCATAGTCGTTGACAGTTCTGTCAGGGGCTGATTCCTGAACAGTTTCAGAAGAAGTTTCAGCAATTTCAGAAGAAGCACTTTCCTGTAGTTTGTCAGAGCAGGAATAAATACATGATAAAGACAGACAAAGAGTTAAAGCAATGAGAATTTTTTTCATATTAATCTTCCTCAACTTTTTTATAAACTTCCTGATCACCTGTTTCGTAAGTCATAGTGAGAGTATCTCCCTCTATTGAATATTCATAGAAAACAGAATTTGCATTTTCGTCAACATAGTCCATATTTTCGCTGAAAAGTTCAAGTTTGCCGTCATTTGTTTCATATAGACAGTAATCGATGACTGTTACATCAAATTTTTCGCCCTGCACATTTACTTCAACATTTGCCTGTTCGGGTTTAAGTCCGAAATTTGAGGCAATAACTTCTTTGTAAGCTCCGTCCGTCATCGAATATGTTCCGTCAAGTCCGTCACTTATATTTTTCCCGTCAGTTCTTTCAAGGGAGAGAATGATTGCAGGTTCGTCAAGTCCTTCAGATTCTGCCTTTGCAGTAATGGTATTATTTTCCATTGTGAGCATATCGCCTGAGATTTCCTGTTCATTGGCGATTAATTTTCCGTCATTTGTAAAATGTATGGTATCGGAAAAATCCATTACAAGTGAAACATTTCTGTCCTCCTGAAAACGGTAGCCGTTGAAATCATTTTTCCATGTTCCGATTATATTTTCATCAATTTTTGATGAACTTACTCTTTTCTGCCTTACTCTGCTCGATGAACTTGGTTCAGATGAGCTGTTACTTGTATCGGAACAAGATGTTATACAGCAGACCGCAGTTAAAATTGCAGCGGCAGCCGAGATAAATTTCTTCATATTTTTTCCTCCGCAGAATATATTTCAGCGTTGCCCATAGTATGATGAACAGCTTTTTCGCCGTATTCCATATAGTTTATACAGTATGGGAAAAGGCGTATTTCCTTTACTTTGTCGTTCATATTTTCAGATGCTGAGGGGCATCTTGTAATTATGAAATAGTCAAGTGATTCATCGGTTACAGGCTGACCTTTTCTGAGTTTATTGTATGTGTAAACCCCTGATTTTTCGAGATATTCATTGACAGCTTTAAGGAGACGGATATATTTTTCGTCACGTTTTTCATTTATCAGCCTGAATATAACGGGAATCCAGCGTTCGATTATATAGGCGGATATTATTTTGAAAAGTGATATGGTAATTTCGGGGGAAATATCTTCTTTCTTGAAATCTTCGAGCATAATTGCAAGTTCCTTTGCTTTCTGTTCGATAGTTTTTGAAAAGGTATTGAAACTTTCCCTGAAAGATGAAAAGCCCTCATGGTCCTTGCAGTCTGAAAGACATTCCTCGATATTATCGAAATTGAGGACATTTTTCATATAATCCCTTACGGAAGAAACGGAAGAATTTACCATGATTTTATTTTTTGAACCGCTTATCATGAAAAGGTCAATAGTTTCGCTGACTGAGAGTTCAGAAAGTTCAGATTTTCTGGCAGTTTCGTCATCTGTTTCGGAGGATTCATCAGTGTTATGGTTTTCGCCTGCGAGTATGACGGAACTTAATTTTTCCAGATCGCTTTTTATATCGTCTATCTGGGAGCGAAGCCCTGCATTTTCGTTTACAAGGGAATTGTTTGCGGCGGTGAGAATGTCAATTTTTTCCTTGTATTCGGCGGTGGCATCTTTTTTGTTTATTTCCTCGATGAGTTTTTTAATACTCATCATAACTTCCTGTTTGGTTGCGAATTTATCTGTATCAATAATTTTTTCTTCCGATTTTTCGGGGGTATCTTTTTCGGGAATATTTTTGACATCGCTGCATAATTTTTCGAGTTCGGAAATACGGGTTTCAAGTCTGAGGAGCTTTTCGATATCATCTTTAAGATTTTCGGTATTTTCCGTGCCTTTGATATTACGCAGGACTATGAACCTGAAAAGACCGCCTGAAATAGTATCGGCTATTTTTGTGAATATACTCATAGTCTACCCTCGCAATAAAATATTTTGCATTTTTAACAAGTTCAATATATTATGATTGTGCATAATTTACAATATAAACATTATATCATTTTATAAGTTTTTTGTCAACTGTAATCATCTGAAATTTTCTTAAAATTCATGTCCCTTTTCGGTTTCGCTGAACGAATATATAAGTGTAAGCATCATAAAGATGCGGATATGAAAAAAATGAAATACAAAAAAATTTAAAAAGCAAAAAAGCCCGCAGACGATTTAAACAATTTGTCTGCGGAATTTTT
>DGRR01000082.1 GCA_002389995.1 Ruminococcus sp. UBA4383 | reverse complement strand
ACTTTACTTATGTTGATGATATCGTTGAGGGCGTATTCCGTGTAATGCAGGGTGCACCCGATAAAAAGAACGGTGAGGACGGTCTGCCTGTTCCGCCTTATGCAGTTTATAATATCGGCGGAGGTACTCCCGAAAATCTCCTCGACTATATCAGCATTTTGCAGGAAGAACTCGTAAAGGCCGGCGTACTGCCCGAAGATTATGACTTTGAATCACACAGGGAACTTGTCGGTATGCAGGCTGGCGATGTACCTGTAACTTTTGCGGATTCCGAAGCTCTGGAGCGTGATTACGGCTTTACTCCGAAAATCGGCATAAGAGAGGGTCTGAGAAGATTCTGCGAATGGTATGCTGAATATTACAGGTAAATTATAATGCCCTGATACTGAAATCAGGGCATTTTTTTATATCACGCCTTTTTGGAGCATGATATTTGCATAGGGAGCTTTTTCGCCTGTTGCAATTATGCAGTAGGCTTTTTTGGCTTCTTCATAGAAAGCAAAGCGTTCGATTTCGCTGACAGCCTTTGCACCTCTTTCATCATAGCGTGAGATAATTTCCTTGTATGTGTCCCATATGGGAGTTTTTGTGCTGTCGCAGGGCATGACTTCCATGAGATTAACGGGCTTGTCCACATAGGTATCAAGAGGGAAAAGCGTGAGGATTGCTTCGAGAAGTGCAGGGATTCCGTGACCATCACAGCGGATTACTATTGAATTTTTTCCTATGCTTTCGGCTGGGAAATTTGCATCTGCGATAACTATTCTGTCGCTGTGTCCCATTTCGCAGAGGACTTTCAGCAGTTGAGGGGATATTATCGGGGGGATATTTTTCAGCATAAAGATACACTCCTTTTGTTTGATATATATATATTAACATATTTCAGGGCTTATGTCAATGATATTATATAATCTGTCCCCATATACTTTCGTCATAGTCATCATTCTGAGGGGGTGGCTGTGGTCTGCCGTCCGTTTTCTTTGGATTATCACTGTCCATTTGTGCGGAGTTGCCGGTATAGACCATAAAACTTTTCTTAATCACATTGAATTCCTGAAAAATATTTGCAAAACTTGAATGAAATTCAATATATTTTTTTGCAACCTATTGACATTTTTATCTAATTGTGATATAATCGTCATGTCTGAATGTGTAATTTTAATGAGAAATATATGAAAATTAAATAATAAAACTAATAATTGGACGGTGAAAGAAATGAATGATACAGGCAGATTTAAAGAACTGCTGGAAAACCTTGCTGAACAGTTTGACAATGTGAAGCTGAAAATAGGTGATTTTGAAACTTCAGTCAATAACAGAACTATTCTTGACAGTGTTGATGTCAAAGAGTTCATATCAGAGTTAATTAATATCATCAATGCACAGGATTTGCTCAAAAATGAGTATCATACCCTGTTTGCAGATGATGAAATGTCTGACTCCCTGACGGAACTTGATGAGAAAATCAAGGCATTTGATGAAGAAATAATGAGGCAGAAAGAGTTTGAAGAAGCTAAAAAAGTCATTACTCGTTTTTCTGAAATATCTTCTGATAATGCCCAGTGCCGTGAATTTCTGGCAAAGTATTTGCAGAGACTCATCGAAATAGATACGCAGAATACAGAAATAAATGAATATCGCTGTGCAGTTCAGCCTTATGAGAAATTTTACGAACTTGTCAAAGTTAATGAGATTTCTGTCAGAGCAACTGAAGCACAGGAGATATATTCGTGTTTTGACGGCGATATTATCTCTAACCTTATATTTGGAAATTATTATATCGTATCTGATAACCCCACAGATGAAGAAAAGCCATTTTCGGAAAACAGTTCCGAAGAAATTGACGATGTTCAGTACAAAGAAAATGAAAATGACAATATTGCAGATGATGTATCAGATAAAAATGAAACAGCTGACAATAAGACAGCATTTCCGTTCAGCACAGCCCCTGTTGATACACCTGAAAAATTACAGGTGATTTCTAAAAAATCAGATATTCCCGCAGATCAGAAGGAATTTAAAACGCTGATGAAGGACAAATACAACAAATATGTCTTTTCTCTGGCAATTGAAAGCTTTGTATTTGATTCACTCTCTTTGTGCGATAACTCCATATGTCAGAAAGATTCAAAAGAAAAAATTCAGAAGCTGACAGACAGCGGTTATATTGAATCCGCCTGCCTTGCTGACCTTGACCGAATATATCATATCAGCAGACGTGGCTATAAAGCATTGAAAAAATGCAATCTGAATGATTTGAAACCGCTTTTGTCAAATGAATCCTGTGAACCGATTAACTATAACGACATTTCAGTAAATAAATATCTGTCAGAACTTGGAAAAATCTGTTTTTATAACATAATATTCAGAATATTCAATAAAGCAGAATATGAGAATAATGATATTTCAGCCGTATATGCGGAAAGTTATGAGGGCAGTTCATACAGTATTTCTTCTCTGAAATTCGCCTGCAACGGAACAGAAGGCGGAAGTATACTTGTTATATCTGCGTTTGTTGAAAGTGAAGAAGATGCTGAACTTTATGACAGTGAACTTAAAAAAGCCCTGAACGGATTTTCTGATAAGTTCAGATATGTTTTTGTCAGTTCAAACTCGGTTGATGACTGCAGCGGACATATAGAATATATCCGCTCTGTTACTGATTTGACTGATGATTCTGAAGTGTATTGTTACCTGCCGTCTGAAAAAAGATTTATTCATAATGGCAATAATATCAGCGATTCCGAAATAAGCGACTTGATTTTTTCAGAATTTGAAAAGGAATTTAACTTAATAACCGAAAGTAAAAAATATGATGACTGCGGAATAATTACTGTCGATTACTCTGACCTCGGAAAAGTAAAAATTCATAATAATGATGATGTTGTGATTTCTCCCAAAACTTTTAAGAAGGATATGTCAAATCCTTCATTTATCCCTGTACTGAAAAAAGTATCTGTTGATGTTACAGTTAATGCAGAAGTATTCAAGCCAATCTATGATAAACTCAATATCTCTGCGGAAGAAATACTGGAAAGCTTGTTTAAAGCAGGATATTTCAATAAGCTTACACTTGAAAGATTTGATACGCTTTATGATATCAACAATGCTCTGGAAAGATGCATGAACAGTGCCAACGTTAAATGGCTTAATGCCCATTATAAAACTGATTTCAAACCGCTTAATGTCACACCGAAAGAAGATAAAACCTCTGTGGACAGCGAATATTTTACAAATGCATACCTTAGCCGTCTGACAAGTATTAAAATGGTTGATTTGTTTGAATCAAAGTTTAAAATGAGTTGTCATCGAATCAAACGTATTTCTTCGTTTAATAATGTTACTATAAAGGCATG
>DGRR01000202.1 GCA_002389995.1 Ruminococcus sp. UBA4383 | reverse complement strand
TCGGGGAGTGAAACCTTTACGGTATCCTTGTTGTCGTTTGTGACATATACAACGGTTGCATTTGATTTGAGTGTACCGTCATCGTTGTAAGCACCTGAAGATGAACCGTTCACGAATCCGAAACCGCTTCTGTCATGGGCATATGCATCTGCATAAGCTTCTGCCGCTCTTGAAGAATCTTCCTTGCCGTTTATAACAGGAACGATTTTCATTGTGTGGCTGCCCTCTGCAAGACCTACCATATCAGCTCTGAAATAGCCGCTGTACTGTCTTACGAGCATTGAATCAATCTGATTTCCGTCAACGTATACATTGTAGCCTGATGCGCCGTCAACAGGTGACCATGTAGCGTACATACCTTCACCGTAGCCGACTGATGCTGTAACGTTTACGCTGTCAGCGGCAACTGTAACCATAGTGTTTGCAAGTCCTGCAAAAACTGCGCTTCCTCCGATAACACCCGTTACAGATGATACAGACATAAGTGCTGCGGCTGTGAGTGAAGCTACTCTCTTTCTTAACATTGTGTTTCTCATTGTTTTTCCCTCCAAGAAAAATAAATAAATATAATGATATTAATTGAATATGCCTATTGCATATCCCTTGCCTTAGTGTGATTATATTATATCTCATAAATTCACGGTTTTCAATGATATATCATACTCATTAACTGATATATTGTGCTTTTACCGTAAGTAAATTAATACAAAAAGTCATTATATAATTATCGCAGATTGCTCCCGAACAGCAGAAAATTAAATCATTGTCGATAATTAACAGCAAAATTTGAACAATTAATAATTTTTCAGCAATAATTGACTTGAAATGTTCATAAAAAAGTAATAAAATATATACATAAGCTTCACAAATGGAGTCGGACATAAACAGTGTGTCCGTGAAGCAATATCATTATTATTTTCTGGGAGGAAAAAGCTATGAAAAAGAGTATATTCAAACGACTCGTTTCAGGTGCTGTTTCAGCATTTCTCACTCTGACAGCCGTTATGCCTGCAACAAGCCTTGCAGAACCACCCGACTATCAGGAAACTTTCAAAAAAGACGGCTATGACTACGAACTCTGGAATCAGTACGGTCAGGGTACAACAAAATTCGATGCAGGAAGCAACGGAACTTATTCCTGTGAATGGAACGGTATCCACAATATTCTTTTCCGTGCAGGCAAAAAATGGGACGCAAACCCCAAGTGGGATACCCTCGACGGTATAGCCGTTGACTATGCCTGCGACTATCACCCGAACGGAAACTCATACCTCTGTATCTACGGCTGGACGGTTGACCCCCTCGTGGAATATTACATCTGCGACACCTACGGAAGCTGGAGACCACCCGGAGACAATTTCCAGAAAATGGGTCTTATTCAGGTAGACGGCGGTACTTATGAAGTTTATTCAGGCGAACATGACGGTCCTTCAATCGACCCCAATGTAACACACTTCAAACAGTACTGGAGCGTAAGAGTTGACAGCGATTTGCGCTCAGAAGGTACTATTACAGTTTCCGACCACTTCAAGGCATGGGAACAGTATGGTATGCAAATGGGCGGTCTGCATGAAGTTGCCCTCAACGTTGAAGGCTGGCAAAGTTCAGGAAAAGCCAACGTAACACAAAATGACCTCCGTATCGGTGACGGCGGCGGCGGTGACCCCGTAATAGTTGATGACAAACCGGGCGAAATTACTGCAACACCCGACGAAAACGGCTGCTACTTTACAAGCGATTTCGAGGGCGGCAAGGATAAATGGTCATCAAGAGGCGAAACAACTTTAACAAACGATACCAAAAACTATTACAGCGGAAGCAGTTCCCTCCACGTTACAGGCAGAACCAAAGACTGGAACGGTGCGGCACTTTCTCTCCCGACAGATGCTTTTGTCGCTGGAAATACTTACAGTATAAGCCTCGCAGCTCTCCAGAAAAGCGGTTCTTCACAGCCCATGAAGCTCACTCTTGAATATACTGATGCATCAGGCAAAACAAATTATTCAACAGTCGCTGAGGCTGATGTAAATTCAGGCGAATGGACTAAAATCGAAAATACTTCCTACACAATCCCCACAGGCGCAAGCGGTCTGCTCCTCTATGTAGAAGCTACCGACCCCGAAATTGATTTCTATATTGATACTGCAATAGGTGCTGTTGAAGGTACAAAATCATCTGTTGTCACAGGCAAGGGAACTGTTGAAGGCAAAACTTCCGAAGTAACAGACGCTCCTACCGAAGCTCCCACAGAAGCTCCTACTTCTACACCCGAAACATCAGACAGATTATGGGGCGATGCTAACCTTGACGGAAAAGTTTCAATCTCCGACTCTGTAAGAATACTCCAGTACATTGCAAACCGCAGTAAATACAACCTTGAAGGCGAAGCTCTCCTCAATGCAGACGTTTATAACAGTGGTGACGGCATTACAGGAAATGATGCCGCTGCAATCCAGAGATATGATGCAGGTATCACAAAGTCTCTCCCTGAAAGCTATAAGGACGGCAAAGCTCCCGAAACTTCCGATTCACCCGCAGAAGAAAACGTTACCCCCTCACAGGATTCTATTTACAGCATATCTTTTGACGATGCCGCAAGCATTGAATCTCAGGGAAATGTTACAATAGAAATCGACAAGGATAATTATTATTCAGGAGATTCCTCCGCAAAGGTTTCAGGCAGAACAGATACATGGCAGGGCGTTGCAAAAACTCTCGGAAATGATTTCTCAGCAGGAAAATCTTACAGTTTCAGCGCAGCAGTTATGCAGGCAAGCGGTTCTTCAACAGAATTTGCACTTACTTTACAGTATAATGACGAAAACGGCAAGGCTCACTATGATAATATCACATCTGTAACCGCTAAATCAGGCGAATGGACTAAAATTGAAAATACTTCTTTCAAAATCCCCGAAAATGCTTCTGATATGAAAGTGTATATCGAAACTCCCGAAAGCAAAACTGATTACTATGTTGATGACTTCATGGGCGCACACGAAAATACAAAATCCTCTGTTGTAACAGGAAAAGGCGTTGTTACCGCAAAAGCTCCCGAAATAAACTCAACCGCAAAAGAAGGCGTTGATATTTCATGGATTGACCCTTCAAAGCCTATGGTCGCTATAAGTTTCGATGACGGTGCAAAGGGTACTGACCCGACTTCTCCTTCTATGAGAATTATAAATGCTATCGCTGATGCAGGTTTCCATTCAACTTTCTTCTATGTAGGTGACTGGACCAACGATTCAAACAAGGGCGAAATCCAGTACGCTTACAGCAAAGGCATGGAAATTGCTAACCATTCAACAACTCACCCCAAGCTTTCAGAAAAATCAGAAGCAGAAATAAGAAGCGAATTTGATACAACCCATGCAAAGCTTAAATCAATAATCGGCGCAGAACCTTCAAAAATCATGCGTCTGCCCTATCTCAACTATGATGCAAAAGTTCAGTCCGTACTCAATGACGTTGCACTTATAACTTGCAGTGTTGATACAGGCGACTGGAATAAGGCTACAACTCAGGATATCATCTCAAAAATAACAGGTGCTATGAATGACGGTTCTCTTAAAAATGCAATTGTACTCTGTCACGAAACTTATGACACAACAGCAGAAGCTATGGAATATCTTGCTCCCTACCTCAAATCTCAGGGCTGGCAGATAGTTACCGTATCAGAACTCTTTGCAGTAAACGGCAAGGAACTCAAAGGCGGTACAGTTTACAGCAAGTGCAATTAATCAGACAATAAAGACAATTTCTGAAATCATCAAATTTTTCTCAACAAAAACGGCTGAAATATTTTCAGCCGTTTTTTGTATTATTTATAAATTTCAGGAAAAACTATTCCTGTAATTTGAAAGGAGGTATTTTATGAGCGTTATACTTATCCGTTCACTTATATTATATATTCTCGTAATATTTGCCGTCAGGCTTATGGGAAAACGTCAGCTCGGAGAATTACAGCCCTCCGAACTTGTTATAACTATTCTTGTTTCAAATATAGCCACACTTCCGCTGGAAGATTCAGGGATTCCGCTTATAGTGGGCATAACTCCGATTCTGTCGCTTGTATGCTTTGAAGTAATCGTATCATGGATAAACCTGCGTTCCCTGAAAATAAGGAAAATTATATCAGGCAGTCCGAAAATAATCATAAGCAATGGAAATGTTGACCCTGATGTACTGCGTCAGTTGAGATTTTCCGTTGATGACCTCATGACCGCTTTAAGGGGAAAGGATATTTTTGACATATCAGAAGTACAGTTTGCAGTTGTGGAAACTACGGGCGCAGTATCAGTCATGAAAAAACAATCCGAAGATATCCCCTCCCGTGACGACCTTAATATAAAAATTAAATCTTTTAATCCTCCCAGAATTATAATTTCAGACGGTGAAATAATAAAAGCTGCTGCAAATTCTTTAAATATGAATACAAATCAGATTGAAAAAATTCTTTCGGATATGAATATCAGGAAAAATGATGTCTTTATCATGACCGCCGATGAAAATATGAATATATTTATCGTTCCGCAAAACGGCAAAACACCTGTCACTAAAAAAGGATATAATTATGACAAGAATTAAAATAAGTGCCTGCATACTTCTAACACTCATATGCATAAGTATTTTTTCGGGTATATGGGTGAATAAACAGTGTGACCTGCTCCTTGAATGTATTTTTGAAATACAGGATTTATGCGTTGAAAACAAAACCGACAGTGCAAACGAATACTGTGTGATACTCGAAAAAAACTGGAATAATTTCAGGAAAAAAGCCTGTATTCTCATAAGAAGCGAAAAACTCGATGATGCAGAGGAAATATGTTCCGAACTTCCCTGTCTTGCTGATTCAGCCGAAATTTTTGTTTCTGCCGAAAAACTCAAACATATAATCAGAAATATAGAAGAAAGCGAATCGCCTTATATTGTCAATATATTATAAAAAATCCCCTGCCGAAACAGGGGACTTTAATTATATGGTTTTTCCGAGGATATAATTATTCAGGCTTACAAGGTCTGAAATATTTATTTTTCCGTCCGCATTGAAATCGCAGGCAAGATTTTCCCTTTCACCGTCAATGCCGTCCGTCACGGCTTTTCTGAGGAGTATAAAGTCAAATATATCTATTATATTGTCGCCTGTTATATCGCCTCTTGTAAAGGCTATCTGTTCTGATTCCTCATAGCCGCAGGTTTCACATTTACGGCTTTTGATGCCGTTTACATCAATTGTATATTCTCCGAATGTATGGTCTGACATTATGACATAACCGCACTGTTTGCAGAATTTAGCGTGTGATTTTTTGTCATAAGGCATATAGTCAGTAAGTTCATGGTTCTGCAATTCTGAATATCCGCAGTCATTACAGATAAATGTATGCAATTTGTCGTTATATGATTCATAGGATATATTTTTATGCTCTATGCTTTCTGCTCTGAGTGTAATTTCAGCATTAAGACCGTTTCCGCAGTTATACTTATAGGATATTGTATTTCCTTCAAGGACAAACAATTGCTTATCGTTGACATATCCGCCTGTAATATCGTATATATTTTTGTCATCAGGCAAATATGAAATCAAATCAATACATGAAACATCACCAAGATTTACACCGCAGTTTTTGCAGACAAGAGTTTTCATGCGTTTCAGACCGCTGAGATTAAGCTGTGTTATCGGATTATTGCTGCAATCAAGGGATTTGAGATTTGTAAAATACTCTATTCCCGTAAAATCTGATATATTCATATCTGCGGCGGATATTTCTTCTGCGGATTCAAGCAATTTTTGAGGAATAAAATTGTCTTTGTCGGAATCAAATTTTTCCGAGACTAATTTTCTGAAATTTTCATCGGGGAAAGTTATATCATCTACAATAATTCCGTAGTTTGTGAAAGCCTTTATGCATACGTTGCTGTTTACTCTCTGGCAGGAATCCCACCATTTTGATGTTACACCGCCTTCATCGGAATAGTACGGTGCATAGAAAGATACTCCCGTACCGGAAGGTTTTTCGTCCATATAGAACATAGACCCTGTTTTTTCAAGCATTACGACAACTGAAAAATATGTGCTGTCACTTATAAATATTGGTTTGTCAAGTTCAACGGTATGATAGCCTGCATAGGGCATATTTCCTCTTTGTTCGCATACAAGTTCACCGCTTGTGGGGTCATCTGCTTTCTGAACATTCATGTATACTCTTATTATATATGGATTATCCGCATCGACGGTGTTGAAAGATACTGCGCTGAGTTTTTCATTTTCCCCTGATGCGAATACATTTGCCGCTGCAATTCCTGAATTTTCAAAGAATCTGTAATGTGCAATTGTTCCGTCATACTGATAATTCATATCATAATTGTCAGAATTTTCTATATCAAATGTTGTAACTCTCGCAAGGTTCACATCGTAGTATGAAAGATAGAAATATCCGTTGTCGCCCCAGTCATCGCCCCAGCTGTTTTTACAGAGCCATGCGCCGTCCTTTTCGGGAGGCGAGATGAAATTTTCCCTGCTGAAACTGTCGTCCCAGCCAACTATACTTATTGCATGGTTTGTACGGTTTTTTTCGTTACAGCAATACGAATTATTTTTTTCCGAAAAATATTCATCTGCATCATAATATGAAGCCATACAAGCTCCCATTCGCATTATATGGGACTTGACCGCATCTTTGTCAGAAGGGTCGATTATATCATTTCCGAAAAGGTGAAAATATGAGATGTATCTCTGTTCCTCGTCAATTTCGGGCATTTCCCGTACAGAAGGTGCATTTTCTTCAAGCTGTATACCGTTCCACCTTGCAAGGGTTTCGACAGCGGTCAGATTGTTTCCGCCGAGTTCATAGCCTGAAACACCATTATTTTCACCGTCCGCATAAAGGAAGTCATTTGGATTTGTACTCGCCTTACAGTTTCCGAACCATATCAGATGCGATTCGGAGATGTCAACGGAATTATCCGCATATCCTTTCATGAGGAGATTTGATTCAGCCGCACTTACAGCCGCATATGCCCAGCAGCTTCCTGAAAAGAACTGGTCTTTTACGGGTGTTACCTTATCATAGTCACGCAAATCATATGCTGACGGATATTTTGCGGCTCTTTCACCATATTCGGGGATAAGGTCCGGATACACCTCATTTCCGTTTTCATCTTTATAGATGATGTCGGATTCTCCGTATTCCGATGAATTATTTTTTTCAACAGTCACATATCTTTCAATTATTTCATCATCTGCATCTGCAAAACCTGCTGCTGAAAGATTTGCAAACGAAAGCAGAACTGCATTTGCGACAGAAATAAATCTCTTATATATTTTCTTCATAACCGCCCTCCTGTATCATATATTGTGGACATTATACCATATTTCCGCTGTAATGTCAATAATAAAGGCGATATTTCCATGATTTTTTAATAAAAAAGCGTTCCGTTTCGGGAACGCTTTAAATATATTATGCTCTGAGTTCAGCACCTATTGCAGAGAGTGCTTTCAGTGCCTTTTTGACTGCACTGTCAGCCTGTTCGTCTGTGAGAGTGCCTTCATGCGAACGCATTGTAATGGAGTAGCTTACGCTCTTTTTTCCGTCAGCAATCTGTTTGCCCTTGTAAACGTCAAAGAGAGTAACTTTTTCGAGGATTTTTCCGACAGCCTTTCTGATAGCCTTTTCGAGTTCAGCAACGGGCACTTCATCATCTACTATAAGGCTGAGGTCACGGGTTGCGGCAGGGAATTTTGGTAGCGGTGAATATTTTATCTCACTGCATGAAGCCTTCATAAGCTCGTCAATTTTGAGTTTTGCGACATAGGTTTTAGTGCCGATTCCGTAATTTTCCTGAACATCAGGGTGAATTTCACCGAATATTCCGAGGGCTTTTCCGTCTTTTAAAGCTACTGCACTTCTTCCGGGGTGGAAAGCTGATTTTTCGTCAAATTCGTCACATTCCTCAGCCCTTGCATATTCAACACCTTCAATGTGCATTTCCGAGAAAATCTGTTCAATCATGCCTTTGAGTACATAGAAATCCGAATCTCCGCCGTACATACCTATAACAAGTGTCTGAGGTTCTTCGGGGAGTGAATACTCATATTTATGTTTCTTTTCACCGCTGTTTGCGAGAGTATCACCGTTTATATAGGGTTTTTCCTCGGAAACAGGAAGATATTCCTTTGAAATTTCAAAGAGGCAGGCTTTTTCGTTTCTGTTGTTATAGTTGAATGAGAGAACATCAAGAACTGAGGGGAGTGAAGTAGTTCTCATAACGCTTGTATCTTCACCGAGAGGATTCATTATCTTGACAGTATTTCTGAGCCTGCTGTTTTCGGGGAGCTTGATTTTGTCAAAATATTTAGGTGATACGAATGAATATGTTGCGATTTCGTATCCTCCGAGAGATACGGCTGTATTTCTGAGACTGCGGATAAATTTCTGTTCTTCGGTATATTCAGCCCTTGCAACACCTCTGAAATCAGTGGAGGGGATTTCGTTATAGCCGTAAATTCTTGCGACTTCTTCGGCAATATCAGCCTTGCATTCAATATCTATTCTGAATGACGGGGCAATAACTTTTCCGTCCTTTACTTCAAATCCGAGACGGCTGAGATATTCCTTCATATTTTCTTCGGGAATATCAGTACCGAGGAAATCATTTATCCATTTGCTGTCGAAATCAACAGTTGCGGGTGTCTTGTCGGTATAGTCGCAGTCTATGACAGTGTTCAAAACTTCGCCTGCTCCGAGGAGTTCAACGAGTTCAAATGCTCTCTTTAAGCAGGTCATTGAGATAAGTCTGTCAACACCTTTTTCATATCTTGCGGAAGCATCGGATTTAAGTCTGAGAGCCTTTGAAGTGCGTCTTACCTGAGTGGGTTCAAAATATGCGGATTCAAACACAACAGTAGTTGTATCCTCCATGATACCGCTGTATTCACCGCCCATAATTCCTGCAACGGCAACGGGCTTTTTCTCATCGGCAATTACAAGCATACTTTCGTCAAGTTCACGTTCAACACCGTCAAGTGTTACTATTTTCTCACCGTTCACGGCATTTCTCACGTTGATATGTGCGCCCTCGACATATCTCAAATCAAATGCATGCATGGGCTGACCGTATTCAAGCATTACATAGTTGGTAATATCAACAAAATTATTTATAGGTCTTATACCGCTTGCACGAAGTCTTTCCCTGAGCCATCTGGGAGAGGGTTCAATTTTAACGTTTTTGACGATACCTGCACAGTATCTCTGGCATTTTTCGGTATTGTGGATATCGACTTTGAGCATATCGCTGATATTTCCGTCAACGCCCTTGTATTCGGGAGCTTTTACATTGAGCGGTATACCGTATGATGCGGCAGTTTCCCTTGCAAGTCCGATAACACTGAGGCAGTCGGGACGGTTTGAAGTTATTTCAAATTCAACCGAAACATCATCAAGTCCGATAGCTGACTGTATATCCTGACCGATTTCACATTCTTCATTGATTACAAAAACTCCGTCGGGGTCTGCATACGGAAAATCATGGGCTGTAAGACCGAGTGTATCGAGTCCGCAGAACATACCGAAACTTTCAACACCACGCATTTTGCACTTTTTTATCTTGCCTTCGGGAAGAACAGCTCCGTCAAGCGCAACGGGAACGAGGTCACCCTCTTTTACATTTTTTGCATTGGTAACTATCTGTACAGGGGAATCCTTTCCGACTTCAACCTGACAAACGAAAAGAGCATCTGCGTTTTCGTGCGGAGCTTTTGAGAGTATTTTTCCGACAACGACATTTTCTATATTTTTACCCTCTTGGGTATAACATTCAACTTTTGAACCGCTCATGGTGAGAGCATGGCAGTATTCCTTTATCGGCACATTGATATCAACATAATCCCTGAGCCATTTCATAGATAAATTCATATCTTTTTTCCTTTCGCATTAATATTGTGAGAAATCCTGCGGCAGAGGAGTTTCGCAGGAGCTGAAAACTGTTTCTCCCTCGATTTCTCCGTTATAGTAAGGTACAACATATGCATATATGCCTGAAAATTCCGTACCTGATGTAAGGAGTATATCATTTGTTTCAAAGCGTATAGTATCGGTTGTATAAAGTCCCTGAGTAACATATGTTACATATAAGTAATCATAGTTTCCGCTTACATTGAGATAATAATCATATCCGTATCCGCTTACTGAGGGGAGTGCGTAGACATATGCGCTGTTTATTGCAGGTATCCATACATTACTACTACTATTATTATTATTATTGTACTGATATGTCTGAGGTTCTTCATAGTAATAATACGGCTGTGTCTGTACGGGTTCTGTTGTTGTCTGGGTTACGGGAACTTCAACATATACAATTTCCGTAACGACAACGGGTTCAGCGGTAGCTGCGGCAGCTTCCTCCTGTGCATGAGTAGTTTCGGGGACTGTCACAATAGTTTCGGGGACAGTAGTTTCAGGTTCGGCTGTGGCAGTAGTTTCGGGTTCTGTGACAACAGCAGTTTCAGGTTCGGTAACTGTTTCCGTTTCTGATGAAGAAACCGCTGTTGTGACGGCAGATGTAAGCATAGTTGTGACGGGCTGTTCGAGGAGTATCTTATCAGCCTTGATATATCCCTCGAAGCTTCCTGACTTTACGAGAAACCAGTCGCCTGAAAATTCAAATATATCAACTATATCGCCGTTGCGGAGATGTGCGACTGTATCGCTTTCTTCATCGGGCTGGGAATGTAACATGGCATACTTTTCATTTTTCGGAATATTTACATATCCCTGAAAATCATATACATTTTCGGATTTTTTCTTAGCAATTGCTTCTGCTTGTTTTTCGACCTGTTCACTGCTTTTGACACCGCATGAGGTCGATGCAAGAATAACGGACAGGCAGATTGTAAAACATAAAAATTTCTTCATATATCCCTCTTGTACTTTTTCTTTCTGTTCTCCCCTGTCGGGAGAATACTTTCACCTTTTACAAAAATTGTGTCATTTCCTGTGATGAATTATCAAATCAGAACTGACTCAGAAATCTTATATCATTTTCATAGAGAAGTCTGAGGTCATTTATATCATATCTTCCCATTACCATTCTTTCAAGTCCGAGACCGAAAGCGAATCCTGAATATATACTGCTGTCGATTCCGCAGTTTTCGAGGACTTTCGGGTGAACCATGCCTGCTCCGAGGAGTTCTATATATCCCTCGTCCTTGCACATTGAACAGCCCTTTCCTCCGCAGTTGAAACAGCTTATATCAACTTCGCAGCTCGGCTCGGTGAACGGGAAATGATGCGGACGGAAACGCAGTTTGCAGTCATTTCCGTAGAGTTTTTTCATAAGCATTTCAAGAGTACCTTTGAGGTCACTCATTTTTATTCCCTTGTCAACGACAAGTCCCTCTATCTGGTGGAAAAGCGGTGAATGTGTTGCATCAACAGCATCTGAACGGAATACTCGTCCGGGGGAGATAATTCTTATGGGGGGCTTTTTGTTTTCCATTACATGAACCTGAACGGAAGAAGTCTGGGTGCGGAGCAGGATTTTTTCATCTGTACCTTCTATATAGAAAGTATCCTGAGTATCTCTTGCGGGGTGGTCGGGGGGAAGGTTGAGAGCCTCAAATACATGATA
>DGRR01000135.1 GCA_002389995.1 Ruminococcus sp. UBA4383 | reverse complement strand
GTTGCTATGCCGAATATTTTTCCTACACGTTCGGAAACTTCCGAGAGGTCGATGTTTTCATCAAGGGGAGTTATATAGAGCGTTGACTGTGCGCTTGAATAGTCAAATTTTCCGAAACTTCTCAGTCTCCTCTTTACATTTTTTATCAGTACATCTTCAAAGGTTTTCTTGTTAAGCCCTTTGAGAGCCATTTCTCCGTATTTTGCGAGTAAAACTTCTTTCATTGCTTTTATCCTTTCTATCCTCTTAAATTTTCCATGCCGTCTTTTAAAGCATTTATAAATTCATCGAGTTCATTTTCTGTTGTTTCTGCGGTCATGCTGATTCTTAAAGCGCAGTCGGCACGTTTTCCTGTTATGCCGAACTGTCCGAGAACTCCGCTCTGCTGACCCTTTGAACAGGCTGAACCGCTTGAAATATATATCCCTCTGCTTTCGAGATAATGGAGCATTATTTCCGAACGCTTGCCCTGTGATATGTTTACTATGTAGGGCGAACCGCTTTCAGGAGAATTTATTTCAATGCCATGAATTTCGGAAATTTTTTCAGTGAGATATTTTTTCAGTTCCGAAACTCTTTCATATCTGCTTTCAATATCCTTTGAAAATCTTTCAACTGCCGCACCAAATGCCGCTATAAGCGGAACGGATTCAGTCCCCGAACGTATTCCTTTTTCCTGTTTTCCGCCTGTGATTATCGGAATAATTCTTATGCCCTTTCTGATATAAAGCGCACCCGCACCCTTTACAGCGTGTATTTTGTGACCGCTTAAAGATATCAAATCCGCTGAAAGTTTTGATGCTCTGAAATTTATCTTCATGTAAGCCTGTACGCAGTCGGTATGCGTTACTATATCAGGGAAACGCCTTTTTATTCTGCTGAATGTCTCCTGTACGGGAAGTATATATCCCGTTTCATTATTGACATACATCATTGTGATTAAAACAGTATTTTCATCGCAGGCTTTTATAAAGTCCTCCGCACAGAAATTTCCGTCATCACGGGGAGATATGCGGATAACTTCAAAGCCGTTCTTTTCCATATCGGATAAGGTTTCATCAACTGATGCGTGTTCAACAGATGAAGCTATAATTTTTTTCTTTCTTTTTCCGTAAGCCTGACATATTCCCCTTATTGCAAGGTTATTGCTTTCGGTTGCGCCTGATGTGAATATTATATTTGTGCTTTCGGCACCTATTGAATCAGCTGTTGTTTTTCTGGCACTGTCAAGCATTAACTGTGCATCAAGTCCTGCCCTGTGCAGAGATGAGGGATTTCCGTAATTTTCGGTCATGGCTTTCAGTGCGGCATCAACTGCCTCGGCACATGGTTTTGTTGTTGCGGCATTATCAAGGTAAACTGACATTTTACCTCTCCTTTCATAATACATACCTTATATTATAACACATATCATTTCAAAATGCCATAGGATTTTCAAAAAAAATAATAAAAGATTTTTTTCAGGAAATTTTTAACTTCGCAGATTTTTTTATATGATTTTTTATTTTTGCGGTGATATAATATTATTACAGTCAAAACAAAGGCACTTACAGCGAATATTGATGATATTTCAGAATCTCGCTTCAATCATCTTTTTTTACTAATGCTATGCAGTATGATGACTGATGTTTTTTTATGTGCCTTGCAGGGACTGTTCCTTCACAACAGTCCGGCAGATAATTATGGATACGATTTTTTCAGACACTTACAGCAATCCTTAGATTTCACGGTCCGAAATTATGACGTGTCTTGTATGATTGTATTCTTTTAAAAAGCACATACAGCAATTCCGCTGGCGCATAAGACTTAAAATCTTACTTTTTGTGCTTTGTTCACCTCATATAACGGCTCATACAGCAGATAAAACCGAATTTTTATTTTTTGAAACGTGTAAATATCATAAAGAAGCACTTACAGCAATTTTGTTTTCTTTCCATGAAAAACGTTTTTTGTGCTTAGTGTGATTACGTTTCATACAGCAATCGTTTTACGGAGTTTCAAAGATATATGTTACGCTCTCATTTACGCCTTGTTTATGCCTTGTGCAACAGGTAAAGCTTCATAGCCTCAAATGGAGATGCATATTTTTTTTCCTTTATGAGCCGTGTCACAAATCTTTTCGGAGGCGGAATCATTCCGCCTCTGTTATCCCTTTTGAAGGAGGATATTTTTATGCTTGATCACCTTAAAAAAGAAGCCGAAAACAATCTCACATACACCGAAAACGGTGCGCTTACTTACAGAACTTCGGGAAAAGCCTGTCTCGACCTTTTCTTTAAAGCAGGTGCTATGAGAGGTCAGAAAGCAAACGATATATATATTGCTTTCAAAAATGCTTTCAAGGAATCCCATGAAATCGCCATGAAAATATTGTTCTTTGCAAGGGACATAAGAGGCGGTCTCGGTGAAAGACGTTTCTTCCGTATAATTATGGAAAAGCTTGCCTATGACAATCCCGATGCCGTCAGAAGAAATATACCCTTTGTCGCTGAGTACGGCAGATATGATGACCTCCTCTGCCTTATCAAGACTCCCTGTGCCAACGATGTTTTCAGCCTGATAAAATCCCGGCTCGATACCGATATCGCTGACATGAAAGAGAACAAGCCCGTTTCGCTCCTCGCAAAATGGCTTCCCTCCGTCAATGCATCTTCCGCAGAAACAAGGAAACTTGCAAACAGGATTTCTTCAAAACTCGGCATGACAAATGCTGAATACAGAAAAACTCTCTCCGCCCTCAGAAAACATATCGACATCATCGAAAACTACCTCAGACAGGTTGACTATTCTTTCGATTACTCAAAACAGCCCTCAGGTGCTATGTTCAAGTACAGAAAGGCTTTCATGAGAAATGACAACGAAAGATATAACGAATATATCAATAAAGTCATCAGCGGTGAGGAAAAACTCAACGCCTCCACTCTCTATCCCTATCAGATAGTACGCACAATCGCACACGATTACAGAAATCCAATAAGTGAAGACGAGAAACTTTCCCTCGATGCATCTTGGAAAAGCCTCCCCAACTACGAAAATAACGAAAATGCAATAGCTGTAATTGACGGCTCAGGCTCTATGACCTGCGACTGCGGCGGTGTTTCTCCCATTGATGTAGCCCTTTCACTCGGAATATACTTCGCTGAACACTCAACAGGTGAATTTGCAAATCATTTCATTACCTTCTCCGAACACCCCAGACTTGTCGAAATAAATGGAAATGATATATACGAAAAAGTTAAACACTGTCTTAGATACAATGAAGTCGCAAATACTGACCTCGAAGCAGTTTTCAACCTCATTCTCCGCACCGCTGTTAAAAACAAACTCCCTCAGGAAGAACTTCCCTCCAAAATATATATCATCTCCGATATGGAATTTGATTACTGCATCGAAGGCGGAAACAGTATGACCATGTTCGAGGCCATGAGAAGCAAATTCCTCAAAGAAGGCTACAAACTCCCCGACGTAATTTTCTGGAACGTTTGCAGTCACGGCAATAATATCCCCGTTAATTTCTCCGAAACAGGCGCAGCACTCGTTTCAGGATTCTCCCCCATTATATTCAATATGGTTATGGGCGAGGAAATCTCCCCCGAATATATCATGAACAAGATTATCCTCAGCGAGAGATACGAAAAAATAAAATAACCTCATAAGTAAGCAAAGGCATTGTCAATATTTTCATAAAAATTGTTGACAATGCCTTTTTTATGTGATATCATAGTTCATAGTGTAAATCTGAAAGGAAGGTCAATTTTATGTCAGAAGAAAATTTCTTTGTTTCTACTCTTGAAGCAGCTTCCAAGCTCCCTCTTGTAAGAATAGACAGAAACGATTTCTTAACAAAACAATTCAAAAATACTGAATATGATATCTATGATATAATAAACAAAGGTCCTGTAAATGCAGGCATTCCCAAGGAAAAACTCAGAAAAATCGCAAAGGGCGTTATAAAATTTGAAGGTACTCAGGTTACATTGATTTCCACTGCCGCAGGACTTCCGGGCGGTCTGGCAATGATTGGAACAGTCCCCGCTGATATGGCTCAGTACATGGGATACCTTATAAGAACCGCTCAGAAACTCATGTACCTCTACGGAATGGGCGATATTAACGATATTTCCGACGGTTCAAAAAGTGCAATAATTATCGCTCTGGGTGTAATGCTCGGTGCAGAAGGCGCAAACAACGGCATAAGAGCATTGTGCAAAAGCTTTGCCGCAAATATTGAAAAGAAAATCGCTCAGAAAACCCTCACCAAAGGCACTTTGTACCCCATTGTCAAAAAAATCTGCGCCCAGCTCGGAATAAAACTCACTAAACAAGGCTTTGCAAAAGCTGTCGGAAAAACAGTCCCTATAATCGGAGGAATAGTATCAGGCGGTCTTACTGCCGCTACATTTATCCCAAGCTGTAATCATCTCCTGAACGCTCTTGAAGAAGAAATGTACTGATATATAAAAACTGCTCCCGTGGGAGCAGTTTTCTTATGTGTTTTTCTTTTTAAGCATCAATAAATTTTTTCAATACCAAAAGCAAATAATTTTTTATATATTTTTTAGTAAAAATACACATATAGTCCGTAGTTTTTAGAGCGATTTATATAATTTATGAAGAAATTGTTAATTTTAACAGAATTGTAATAATTTGGTAACTGTTTTGTAATGATTTTTTCTCTAAAACAATGTATAATGTAAGTGTTAAACATATTGTAGGCAAAAAATCTGAAAGAAGTGTGAAAGACATGAATAAAAAAATGAATAAGGTTAAATCAGCTATCCTCAGCGGTATGATTGCTGTCGGTTCTGTTGCCGGTTCTTTTGCAGCCGTTGCTCCCTCTCTCAATGCATCTGCTGTAAGCAATGACAACTATGCTAAACTCCTCCAGTACTCTCTCTATTTCTATGATGCTAATATGTGCGGTAAAAATGTTGGCGAAAGGTCTGCCCTTACATGGCGTGACGACTGCCATACTTCCGATGAAGTTGACGGCGGTTTCCATGACGCAGGCGACCACGTTAAATTCGGTCTGCCCGCAGGCTATGCCGCATCTGTTCTCGGTCTCAGCTATCAGCAGTTCGGTGATGCATTCGATTCAACAGGTCAGACCGCTCACCTCAAAATGATAACAGACCACTTTGCAGAATTTTTCAAGAACAGTACCACTCTCTCAGGCGGAAGCGTTTCAAATTTCGTTTACCAGATTGGTGACGGCTATGCCGACCACGATGAATGGTGCGCTCCCGAAGTACAGGGACCTTCAAGCAGAAAAACTTTCTCAACAAGTGCAGGCGCAAGCGATATCGCCGCTGAATATGCAGCAGCCCTCGCAGCTAACTATGTAAACTTCGGAAATGCGGAAGACTTGACTTATGCAAAGGCTCTCTTTGATTTCTCAACAAAATATAACCAGAAAGCTACTGACGGTGTAAACGGCTTCTATGCTTCATGGGACTACTATGACGATCAGGCTTGGGCAGCAGGCTGGCTCTACCTCGCTACAAAGGATAATTCATATAAATCATTCCTCGATACCTACATGAACACAAGCGATGCAGGTGCATCAGGCATGGACGGTGCAAAATGGGGTATCTATTCAACTCTCAGCTGGAATAACGTAAGTATGGGTGCTGCTCTCCTTCAGGGTATCATCAACGGAAGTTCTTCCGATGCATGGGGCAAGGTAACAACCTATATAAACGACAAGGGCGGCAGCTCAGACAAATGGTACTGGCAGGAAAAATGGGGCAGCGCAAGATATAATACTGCACAGCAGTTCGCTGCACTCGTAGCTTCAAAGAACGGTGCAAAGGATTATTATTCATGGGCAGCAGGTCAGATGGATTATATCCTCGGAAATAACCCCTTCAATACAAACCTCGTAGTCGGCATGGAAAGCAATTCTTCAAAATATCCTCATCATCGTGCAGCATCAGGCTATTCAAACTATGACGAAATGGGCAATAATGACGGTTACAGCAGTAAGGGTCATGTTCTCGTAGGCGCACTCGCAGGCGGTCCCGAAGCCGAAGGCGTTTACCATGATACTGTTCAGGACTACTACTGCAACGAGGTAACTCTTGACTATAATGCTACTCTCGTAGCCGCAGCAGCAGGTCTTTATTCAAAATATAAGACAGGCAGCACTGTTGACCCGTCCTCTATCCCCGGTGTTGACGGAAGTTCAGTTACTCCCATAGAAACTACTCCCCAGCCGCAGGAAACAACTACCATAAAGAGCGATGAAACTCCCGTTGAAACAACTACTACAAAGGCTGATACTACTCCTACTCAGACAACTGTTCCACAGCAGAGCAGTTCGGGTACTGACAAGGAAGCTACTATTTCAGGCTCAAACGGTGAATATACTTTCAATCCCGAAAATGCTGACAATATCGAAATCAAACTCACTATGAACTCAGGCGATACAGAGGGCAATGGTGCAATAGGTTTCAGTGATGCAGCAGGCAACTGGACTCAGGTTGAATTTAAACTCAGTGTAAGCGGCGGAAAAGCTACTGCAACTGTTTCAGGCGAAAAACTCAAAGGCGTAAGCAACGCTAAACTTATGATTTGGTGGCCCACATCTGCTACTATCGACAGCGTTACTCTCAAATACAATAACAGCACTCCTCAGCAGGACGTAACAACAGCCGCTCCCGTTATAACTCCTGTTGTAACAACAACTACTACTCAGTCACAGGATAATGACCCCAAGACAGATAATATTCTCTACGGTGATGCTAACCTCGACGGAAAAGTAACTATCTCAGATTCAGTTGCTATTCTCCAGTACGTTGCAAACAACAGTAAATATGGTCTTAACGATCAGGCTAAGAAAAACGCTGATGTTGACGGTAACCCCGGTGTTACAGGCTCAGACGCAGCAGTTATCCAGAAAGTAGATGCAGGCATTTACAGCCTTTCTCAGCTTCCCCTTTAATTTCGGCATAAACTTAAAATAATAAATCCGCTTTCCGTAATTTCACGGAAAGCGGATATTTTTTATTGCTTATTATACTGTTTTATCCGAACTGAACGATTAATCCATGTCAGGATTTCAAAGGGAGCTGTGAAACATCATAAACACCTGCATCTACCTGCTGTAAAACTGCGGCGTCCTTGCCTGTAACACCAGGGTTACCGTCAACGTCAGCATTTGCCTTTGCCTTGTCATCAAGGTTATATTTTGAAGCGTTTGCAACATATTGGAGTATTGCAACAGCATCAGAAATACTTACTTTTCCGTCAAGGTTTGCATCACCGTAAACTACATCACCTGTAACAATTTCAGAGGTGGTAGTAGTTGTATTTTCAGATACGAGATTTTCGGTTGCAGTTGTTGTAGTTTCCTCAGGAATTTCCTCATCATAGTCAAGACCGTCAATTATTGAATAGAAAGATTCCTTTGCGGAATAGTCCTCATTGAAAAGGAGCGGAGTTTTTGATGCTCTCCAGCTCTGGTCATCGGTAGTTCCCCAGAATACAACAGCCGAAATCTTGTCTGCATATTTTACAAGAACGTCCATGATATCGCTGTAATACTGAGCCTGTTCTGCAAAGTGGTCTGTATCGTTTACGGTTGCATCAAGTTCTGTTACCTGAACATCAAGACCTGTTTCAGTAAATGCCTTTACAGCCTTTTCGTATACGTTTACAGCGGGGAATGCATCGCTTCCCGAACGTACATCAAGATGTGACTGCATACCGATACCGTCAATGTAGTGACCGTCAGAATTTATTTCCTCAACCATTTTGATGATAGCCTGAGTTTTCTGTGGCATATATTCGTTGAAGTCGTTATAGTAGAGTTTAGTCCCTTCGGGGGCATATTTCTTGGCAAATTCAAATGCAGGCTTTATGAATGAGTTGTCACCGAAAACCTTTACCCACGGTGAATTTTGAGAGCCTTCCTCCTGAGAACCTGCCTTACGATAATTTCCGTCATCGAGCCAGCATTCATTTACAACGTCCCATGCATAGAAGTCAACATCGGGATATTCTTCCTTTACTGCTTCAAATACATTCTTGATATAGTTTTCCATACGCTGGAGCATTTTTTCTTTGGATACCCATTCACCGTCATCTGCATAGTTTTCCTTAAAGAACCATGTGGGGGTCTGCTGATGCCATACAAGAACATGACCTCTTACAGGGATATTGTTATCTCTTGCAAAATCAAGAATCGGGCGTGCTGCTGCGAGGCTTACCTGCGGATTTGTGTCATCACCCTCCTCGGCGAGTGCAAGGCAGGCATTTTTATCAAGGACTGCATCGGGTTTGAGTTCGTTGCCTGCGGTGATACTGTTGAAATGTTTGAGAATGAGTTCCTTTGTTGAATTGGGAGCGAGTTCCTTTACAGTGGTTGCTGTACCAAGTTTAAAGTATTTGCTGTAAACATTTTTAAGTGACGGGAGTGACTTGTCAAGATTATTGGGTGCAAGGCTGATACTGAAATCATCTACCCACAAATCTGTTTTGTCATCGCTCTCAATGTATACTGAAACATCTTTTGAACTTTCAGGGAATGAAAAGCTTGTGGTAAGTTCTACCCAGTCGCCCTGTGAAACTGCCTGTACAAGGTTGCCATAAGTAGCTTCGGTTGCTCCTGCGGGTGTCTGCTGAATAGAGATTCTCACATTGTTGTACCATGCAGCCTTTACCTTTGCGCTTACGACATATTTCACATTTGGTTCAAGGTTTGAACTGCAATCAAATGACGGACCGTTCCAGCCGCTTGAACGTCCTGTAACGGACATAACTTTACTTCCGCTTGGAGCAGAAGCATCATCTGAAACTTCTATCACAGAAGTATCTCTGTCGCCTCTTTTGGAGAATTTTGAAGTATCTCCGTCCTCAAAATCAGATGAATAAATTATTCCGTCAGTGTCCTCGGCAACCGTAACAATTCCCTGTACGGGTGCAAGTGACATTGCAGCACAGAGTATTCCTGCAACTGCGGCTTTTAAAATTTTTCCCTTCATTTAGACCATTCCTCCATACGGCTCTCAAAGAGCCATTAATATTACACAAACATTTTACCACAAGTATTTTAATTTGTCAATATTATATGTGGAGAAATCACAATTTTTGGTAAGTGAATCGCAATATCAGAAAAGACTTCTGATTTCTTTCAGTGTCAGCATGGGCTGAAGTGCCGAATTTAAGGCAAATGATATTAACTGTGCGGAACGCTCCGCAAGGCGGTCTATATTTCTGGAAGTAACTACCATATCGCAATTTTCGCCCATATTTTCCGTGATGTTTCTCAAATCAACAACTGTCGGAACTCCTACTGCTATGACGGGGATTCCGAGTGAATATGAAGATATTTCTTTCCTTGAATTTTCCACTCCGCTGCCGGGTGATATGCCTGTATCGGTTATCTGAATTGAATTTCCGAGGCGGTTTATATCCGAACACGCAAGAGCATCTGCCGCAATAACTGCCGAGGGCTTTATCTGCCTGCAAAGTGCGGATATTATTTCAGCCGTTTCAATACCTGTCTGTCCAAGCACTCCGCCTGCAAATACACTCACTCTCCGCAGTGATTTCAGAAAATTATCCTGATGTGCAAGTTCATCTTTCAAATGCCTTGTCGCAAGTATTTTTGATGCTGTGAAAGGTCCTATTGCATCAGGCGTTATATCCCTGTTTCCAAGACCGCATACAAGAATATCTCCGTCAGGTATAATATTTTTAAATTCATCAGCCAGTTCGCATATCATTTCATTGTCATCACCGCTGAAATCTCCGAGATTCTTACATTCAAGCGTTATATACTTTCCCTTATGCTTTCCCATGCTTTCAAAAAAACTGTCATCATCTATTATTATTTCTGTTATATCAAAAATTTTACCCCTCTTATTCCTGTGAACATTATCATATTTCTGATATTCACTGATACATTCGTCCGCCATATCCGTTCTCTTGTACATAATATTCTCCTTTGTGCATATTGCTGAGTTTCAACCCGCAAAATTTTATCAAATATTTCCGTTTTGCCTATTGAAATATCTCTGCAAAAATGGTATAATTACAGTTGTCTCAGTATGATAACTGTGCGTTGCAGTTATCGGGTACGCTATGCCGTACTTATTATCTGTATCTTTCGGCTTTTTATGCCGATTATTTTAAGGAGGTGCAATTAAAATGCCGAATATTAAATCCGCTAAGAAAAGAGTTAAGGTTAATGCTTCAAAGGCTGCTGCAAATAAAGCAAGAAAGTCCGAGCTTAAAACTATCCTCAAAAAAGCTGATGCCGCTGTTTCAGAAAATGCTGCAAACAAGGAAGATGCTATCAAGGTAGCTATCAAGAGAGTTGATCAGGCTTGCGCTAAGGGTCTTATGCATAAGAATAAGGCTGCAAGAAAAAAATCTCAGCTCGCTAAGAAGCTCAACGCTTCAAAGTAATCCTTTGATATAAAAATAACCCCTGTCGGAAACTCACGTCCGACAGGGATTTTTTGTTGCTGACTGATATTAACATTCCCATATATCATAGTCAACTATGTTACTGTAATTTCTGTATAAAGCATTTACTGCATCTGATTCAGAACGCAGATTTGTATACATACCTGTGTATGTCTGAGTTGCTCCGTTGGGTAACTGAACAACAACTCTGTACCTGTAATTGTGATACATAAATTCAACCTCCTTTCCTTTAATTTGTATTGTATATATTATAACACCTATATAAAAAAATTGGTTCTAATGTAAGAACAATATGTGCATATTCAATAATTTGTATGATTAAACAAATAAAAAATTGTTTTTTGTGCATATCGCCTATGGCATATTTCAAGAAAATATGTTAAAATTAAGCTGTATGCATTAAGTATTTTAACTGTGGGAGGAAATCATTATGAAAAAAAACAGACTTAATTCAAGTATACAAACGGCAGACTGTTATCACAATATTGCTTTAAGCAATCAACACTCGGCGGATATATTGCTGAAAAGCAATATTTACAACGAAGCGTCCTATATGTATATTCAGGCTATGGAAAAATTTGTAAAGGAACAAATTTGCCGAAGGGTTGACGTTACTAATCAATATTTTGCAAAAAGAATCCGTGATACAGGACATCAGCTTGATAAGTCAATCGAATTTCTGGTAGAAATCTGTTCGGGAAATAATGTTGCTCTTAAAGAACAGCTTAAAACTCAACTTATACATAATGTAATGGGAGATATGAGATTTTCTGCTATACATAATAATCTCCGATATCCACAATATTCTGAAAATTTCAAAAATTATACCATGATTGAATTTTCTCAAAAGGATTGTATTCACCTGCGTGATATGACAAATAAACTTATCAAGTTCATGAATGATTTATATCGCATAGTATAGTAAATATAGTTGATATCAGATATATTTTTTGTGTATATCGCCTATGGCATATTTCAGTAAAATAATAAAAAAATCCGCAGACGAAATATCTGCGGATTTTTATGCAAAATTTGAATTAAATCAAAACTTATCTTACTTTCTTTGCGATATCGTCGAGAAGTTTTCCGAGGAGGTCATTCTGTGACATTGAGCCGAGGTCGCCCTCACGTCTTGAAGTTACGGAAACAGTATTTCCTTCTACTTCCTTATCGCCGACAGTTACCCATACAGGGAGCTTTTCAAGTCTTGCGTCACGGACTTTCTTTCCTACCTTTTCAGCCCTGTCATCAATTGAACAGCGTATGCCTGCGGCTTCAAGCTTTGATTTGAGAGCGTTGCAGTAATCAAGATGACGGTCTGCAACGGGTACAATTCTGACCTGTTCAGGGGCAAGCCATAACGGGAATGCACCTGCATACTTTTCAATAAGGAGCGCAAGAGTTCTCTCATAGCAGCCGATAGATGTTCTGTGGATAATATACGGATTTTTCTTAGTGCCGTCAACGTCAACGTATTCCATGCCGAAACGCTGTGCAATAAGCATATCTATCTGAATTGTTATAAGTGTATCTTCTTTTCCGAATACGTTCTTTATCTGGATATCAAGCTTAGGACCATAGAAAGCAGCCTCATCAATTCCGATTGTATATTTTACGCCGAGGTTATCAAGAATATTTCCCATGGCAGTCTGAGCCTTTTCCCACTGTTCAGGAGTACCCTCGTACTTGTTGTTCGGGTTTGCGGGGTCCCACTGTGAGAAACGGTAGGAAACATCTTCTGCAAGTCCGACAGTTTCGAGCATATATTTTGCAAGTTCAAGACAGCCTTTAAATTCTTCTTCAAGCTGTTCGGGTCTTAATATGAGATGTCCCTCTGAGATAGTAAACTGACGCAGACGTATAAGTCCGTGCATTTCGCCTGAATCTTCTTTTCTGAAAAGAGTTGAAGTCTCGCCCAGTCTCATAGGCAAGTCACGGTATGAACGCTGTCTGTTGAGGAATACCTGATACTGGAAAGGACAAGTCATAGGACGCAGTGCAAGACATTCCTTTGAATCGTCATCAGGGTCGCCGAGAATGAACATACTGTCACGGTAATGGTCCCAGTGTCCTGAAATTTTATAGAGGTCATTTTTTGACATATAGGGAGTTTTTGTGAGCAGGTAGCCACGTTTTTCCTCCTCGTCCTCAACGAATCTCTGAAGTGTCTGGATTATCTTTGCGCCTTTCGGGAGAATTATGGGAAGTCCCTGACCTATATAGTCAACTGTTGTAAATATTTCAAGTTCTCTGCCGAGTTTGTTATGGTCACGGAGTTTAGCTTCTTCACGCTGTTTTATATCGGCTTCGAGTTCGGCAGCCTTCGGATATGCAACTGCATATACACGGGAGAGCATTTTATTTTTTTCGCTTCCTCTCCAGTAAGCACCTGTACATGAGAGAAGTTTGAAAGCCTTTACAGGAGCAGTGGTCATGAGGTGAGGACCTGCACAGAGGTCAGTAAATTCGCCCTGTTTATAGAATGAAATTGGTTCGCCCTTGTCAGCGTGTTCCTCGCAGAGTTCAACCTTATAGGGTTCGTCCATTTCTTTGAGTTTAGCAATTGCATCTTCGGGAGAGAGTTCAAACTGTTCAATAGCGATACCCTCTTTTACGATTTTTTTCATTTCAGCCTCGATTTTTGTGAGTTCTTCGGGAGAGAAAGGCTTTTCGAGGTCGAAATCGTAGTAGAAACCGTTGTCAATTGCAGGACCTATTGCAAGCTTTGCATTCGGGTAAAGTCTTTTTACAGCCTGAGCGAGTATATGTGATGCTGTATGCCAGAAAGTCTTTTTTCCGTCAATTGAATCGAAAGTACATACTTCAAATTCGCAGTCGTTTTCGATAACAGTACGCAGGTCTTTTACTTCGCCGTTTATTTTGACGCAGCAGGCAGCCTTATAAAGACCCATACCTATACCTTTGATTATTTCGCTTGCGGGGGCAGCGTTTTCAATTTCACGGATACTTCCGTCTTTGAGTTTAAGATTTATCATAATAATTTCTCCTTTGTTTGTTTTATGTCATCAATAAGTATCCCAGCCGAGAATTTCAAATTCATCTTCATAGAGTTCAAGCGAGAGGGGATTTTTAAGGTATCCGTCATTATTGTTTACGCTGAAACAGAGAACTACTCCGTCATCGTCAATATCAACATAAGCCTTGACCAGAAGCATACCTTGTTCAAAAGTTTCGGCAACTCCTTCATAGTAGCCCTCATCGCAGACAAGCTGTGCGATACTTGATTTACTGCGGTTGAGTCTGTCGAGTTTTGCGGCTACATCGCTGAAATTGTCCATAATATCCTGCTGTTCCTCAACATAGAAACGGATAGTGGCATCTTTTTCCCATATTTTGTAGACAATCTCATAAGCTTCTTCTTTTTCGTTGTACTTTATCATGTTCATAAATATCACCTCTTTTTTAATCGGGAACGCAGGGCAAAAATAAATTGTCCATAAAATAAACAAAAACCGCCCCTGAGTCTGCAAAGACAAAAGGGACGGTAAAAAGCCGTGGTTCCACCCTGATTCACACGGATATCATATCCGCATCTCATTGGCTCGGTAACGGGAGCAGCCGGCGTTTATTGGACGCACTCGGAGGCGGTGTGCATATATCTTATACCATGCCGTCTTTTCAGCTATGGACGGCTCTCTGTAATGATAAACAGCGATATATACCTTCCTCGTCAAAGATTTAAAAATATCTTATTGATATGATAACACATAACTTTCATTTTGTCAAGCACATAATTTGACAATTTACAAGTGCATAATCAATGCAATATGCACAAAATTTCAGAAAGATATTCATTTTATCTAACTATTGACTTTATATATGAAAAATGTTATAATACATATGGTTAGTTCTAACTTTTCTTTAATATAAAATAACAGTTGAGGTGATTTTTTATGATGAAAAAAAATCTTGCGATTATTCTTTCTGCAATAACTGCTGTTGCCTGCCTTTCACCGATTGGCGCAAATGCGTTGGGAAATGTAAGCTCAGAAGACATGGAAGCTGCCATAAGTGAACTTTACGAAACCGATTACAAGGAATGGGGTATATATGCTTTCGATGATTTTGACGGAATTAAAGTAAGAGCCTTTCAATCTGTTGACAATATAAGAGATAATATCGTCGCAGTTTATGACGGTATGTCACTTTACATGACATCTGACAATATAGCAGAAGTTGAAAAATATATGAAGGAAAATTATCCCGACTATACCATTACAAGCGGATATGATGTGAACGGATACAACATAGTTGCAAATACAGACAATTATGATGCTACGGGTACGGAAATAAGAAATATCTGCAACGGACTTAAAGAAAAAAATCTTATATCCGCTTTCGACTATCAGAACAGCACATACAGCCTGTATTACCTTAATGTCGAACCTTACCTGACAGGATACGAACTCAATCCAAAAAATGCTGATGAAACTGTAAAAAAACTTACAGATTATATAAAGGACAACAACCTCAGTTTCAGTGTTGTTACTTTCAATACCGAAGAGAAAAAAATTATGGAATTTGAAAATGAAGATATACTCCCATTTGAGTATACAGCATACGTCGATGCAGACGGAAAATATCCTTATTTCTTCTCTTATCCGACAGTATGCCTTATTCCTGATGAAGGCGTTACCGACTACGAACACAGCCAAGTTTCAATAAATATAGCAAAAGACCTCGGTCTTGAAGTCACTCCGAAATATGACAGCTCTCTGAGCATAGGAAGTGTTTCTGTCGGAAATGCACACGTTGATGTATTCAATTCTCTTTTGGGAGATGCAAATGACGACAAAAATGTGAGCATATCGGATTCTGTCAGAATCCTCCAGTACCTCGCAAATTCTCAGAAATATGCCCTCTCCGCTCAGGGCGAATTTAATGCTGATATCAACAATACAGGCGACGGTGTTACAGGTCTTGATGCAGCAGAAATACAGAGACTCGATTCAATCGGAGCATTAAAGAAATAATATGAAAAATCCCGACTAAGTTCGGGATTTTTTTATTGACATATTTCATCTTTCATATTATAATTTATTTATATTAAATGAAAGGAATTTTTTTCTATGCAGAAACTCTATAAAGTATTTATGGGAAAAGCTAAGTGCGCTGTCGATTTAGGCGACGGCAGCGAAAGAGGCGAATATGTGAATCAGGACTATATATTAAATAAACTCGGCAGACCTCACCGCAGTATAAGCCTTATGTACTGTTATTACCCTCTTGATGAACAGTTCCCTCAGCGTATATCGGAAGCCATGAAAGACGCAGAAGTTTCTTTCCAGTGGGATTATCCCTATGATGACTACTTCACATACAAGGGCGGCATAGGCGGAAATCTCAACGATGAACCCTTCAACTATATGCGTGATATCAGAAAACACGGTCAGGACGTTACACTCACCCTCACTATCGACCCCCATGTTACTGATGAAATGATTGCGGCTATCGGTAAGGATTTGAAAACTTTCGGCAGAATTTTCCTGCGTATAAATCACGAGGCAACAGGAAACTGGTTTTCATTCAACAAAAGAGCAAGCTATCAGGAAGTTGCGGATTTCTATTGCAGAGCATCTAAAATTATAAAAGAAAACGCTCCCAATGTTCAGACTATCCTCTGCATAGGCGGTGTCGAAAATCAGGAAACAGGCGAAATCGAAAAGGAAAAAGAATTTTCTCAGGCTGTAAGAGAAACCGATATATGGTCTGTCGATAAATATATGGCTCTGCACTGGGGCTGGCCTTATGATGTCGCTGAATCAGGCGGAAATTCCCACAGCAGAAGTTCCGTGAAAGATACTTTCGATATGACTAAGGCAAGCTATGAACGATTTAAATATATAAACAACAATATCAGCAAACCTATGGTTATGAGCGAATTTAATGCTGACGGTGATGTTACAGGTGCTTATGAACAGGCTGAAATGGTTAAGATGTTCTGCGATATGATTAAGGATAGTAAAGCTGAATGGTTCACAGGCTTTACTTTTTATCAGTTCCGTGACCGTGGCAGACTCGGACTTGAAATTCAGAACCCCAATAATGCAGATGTCGGCATTGAACAGCCTGTCATGAAAACTTACAGGGATATCATTCATGATGAATGGTTCATGCCGTCAATGAATATCGGTGATGAAATTTCACTTCCCGTAACTCTGCGCTGGGGAAATTCAGAAGATGCCGAGGGTATTGCAATTCCCGTGCATTTTGATAAAAACCCCCACTTCTGCGAACTCGTTTTCGATGACGATTCAAACCTCATGATAGAAATTAACGGTCGCTGGTTCTATAAGTCACCGCAGGCTGAAACTATTGACCTCATGCCTGCATTTTTTGAAAAGCCCCTCGAAAATTCCGCTGATATGACTGTAAATATATTCGCTCCCCCCGCATCAGGCGAAAATGACATCTCCACACAGGACGGTTTCTTCAATTATTACTATACTCTTGAAAAATTACCAAAAATCAGAATATTAACCTCTCCCGTTGAACCGAGCAGAGACAGAAAGGATTTTTAAATGAATACTTCAGCTATAATTGTATGTGCAGGAAATTCAACAAGAATGGGCGGTATCAATAAAATTCTCCTCCCCCTCGGAAATCACCTCGTAATCGGCAATACAATGCTTGCATTCCAGAACTGCGAAAGCATTAAGGAAATTATAATTGTCGCAAGAGAATCAGATATCCCCACCATTCGGAAAGAAGCCGAAAATACAGGCATTACAAAGCTTAAAGAATGTACAACTGGCGGAAATACCCGTCAGGAAAGCGTTATAAACGGCATTAAAAAAATATCAAAGGATTCCCGGCTTGTCGCAGTACATGACGGTGCAAGACCACTCGTAAAGCCTGAACATATCGAAAAAGCTATAAAAGATGCTAAAGTTTTCGGCGGTGCAACTCTTGGTGTTCCTGTCAAGGATACAATCAAAATTGTTGATGACGATATAATTACCGATACTCCCCCACGCAAATCCCTCTATATAACCCAGACCCCTCAGATTTTCAAAAGAGATTTGTACTTTGAAGGCATAGACTTTGCCCTTGAACACGGTCTTGATTTCACGGACGACTGTCAGCTTGTCGAGGCAATAGGCGGTAAAGTCTACATGACAATCGGTGACTATACCAATATAAAAATAACTACCCCCGAAGATATCAAAATCGCTGAAACACTCCTGAAAATGCGTGATGAAAAATAATATAATAAAGAAAGTATTAATCGCCCTGCACGGCTTATTTCAGGGATTTATCGGCTTATGGTGGTCATTTGTGGGGATAGCCTTTATAACTCACCCCGATTCGTCACCGGGAACTAAGGACTGGGAAGAAGATAAGGATTTTATCCCTGTCGGCTATATTATGATTTTAATATATTTAATTATTCTCGCTGTAAGCTTTTACATTTTCAAAGAAAAGAAATCAAATATCATTGCATTTATTATATCGCTTGCTGTCGGTATTGCAGGCTTTGTGATATTTGTGCTGAAAATTTTGTAATTTAAAAAAAGGAGAATCTTATGTTCAGAATAGGTCACGGTTATGATGTGCATAAACTCGTTGAAGGCAGAAAATTAATTCTTGGCGGTGTGGATATTCCGCATACTGTCGGGCTTTTAGGTCATTCGGACGCAGATGTCCTCGCCCATGCAATAATGGACGCTATGCTCGGCGCACTTGCTCTCGGAGATATAGGTCATCTTTTCCCTGATACGGACGATAATTTCAAAGGTGCGGACAGTATGAAGCTTATGGAAAAAGTTGTTGAAGTATGCCGTGAAAATGGCTATCGTATAGGCAATATTGACGCTACCGTCATAGCACAAGCCCCGAAACTCGCTCCGCATATAATTTCAATGCGTGAGAATATTGCAAGGGTCTGCAACTGTGATGTATCACAGATAAGCGTCAAGGCAACTACTGAGGAAAACCTCGGATTTACAGGCGAAAAACTCGGTATATCAGCCCATGCAGTCGCACTCATGATGAAAATATGAAAAATCCCCTGTCGCAGGACAGGGGAATTTATTTTATCTTATTTTTGAACCGACAGGTATTGAATCATCAGCGAATACAACTTTTATTCCGTCAGGAGTATCTGCGGCACATATCATTCCGAAACTTTCAACGCCTCTTAATTTAACGGGTTTAAGATTTGCGATAAGCTGGATTTTCTTTCCGACAAGTTCTTCGGGAGTATAGTACTGAGCGATTCCTGAAACTACCTGTCTTCCGCCCATGCCGTCATCAAGCTGCAAACATAAAAGCTTATCGGATTTTTTAACCTTTTCAGCGGATATTATTTTAGCGACACGGATTTCAATTTTAGCGAAATCGTCAATGGTTATTTCGGGGGCGAGTTCAATTTTTTCAGCATTTTCCGAACTTTCAGCCTTTTCGCTTTCGGAAAGCTTTGATTTGGCTTCAGCCATATTTTTCTCAATAATTGAATTGAGTTCTTCAATCTCTTTGTCAACATCTATTCTGGGGAATAAAATTTCACCCTTGTGAACAGTTACATTTTCGGGAAGAACTCCAAATGTGCTTAATTTTTCATACTCAACATCTGATTCAGATGCACCTATCTGCTCCCATACTTTTGGCATAGTAACAGGCATGAAAGGTGAAAGCAGGGTTGATATTATGCGTATTCCGTCAAGGAGATTATAGAGGACGCTTGCAAGTCTGGGCTTTTTGGAATCGTCTTTTCCGAGAACCCACGGCTGAGTTTCATCAATGTATTTGTTTGCACGGTCAACGGCTTTGAAAATTGATTCAAGTGCGCCCTTGATTCTTGTGCCGTCCATTTCCGTTTCAACTTCCTTTACAGTATTGAGGACGGTATTTATAAAATCATTGTCAATATCCTCTGCCTGACGTTCAGTCGGGAGAGTACCTCCGAAATACTTGTCAGCCATAGCAACTGTACGGGAAACGAGATTTCCGAAACCGTTTGCAAGGTCGGAATTTATACGGTTTATCATGATTTCATTTGAAAATGCACTGTCTGCACCAAGAGCCATTTCACGGAGAATATGGTATCTTATTGCGTCAACTCCGTATCTTTCACCGAGCATAAACGGGTCAACGACATTTCCGAGGGATTTGGACATTTTCTGATTTTCGCCTGATTTATTGGTGAAAGTTATCCAGCCGTGTACAGCGAGATGTTTCGGCAGGGGCTGTTCGAGAGCCATGAGCATAGCAGGCCATATAATTGCATGGAATCTCATAATATCCTTTGCAACCATGTGAACATCAGCAGGCCAGAATTTTTCGTAGTCGTTATATCTTTCGTTGAGGAATCCGAGGGCTGAAATATAGTTTGAAAGTGCATCTATCCATACATATACAACGTGCTTTTCATCAAAGGTTACGGGTATTCCCCATTTGAAAGTAGTTCTTGAAACGCACAAATCTTCAAGACCCGGTTTTATGAAATTGTTTACCAGTTCAACGGCACGGGTTTTGGGCTGGAGATAATCTGTTTCGGTGAGGAGTTTTTCTATTCTGTCTGCAAAGGGTGACATTTTAAAGAAATAAGCCTCTTCCTTTGCGAAAGTTACAGGTCTGTGACATTCGGGGCAGCAGCCGTTTTCATCAAGCTGTGAATCAGTCCAGAAACTTTCGCAGGGGGTACAGTATTTTCCCGAATACTCGCCCTTGTAAATATATCCCTTGTCATAGAGCTGTTTGAAAATTTTCTGAACGGTTTCAATGTGGTAATCGTCAGTTGTGCGGATATAACGGTCATAATCCACATTCATATACTTCCAGAGTTTTTTGAATACAGCAACGATTTCATCAACATATTCTTTCGGGGTAATGCCCTTTTCAGCGGCTTTCTGTTCTATTTTAAGACCGTGTTCGTCCGTGCCTGTGAGGAACATTACGTCATAACCCTGCATACGTCTGTAACGGGCGATTGAATCACAGGCTACTGATGTGTAGCAGTGACCGATATGGGGATTTCCTGACGGATAATATATCGGTGTAGTTATATAAAAGTGTTTCTTTGACATAAAAATCTCTCCTGTCTTTATGATAATATGTATATTATACAACATTAAATTAATTTTGTCAACAACAGATATTCTATAAAAATATTGACTTTAAAATTCATATAGTATATAATATTATTGTCATAATAATTTTCAGGGGTGATAAAATGAAAAAATATCTTGGTCAGATAATATTCAATCTTGTGATTGCAGCGGCAGCGTTTATTATTTTCAGAAGTGATTTCATATCGGGTTCTGTTCTCTCAATAGGCTTTATAATTCTCATCATGGCTGTTATAACCGCAGGAAACGGTTTATTCATAAAGCTTGACAGTTCAGGAAAAAATTCGTTTCAGAAATCATATATAATTACAGAAGATACTTTTGAAAAGCTCATAACTCCGCAGGACTATGCAGACGTTATGAAAAAACTCACGGATTATAATGTGTGCAGTTCCTATGCGTCCAAAATGCTCGAACAATGGGAAACTTTCCGAAAAAAATCCGAAACTCTCGATACTCTCTGTTCAGGAGGCGGTGTGTATGATGTCGTAAGTAAAGACGTTGAAGAGGTTATGCTCAGAAATATGAAGCTCTTTATGAAAAGAACCGCTATTATCCAGTCAGCAGCAAGAACCGAAAGAATAGATATGCATAAGTCCTACCTCTATGAACTCACTGAAAAAAACAATAAAATCCTCAACGACTATACAAAACTTCTCGTTGAAGTTTCCCAGATGACAGAAAAAGGCTCTGACGGCTCAGATGTCGAATCACTCGAAATGCTCATAAACTCAATTAAAAATTATCGTCAGGATATCGAGAAAGGAGATATATAATGAAAGGAAAAATTTCTCTGATAATAGCTGTCTCAGCTATAATCGCAACTACAATTCTCATAGGTTCGGTTCTCAAAAATCCCGAAAATAAAAAATCCGAATCAGATACACAGATACCCGTATCTCAGGAATCCGCCGAGGATACCATGAACAGCATAATCAAAAAACTTAAAGTCAACGAAATGTCAAAAGTAAAGGGTACTGTTGACTATTCCGATAACCTCTCCGCAAACCTCCCCAATATCGAAACTAAATACCCTCTTACCGTTAAAGGTGACGGTGATGTTGATATAGAAATATTCTCCACTTCCGAAAAAGCAGGCAAAAATAATAACGGCTGGCTCAACGAAACAGCTGAGGATTTCAATAAAAACAGATACAAACTCTCGGACGGCTCTGTCGTTTCCGTAAGCATCAGAAGTATTCCCTCAGGTGCTTCATCAGACTATATAACAAACAATGTCTATATTCCGCAGGCTTATACCCCTTCAAATACCCTTTTCGGTGAACTCGCAGTCGCAAAAGGCGCAAAGCTTACCCTCGAAGAAGAACAGCTTGTCGGAAATACCGCAGGTATCGCTCTCGCTAAAACTGTAAAAAATTCAATAGATTCAAAATACGGTCAGACAAATTTTCAGACTGTCGTGGATTCAGTTCTTAACGGTGAACTCCAGCTCGGATATACATATCCCTATACTTCCGCAACAGGTCTTAATTTCCTCGTAAATGCCCTTTCATATTTTGACAGTGCCGATATGATGAGCAGTTCATCAGTCGAAAAATTCCGCAAGCTTCAAGAAAATATCCCCTTCGTATGCTATACCACCGACCAAATGGTAAACGCTATGCAGAGCGGTACTTTACAGGCTGGCGTTGTCGAATATCAGGCTTATATAAATAATGCCTCGCTTAAAAGTTCATATGAATTTATTCCTTTCGGCTATAAGCACAGCAACCCCCTTTACAGTGTCGGTGAACTCTCCAAACAACAGAAAGAAGCCCTCGATATGTTCCTCGATTTCGCCATGAATGACGATAATCAGAAACACGCTCAGGAATACGGTTTCAATAACGATATAAACTTTGCCTACAATACAGAAACAATCAGCGGTAATGATATCATCAGCGCACAGACACTCTGGAAACAAGAGAAAAATTCAGGTACTCCCACTATTGCACTCTTTATTGCAGATGTTTCGGGAAGCATGAATGGTGACCCCATAATGCGCCTTAAAACTTCTCTCCTCGAAGCCTCGAAAAATATAAACAGCGATAACTATATCGGTCTTATTTCTTACAGCGACAATATAATGATAAATTTACCGATAGCACAGTTTGACCTTGAACAGCGTTCATACTTTGCAGGTGCTGTTGAACACCTTAATTCAGGCGGAAATACCGCAACTTATGATGCACTTTTGCAGGGCGTAAAAATGATAAACGATATGAAAGAACAAGTCCCCGAAGCAAATACTATGATTTTCCTCCTCAGTGACGGTCTGTGCAACAGAGGCACTGAATATGAAACCGCCCAGAAAATCGTTAAATACTACGGAATACCAATTTATACCATTGGCTACAATGAACAGATTGATTCGCTTAAAGACCTTTCGTCAATAAATGAAGCCGTATATATAGATGCTGACAATGATGATGTAGTGTATGAACTCTCCGCACTTTTCAATGCACAGATGTAACAGAAAAACCCGAAAGCATGACTTTCGGGTTTTATTTATTCACATGATTTCACACATAGAGATACTGTTCATCTTCCTGAGGCTGTTCCTCGGAATATTCATCGGGATAATCCTGCGGAATTTCTTCAAACTGCTGTTCATCAGGCTGAGTTTCCTCCTCGGCAGGCTCGGTAGTTTTTTGTCTTTTGGGAGCATTGGCTTTCATTTCCTTGTATTCGTCAAGAGTTAAAACTCCTTCTGAATTGTAAAATCTTGCAAAATCCGCCCTTGAACAATATTCCTCGGAATAATTTCCCTTTGCGTCGGAAATATATTCACCGTACCACTGTCCGCTGAAAAGCCATACTGTATTGTCTCTGAAAGCGATATCCACATCAGGTACTCTGCTGCACTCGCTTATTGCTATAAGCTTATCAGCACCGACAATTTTCTGCATGGCTATGAACTGTTCATATCTGCTTTCAAAGTCATCATCAGGGTCAAGGTATATATCTATTGCAGCGATATCGAAAGTATTTTTTGCGACAAGAGTATTTGAACTCTGACCATTCCAAATCCATATCAGATTATTCAGTCCGAAAAATTCCGTGTATCTGTCATACATCAACTGCCACAGCCAGCTATAAGCTTCCTGACCGTCCGCACCCCACCAGAACCAGTCACCGTATGCTTCATGCAGGGGTCTCCATAAGACGGGGATATCATTTTCCTGAAATGTTTTGAGAAGTTCCGCCATATTGTCCATATCCCTTATAAGACCGTAGCACTGTTCGGAAATCTGTCCCTCACCGTACAGACCTCTTATATCTTCCTGCGACATATTTGATATATCTATATCAGTAACGGCTTCGGAAAGTTTGAAATCCGTTTCCTCGGTATATACGGAGGATTTTTCTGACGGGGCTTCCCAGTACCACATAAGGCTTACAAGACCGCCGTTTTTATACCATTCAACTGCGGAATTTATATCTTCCTTACAGCCGTCAAAGGATTCGCCCTTGTTATTGAGAGCGGAACATCTTATAACGGGATATTTTCCCGTAGTTTTGTTTACAAGTTCAAGTTCGCTGTTTTTGCTGTCTGAAACGTACTGTGCGGAAATGATATATTCGCCGTAATTATCGGAGAAAAATTCCATAAGTTCCTTTGCGCTGTCGCTTGCATCGGGATTTACGGGAGTTCCGTCAGTGCGGTAGCTTATTTTATTGAGAGTTGTATTATTCGAGAATTTAAGATAGTCTATCTTGATATTTCCTTTGGGGATAATTTCAATTTCAGCCTCGCCCTTGTCGAGATAAACGCCATAGACTGTTATAAGGGTAAACTTTCCGTTTTTGCGTGTTTTAAAACTGTCGAGTTCTTTTCCGTTGAGCAGGACGGTGCAGTTTACGGCTTTTTCTGCGGATATGCTGAAAGAAAAATCATAGTGCTGATTAGAAGGAGCTTTGACGGTAAATTTCACGGACTGACTGCCGTCATCTTTGAAATTCGTAAGATAACCTTTACCGCTGTAAGGCTTGTTGCTTTTAGGTTCGCTTGTTGGTTCTTCGTCTGTATTTTCGTCAGAATCCTCTTGCGGAGTTTCTTCGGGAGGGCTGATATTTTCACCTTTTGGGGATTCGAGTTTAAGGACATCACCGAAATCGGTATCTTCCGCCTCATAGATATCAGAGACTTCCCTTACTCTTATTTCGGGGTACGAAACGGGATATTCGGGGTATGATTCGGGAATTTCCTCACTTGGCTGAGATGTTTCCTCCGTAGGAGTTTCCTGAGTTTCGCCTGCATTTACTTCTGTATTTTCGGGGCTTTTATTATTTTTATCCGTGCAGGCTGAAAGGCATGAAACACAAATGACGGCAGATGCCATAACAGAGATAAAATTTTTAATATTCATATTTTTCCTTCCTTATTCAATTATTTCAGGGCTTGACGGTATATATCCTGTCTTTTGACGTACTGAACACCGTAACACCGTCCTCAATATGAGAGCATACTGTTTCGCCGTCACAAAATATGCTTGCGACAGTATTTGTTCTCAGACGGCATATCTGTCCGCAGAGAGATTTTACTGATGCAGAATAAAGTTTTCCGTCTTTCCATGTCATATCAATTTCAAATCCGCCCTTAGCCTTCAAGCCCTTTATGCTTCCGTTTTTCCATTCATCGGGCAGTGCGGGCAGGAGAACTATTTCACCACAGCAACTCTGGAGAAGTGATTCGGCAACCGCAGCAGTACCGCCGAAATTTCCGTCTATCTGGAAAGGCGGGTGGTTATCGAGCATATTGGGATTTGTGGAATGTGAGAGGAGTTTTTTAAGATTTTCATATACCATTCTTCCGTCATAAAGTCTTGCCCACATATTTGCTATCCACGCACAGCTCCAGCCTGTATGACCGCCTCCGTGAATAAGTCTGCGGACAAGGGTAGCTCTTGCGGCATCTGCAAGTTTCGGAGTTTTGTTGGGGGATATCAAATCCGCAGGGTGAAGTGCAAAAAGCTGAGATATATGTCTGTGACCGATTTCAACTTCATCATAATCGACAGCCCATTCCTTTATCTGACCATACTTTCCGACTTCGGGCTGAGGGAGTTTTTTAAGCATGGATTTGAGTTTTTTCACAAGAGTCTTGTCACGTTCAAGTATTTCAGCAGATTTTATAACATCATTGAAAAGAACTGTTATTATCTGGGAATCCATTGAAGGTCCTGCACAGAGACAGCCTTTAATACCGTTTTCCATAAGGTAGGTATTTTCAGGAGATACTGACGGACAGGTTACAAGTTTTCCGTCCTCATTTTCAATCAGAAATTCCGTGAAAAATTCTGCGGCTGAACGGAGTATATGGTATTTGCTTTCGAGAAATTCCTTATCGAGTGTATATTCATAATGTTCAAATATATGGAGTGCAAGCCATGCTCCGCCCATAGGCCATATAGTTGCAGGCATCCACAAATCCTGCGGAGCAGTATCGCCCCATATATCGGTATTGTGATGACAAACGAAACCTTTTTTTATTCCGTACATTTTTTCAGCGGTTATTTTTCCGTTTTCGCATACTCTTTCGAGGAGGTCAAAAAGCGGGAGATGACATTCCGAAAGATTACAGTTTTCAGCACACCAGTAATTCATTTCAGTATTTATATTTATGGTATATCTGCTTCCCCATGCAGGCCACATATGTTCATTCCATATGCCCTGCAAATTCATAGGCTGGGTGGAGGGTCTGCTTGCGGAAATCATGAGATAGCGTCCGAAATTGAAATACAGTTCAATAAGTTTATTGTCATGGATAAGTCTTGCACAGTCCTTGCTGTCCATTTCGTCACCACGCAGACGGGTAATTCTCTCATCAGTTGTCATGGAATGTATATCAGCCTCGCTGTTATCTTCGAGGTTAAGTTCAACTCTTTCAAAAAGTTCCTTATAGTCACATACATGGCGGTAATATAATTCGTCCCATTCGCACTGCACAGCCATTTCAGCATCTACCTGAGCGGATTTCTCATAATTATCCGTATAAAAGCTTGTGCGGACTGACAATACTATCATTACTTCATCGGCATTTTTCACTGATATTTTATTTCCGAGGGTGCGTATGCTTCCGCCCTTGGCAGTTGCACCGATTACAGCGGCAAAGAATATGCCGTCCCTGCTTCCTGTACCGCCTGTATACATTATCATATTTTCACCGCATGGGCGGTTATCGTCATAATAATCATCTCTGCCGTCAATTGAACAACTTAAACTTATCATAGCAGGATTTTCGCAGGATATTCTTACAGCCATAACTTCATCGGGGGCTGAAACAAATACCTCCCGCCTGTATCCGATACCGTTCACCTTGAATGAAACGTCCGAAACGGCATTTCCTATATCGAGTGAGCGTGAATATTCTCTTGCTTTTCCGTCAAGTTCCATATGTATATCAAGATTTCCGAGGGGCATATAGTGGCGCATATTCGGGGTAACGCCCTGTAATTTTTCAAAGGCGATTTTTTCGGCTTCGGGGATATTTCCCTCAAGGATAAGCCTGCGGACTTCTTCAAGCCCCTCTTTTGCATCGGGGTTTACACGGTGGCGCAGACCGCCTGACCATACCGAATCCTCATTCAGTTTGATGACCTCATCAGCAGGATTTCCGAAAATCATACCGCCTATTCTGCCGTTGCCCACGGGGAGCGCACTGTCAAAATTTTCAGCGGGACTGTTGTATTTCAATAAAGTTTCAGTAGCCATAAATTTACTCCTACATTCCGAATTTTAATATATATTATATCACGAAAAGCGGATATTTGCAAATTTCCTTTAAATTTTCCGTGCGATTCTTCAAAACTTATAAATTTAATGCGCAGTTTGATTTATAATTTATAGAAAAAAGCGAATTTTTTCAGGAAAACATCTTGACATTACATATTCCCTTTGATATAATAAAAATATACTATATATGGAGGTAGTGGTGATGAAATTAAAAAAATTGTTATCAGCAGTTATTGCTTGTTTCCTTATGTTCAGTACACCTCTCTTACCATGCGAAAATCTTCCCATTAAAATTCAGGCAGGTGCGGAAGAAGAATATATGCCTGAGGATTATAATGGTCTGTTTTATTATAAAAAATATTCAGACCATATTGAAATAATCGGAACAGTTGACAAGGAAAGTCTTGCAACACTTGAAATACCTTCTGAAATTGACAGACTGCCTGTCACGGTTATCGGAAATATGGCATTTTATGAATGTATGAGTTTAACCTCTGTGACAATCCCCGAAAATGTTACATATATAGGAGCATTTGCGTTTTGTAGGTGTAAAAATTTATCATCAGTAACAATTCCCGAAAGCGTTACTTATATCGGTGCAAATTCATTCCACAATACTGAGTGGATTGCTGAAAGACGAAAAGAAAATCCGCTTGTAATAATAAACGATATACTTGTTGAAGGGCGTGAGTATCAGGAAGATGTACTTATTATACCTGATAATATTAAATCTGTTTCAGACGGTGCATTTGACCATCATGAAAAATTAACCTCTGTTACGATTCCCGAAAGTGTTACATATGTCGGAGACTGTGCATTTTCCTGCTGTGAAAAATTAATTTCAATAACAATTCCTGAAAGCCTTACATATATCGGAGGAGGGGCGTTCGGGTATACACCGTGGATGACTGAAAAACAAAAAGAAAATCCGCTTGTTATAGTAAACAATATACTTATTGACGGTATAAAATGTAAAGGAGATGTAGTAATTCCCGATAATGTTACAGATATTTCAGGAGAGGTATTTTCAACAAATCCACACCTGACTTCAGTAACAATTCCTGACAGCGTTAAGACTATCGGAAGGAGTGCATTTTCCAGCTGTAAAAGTTTAACTTCACTGACAGTTCCCGAAAGTGTTACATATATCGGAATGGGTGCATTTGCTCACTGTGACGGTCTGACTTCACTGATAATCAAAAATCCCGAATGTGAATTATCAGAAATGTTTTATAGTGCCGAATGGATAAAAAAGCCTGATTCTCTTGTAGTTTACGGCTATGACGAATCAACAGCCCAGACCTGTGCGGAAGAAAACGGTTTTAGATTCAAAATCCTTGTCGATTCATCAGAAAATGTACTTTACGGTGATGCAAATGATGACAAAAAAGTTTCAATATCAGATGCTGTTGCAATTTTGCAGAATATCTCAAATTTACAGAAATATCCCCTTTCTCATCAGGGAAAAATAAATGCAGATGTTGACGGTGAAGCAGGCATTACGGGAAAAGATGCTGCTGCTATCCAGATGTATGATGCAGGTGTCCTGACAGAACTTCCTGTCAGATAAAAAAAGCTGTCCTTACGGACAGCTTTTTTATTGGTAAAGGTAATCAAAGGAGTGAACGGTAAAGCGATGCAATTTCCTCAACAGAGGTATCTTTCGGATTTCCGGGACGGCAGGCATCTGCATAAGCCGATTCCGAAAGGAACTGAATATCTTCTTCCTTGACTATTTCTTTGAGATTTTTCGGTATGCCGACATCTTCAGCGAGTTTTCTGACAGCATCGACAGCGGCTTTGCGGTACTCCTCAACGGACATCTTTTCAGTACCCTCAACACCCATAGCGGCAGCGATATATTTATACTTGTCACCTGTTGCCTCGGCATTGTATTCCATAACAGTCGGGAGAATTATAGCGTTTGCAATACCGTGGGGAGTATCATAGAGCGCACCGAGAGGGTGAGCCATTGAGTGAACGATTCCAAGACCTACATTTGAAAATCCCATTCCTGCGATATACTGACCGAGAGCCATACCTTCTCTGCCTTCGGGAGTATTTTCAACTGCACCTCTGAGAGATTTGGCAATTATTTCGATAGCCTTCAAATGGAACATATCCGTCATTTCCCATGCTGCTTTTGTGGTAAATCCCTCAATGGCATGAGTGAGAGCGTCCATGCCTGTTGCGGCAGTAAGACCTTTCGGCATTGTACTCATCATATCGGGGTCAATAAATGCGACTATCGGTATATCATGAGTATCAACGCAGACCATTTTACGGTTTTTCTCCTCATCAGTGATAACATAGTTTATAGTAACCTCTGCGGCAGTACCTGCGGTGGTGGGAACGGCAAGTATCGGAACACAGGGATTTTTTGTGGGAGCAACGCCCTCAAGTGAGCGTACATCTGCAAAATCGGGGTTAGTGATGATTATTCCGACAGCCTTGGCGGTATCCATTGAAGAACCTCCGCCTACTGCGATTATATAATCCGCACCTGATTTTTTGAAAGCCTCAACACCTGTCTGAACATTTGCAATAGTCGGATTGGGTTTTATTTCCGAATAGATTTCATATTCAAGGTTTTCGGCATCAAGTATATCAGTAACCTTTTTTGTAACACCGAATTTAAGCAAATCGGGGTCTGAGCAGAGGAAAGCTTTTTTGAAACCTCTGTCCTTTACTTCTGTTACGATTTCTTTCACTGCGCCTGAGCCGTGGTATGAAATACCATTCAATACGATTCTCTGAGCCATAGGAAAAATCCTCCTTTTTGATTTTATATTATTTTGCTTTAAGCGGCAAATCATCAACAGTATACACTCCTGCATCAACCTGCTGGATAACAGCCGCATCATTACCTGTAACACCGGGGTTTGTATCGACATCTGCGTTTATGAGAGCCTGTTCTTCAAGCGGATATTTACTGCCGTTTGAGACATACTGGAGTATTGCAACGGCATCTGAAATGCTGACTTTTCCGTCAAGGTTTGCATCACCATACATTGTATTGTCCTGCGAAATCTTGTTAAGGGGAACGTTGAGAGTTATTGTTTCAGCATAGTCCTTGAATACAATTCCTCCGCTTGCGGCATTGCACTGATATCCGTCAGGGAGAGACTTTATAATGAGCCTGTAAGGTGTTGACTCATCATTAAGGGGAACATCTATATTGAAAGTCTCTGCGGAACTTGTCCATTCTTCTATCAATGTTTCAGGTTCTGTTACCTGTACAATCTGAGCTTCAACGCCCTCAATTTTTTCATTTGTATCAACATCATAAAAGCTTACGGAAAGTGTACAGGTTTCTTTTTCGGGCGGGTCAACGATTACTTCACCGTTTGCGGCAGCGATTTCTTCGGGGTAAACGGTAACTTCATCACCTATTTCAGCTACAACATTACCTGTACCGAAATAGCTGTAAAGACCTGCGGCAGCTCCGACAAGACCTACCTGATAATCAAGGGCAACTTCATTTGAAGTAGAATCCTTTGCATCAAGTTTCCTGAATGTTGAGAAATCCTCACTTGTAGGACCTCCGCAAAGTGCGCCGTAAAGGGTATGACTTCCCTCAACATTTGCATAGTTGCCGTCCCAGCTGTTCCACTGTGACCATGAATCGTCAACATAAAGGTTTGAAGCCGCACGGTGATGCGGAGAGGTTGCAGAAACATCATTATAGCCTACAACAAGGCATACATTTGCATTATTGTCACCGAGAATCATATTCATCTGTTTCTGACACCATTCGGAGAAGTCCGCACCTGATTTATCTTTATGTTTAGTTACAGCCATAGCGCAGGTCTGCATAAGAGTATTATGTCTTGCACTTCCCCATGAATTCATGACATAGAATTTATTCTGATTTGCATTTACAACGCCCTGTATGTAATTTACGGGAGCAGTCCAGTTGCCTGTAATTTCGGCATTGATTATAGCTGCACCGAGCCATACACCGCCGTAATAGTAATCGTTTACCCAGTCATTTGTACCGCTTGTATCCTTGCTGTTTGCATCAAGGTAGGGCTGTTCATTTGTTGCGAGGTAGAGCCAGCCTGCCGCCCATGCGATATCGTCCTCAACGCTTTTATCCGAATAAGTCATCTGGTCATAGGTCATTTTACGGTTTTTAGCGGCAAAATCGTAGAGAGCCTTTGCATATTTCAAATCTTCCTCATTTTTGAAGTTTATGTAATTCTGAGCGAGTGCAGCGGCATACTGTGCAGCAACATCACTTGCCCCGTCAGCAGTGGAATAAATTTCATCATTTCCACGTTCGCCCATTAATTCAGGCGCACGCCATTTTCCGTGGTCTTTGCCGTCATCGCCCATTTCGTAGATAAACTTTGTAACGTTTCCGTTTCCGTCAAGAGTAGTGCAGTTTCTCATATATCTTGCAAACTCATCTGTGATATCTTTAAGGTGTGCGGCAGTACCTGTTTTGTCAAATTCGTCTTTATATTCGTAGTACATCCAGCCGAGAGTTGAAGCTGTGAAGCCTTCTGTAAGACCGCATATAATACCGTCGCCTGCGTCATGGAATCCGCCCATATCATTAGAACCCGTATGACAGTCGTCACGCCATGAAAAATGCGACTTGTCGCCTGTACCTGCTCCGCAGTAGTTGGCATCATAGAAATAAAGGGAATACTGTAAAAGTTTAGCATAGTTGTCAAGCTGTAAATCAGCGGCACTTGCTGTAAATGCAGAACCTGCAAGGGAAGTTGCTCCCATTACTGCGGACGCTGCAAAAGCTGCGAATTTTCTGATTGATTTACCTTTCATTTTCATAAAAGACCATTCCTCTCATAAAATACTGTTCAGTACATGAAACAGTTAAGATACTATAATTATAGCATAAATTTTGAGCATTTTGTTAATAAATTGTGTACAAATATAAAACAAGGCATTTTTTGGAGATTATCACAAAAAATCACATATCCTATTGTAAGTTATAACTAATTAGCACTCTCACATGGAGAGTGCTAATTTTCATTTT
>DGRR01000076.1 GCA_002389995.1 Ruminococcus sp. UBA4383 | reverse complement strand
GGCTTGAAATTGTCAATAAGAACCTGAGTACACACAGCGGCATTGACTTTTGCGATACCGCAGCAGGCATTGATAATTTTATTTCCTTTATACTCGTTGATATAGAAGTCAAAACCTGAGAAATGTTTTATTTCGGGGTTTTGGAGTGTATTTCTTATATCAGCGAGTTCCGAGGGCATAGCACCTATTATAGCGATAGTTTTCATAATTATTTTCCTTTCAGTCTGTGTTTTATACCTTTTATTATAATATCCTTAGCCCATACAGCTTTTTCTTTGGGAAGCGGAGGAGTATCGGGGAGAGGATATTCAATACCGAGATTCTGATATTTTGGTTTTGCCATATCGTGATAGGGGAGAACATCGAGGGCTTTAAGGGTTTTAAGTTCGGCAATAAATTCTCCGAGTGCGAAAAGTTCCTTTTCGTTGTCGGTTATATCGGGGACGACAACATGACGAATCCACAAATCAATTCCGAGTGAGCTTATATATTTTGCAAATTCAAGGATATTTGTATTTTCCATGCCTGTTAATTTTTTATGTTCGTCATTGAAGATATGTTTTATATCAAGCATAACGAGGTCGGTATATTTCAGCACTTCATCAATTTTCTGATGATTCTGCGGGTTATACACTGCGCCTGATGTATCGAGGCAGGTATGGATATTATTTTCCTTGGCGAGCCTGAAAAATTCCGCAAGAAATTCCGCCTGAGCGAGGGGTTCACCGCCTGTTGCGGTAATTCCGCCTGATTTGAGGAACTCCTTATATGAATCATATTCGCTTATAAGTTCCTGAGCGGTGACTTCTTTTCCTCCTGAAAAGTTCCATGTATCGGGGTTATGGCAGTATTTGCACCTCATGGGACAGCCCTGAAAGAACACAACATATCTCACACCAGGACCGTCAACCGTGCCGAAACTTTCAGTTGAATGAATATAGCCTTTCATAATTTTCACCTTATTTAAAATCGTCAATTTTCGCCTTTGATGCTTGTCATTTCGTTCATTCCGTTACACTTCATTCACTCTCATGACAAGGGCGAAAATTTCCTCTTATTTAAAATCGTCAAATCTGTGTTTTTGCATATTCCAATAAAATATCACGTTTGTTTTCGAGATTTCCCTCAATAATCATATTAAGGATATTTTTAAGCATATCACCGACAGCTTTTCCCCTGAATCCGATATTTACGAGGTCATTTCCGTTTATTTCGAGCTGGGAGATATGCATACAGTCATTATTTTTAATAAATTCCCTGAGAGCATTTTCATGTCTTTCAAATTCTTCAAACTCTTTAAGCACAAAGGGGCATTTTCCGTAATTGTCGAATCTTTTAATCTGCATGAGCATGAAAAAATTATCCTCACCGATTTCGGAAACAAGTTTTTTAATCTGGATATCGTTATGAATTTTGTCGCTGTGATGAGCGATAAGCAGACAGGTCTGTTCAATTGAATTATTGTCATAGCAGAGATTTTTCATGATATCACGGCACATATCCGCACTGGTTTTCGCATGACCTTTGAAATGCCCCTCACCGTTTTCATCAATGGTAAATTTCGGTGGCTTGCCTATATCGTGGAAAAGCATAGTCCTGCGGAAAAGAACTGAATCCTGCGGAGCGGAATCAATAGTTCTGACAATATGTTCATACACATCATACATATGAAAATGTGATTTCTGGTCAAAGTCAAAACAGGGTCTCATTTCGGGGATTATCTGTGCGATAATTTCCCTGTATCCGAGCATTACGGGGACTAAATTTTTTCCGCAGATAAGCTTGTCGAGTTCATCTCTTATGCGTTCACGGGATATATTATCGAGATTTTTTCTTAAATTCATAAGAGCATCGGAAGTATTTTTTTCTATTTCAAAGCCAAGCACAGAAGAAAATCTGACGGCACGGAGTATTCTCAGTGCGTCCTCATTGAAACGCATTGACGGTTCGCCCACACAGCGGATAATTTTATTTTTTATGTCATCACAGCCGTGAAACGGGTCGGAGATATTTCCGTCAATATCCATGGCAATGGCATTTATGGTAAAGTCACGCCTTGCGAGGTCATCGGTGAGATTTCTTGTAAACGAAACGCTTTCAGGTCTGCGTGAATCTGAATATTTTCCGTCAATTCTGAAAGTGGTTATCTCAAAGGGTTCACCGTTGACTAAAACGGTAACAGTACCGTGTTTGAGACCTGTTGGAACAGTTGTAAATCCGCTGAAAACATTCATTACCTGTTCAGGGAGTGCATCTGTGGTTATGTCATGGTCATGAATATTCCGACCGAGAATCATATCTCTCACGCAGCCGCCAACGAGAAACGCCTGAAAACCTGAATCCGCAAGTTTTTGTAAAACAATTTTATAATTTTCCATAAAATCACCTGTTTACATTATACTATATATTCCCGAAAAAATCAAGGGAATATTTACAAAAGAAATGTTTATAAAAAATTGTGTAATGATGACAAAAAATTTTGTGGATATTATCATATCAGACAAAATTAAGTGAAAATGCTTTATTTTTTGCTTAATGCATGATATAATTAATTAAAATATGGTGTTAATCACTTTAATGTCAGAAAAATTCAAAGTAAAATCGGAGGTGAAATAATGAAAAGCGGAGTCAAAATGCTCGATATTGCAAATAAACTCGGTGTAAGTGTTGTGACTGTTTCAAATGCGCTCGCAGGCAGGGACGGTGTAAGCCAGCAGTTAAGAAAAAAAATATGCGATACCGCTGATGAACTCGGCTATATCCCTTCAGCTACAAAAAGTGCAAAAAGAAAACTCGCTTCCCTTAAAACTGTCAAAACTATCGGTATGATAACCTCTGAAAGATATGTCGGCGGAAAAGGTACTTTCTACTGGGAACTTACTGCAAATATCTCCAATAAACTCTCATCTGCAAACGCTTTCACAGTCTATGAATGTATTTCCGCAGAAAATGAAAAAAATATCATTATGCCCAATATCATAACCGAAAACAAGGCGGACGGTCTTATCGTTATAGGTCAGCTTTCAAGGAAATATCTCGAACAGCTCAGTAAAATAGATATTCCACTGCTTTTTGTTGATTTCTATGATACAAGATTCAATGTCGATTCCGTAAATTCCGACAGCTATCACGGGGGCTATATCGTTACGGATTACCTTGTCGAAATGGGTCACAGAAAAATAGGATTCTTCGGCAAAGTAAACGCCACAAGCAGTATAAATGACAGATTCCTCGGATATGTAAAATGTATTATGGAAAATAATCTCGAATACCGTCAGGAATGGACTATAAGCGACAGGGACGACAGAGGTATATTGTATACAAAAATAAATTTCCCCGATGATATGCCGACCGCTTTCGTCTGTAACAGCGATGAAACAGCTTTCCGTGTAATAGCTGCCCTTAAATCAAAGGGTGTGCGTGTACCCGAAGATATTTCTGTTGTGGGATATGATAATTATACTGTTTCAAGCATATGTATCCCCGAAATAACTACCGTTGAAGTAGACCTCGACCGCATGGCATCTGCCGCAGTCGATATAATTACAAGAAAAATATGCGAACCTTCATACCGTGAGGGAAGAAAAATTATAAGCGGAAAATTAATCGTAAAGGACAGCGTTCTCGATATACGAGGAAGCTATAAAGATGATTTATAATTATCATTTTATTTTAAATAAACAGGAGCAAGGTATGTTTTTACATAATTTTACGGGTCATCTCTCCACTGTCCTGAAACATCGGCATATGGTAATGAAACACTGTTTCAAGGCAGGTATATTTATGAGGGGCATTACACATGACCTTTCAAAATTTTCACCAACAGAATTTATTCAGGGTGTTAAATACTTTCAGGGCAACAGAAGTCCAAATGAATCCGAAAGAGAAGATATAGGCTATTCAAAAGCATGGATGCACCATAAAGGAAGAAACAAACATCACTTTGAATACTGGACGGATTACAGCACAGTTACCAAAAGACTTGAACCCGTCCCGATGCCCGATGAATTTATCTTTGAAATGTTCTGCGACCGTGTTGCCGCATCAAAAATATATAATAAGGAAAAATATAACAATTCAATGCCGCTCGAATATTTTCTGAAAGCTAAGAAAAATCGAATCATCGAAAAGAAAACAGCCGAAAAACTGGAATTTCTTCTCAGACTTCTCGCCGAAAAAGGTGAGGAGGAAACTTTCAGATTTATCCGCAGGCATACAAGATAACAACAGGAAATTTTCGCCCTTGTCATGAGAGTGAACGGAGTGTAACGGAATGAACGAAATGACAAGCACCAAAGGCGAAAATTGACGATTTTAAACCGAGGAAAATCTGCGCTCTTGCACTGAGAGTGAACGGAATGTAATGGAGTGAACGAAAGTGCAAGGCATT
>DGRR01000199.1:13264-25848 GCA_002389995.1 Ruminococcus sp. UBA4383 | reverse complement strand
AATATCATGGTTTATTTCAGAGGCGGTCAGAATCTCTGGGTTGACCACGTTACTTTCACAGGTCATGACAAGTATAATCCTTTCGGCACAGATAATTCCGTAAGTGACAAGGATAAATTCCTTGCCTGCTGTTACTATGCAGACTACTGCACAGTTTCAGACTGTTCATTCGGACTTCATGAATACGGAATTATCCTCGGATATCCCGACAGCAGTGCAAGCAATTATGCACAATACAACGGCTATCCCCGTATGACACTTGCATCAAACAAATTCTATAAGACACTTACCCGTGCGCCCGGACTTATGCGTTGGGGCTACTTCCACAGCCTTAACAACTATGTAAGCGAATTTTCTATGGCTTACACCGTTCAGGCAAATACAAATATCTTTGCTGAAAACTGTTTCTATGAAAACAATTCCACAAGCGGCAATGTTTGCTGTGACTGGAATCAGCCAAGTTCAACAGACCAGAATCTCGGATACTTCCTTGATTCAGGCTCAAAATCATCAGGTAAAGTAAACCGCCTTACAGCAGGTCAGGGTACTTCTTCAAATCCCTCCTATGCAAAGGTAGGAACATGGAAAGCTTCTTCAAATTACAGCTATGTAAGCCTTTCCGCAGACAATGCAAAAACTTACTGTAATTCTTACAGCGGCTGCCAGACAGCAGGAAGTAAATATATGTACCTCAGATATGCAAAGGCAGGCGTTCCGAGTGCAGGCTATACAGAAGCTCCCAGCGGTCCTATGAAACCTGTTGCCGCAACATTCGCAGAAGGTTCATGCTATCGCATCAAGAATGTAAATTCAGGTCTTTATATGCAGGTTGCAGGTGCAGCGGCTGAAAACGGTGCAAACGTTCAGCAGTGGGGTTCAAACGGCTCTGATATCCACGATATATGGAAACTTTGCAGCGCAGGTGACGGCTATTATTATATCGTTTCCGCAGTCGGTGACGGAGGTACTTACGTCCTTGATGTTGCAGGCAAAAAGACTGACAACGGCACAAATATCGACATATACAAGTATAATGGCGGTACTAACCAGCAGTTCATGATTGCCGCTAACTCTGACGGAAGCTATAAAATCCTTACAAGAGTTTCAGGCGAAAATTCCGCTGTCGAAATCATAAACGCAAGCAAGGAATCAGGCGCAAATGTTCAGGAATGGGAATCCAATGGCGTAAACTGTCAGGACTGGATTTTTGAATCGGTTTCTGATGTGGGAACAGCTATGGATACAAGCGTTGTCTATACTTTCGAGAATGTAAATTCAGGCATGGTTATGGACATCGTGAACGGCTCAATGGCTGAAGGTTCAAACGTTCAGCAGTGGGGTTCAAACGGTTTCGACTGCCAGAAATGGACTCTTAAAGCTTTTGGCTCAGGTAACTACTACTGGATTCGCTCTCTCAGTGATGAGAGTTATGCCCTTAAAGCTGAAAACAGCACAAATGGCGGAAATATCGACATAGTTGCATATTCCTCAAAGGACAGCGCACAGCTTTTCAGATTCACAAAGAATCTTGACGGCTCATACAGCATCTTAACTCACGCTTCAAAGGATAAATGCCTTGTTGAAGTCGGTGCAGCTTCAAAGGAAAGCGGTGCAAACGTTCAGCAGTGGGAACCCACTAACAGCCCTTGTCAGGACTGGAATCTCATAACCGAAACCACAACAGTCGCAACAACAACCACAACTACTACCACCACCACAACGACTACTGCAACAACTACTGCCACAGTTACAACAACTGTTCCCGCAGGTCTTAAAGGCGATGTGAACGGAGACCGAACTCTTAGTCTCGCAGATTTAGTTTCTTTGCAAAGCTGGCTGCTCGGAAAACCTCTTGTAACTCCGATAGACCCCGAAAATTCAGATATCAATGATGACGGAATAGTTGATGTATTTGACTATATACTCATTCAGAAAATACCTGAAATATATAAATAATTAATCAATATCTCCCTGTCTTATGGCAGGGAGATATTTTTTGTCATGAAACTTCACAGAAATTTAACATATGTCATTATTTTACCATTTTTGTCATAAAAATTATATACTTTCAGGACAATTTACTGTATTATATATATAGTTTAAAACGATTATTCCAAATGCCCTTAGCACTGGCAGGAGGAAAATATATCTGAGAGGGAAATTTAAGATGAACAGAAAAACTTTTAAAAAGATAGCCGCTTCACTTGCAGCTATGACAATGATTGCTTCCGCAATACCCACAGCTTACGCTCCTGTTTACGCAGCAGGAAACATCATCAGCAACTCAACTTTTGAAAGCGGTACTTCGGGCTGGGGTACTTACAAGGAAAGCGGCGGTGCTTGTTCACTCGCAACAGAAAACGGTCAGCTTGCTCTTACCGTTAAAAATGTAGGTGAAGTAAACTACGCTGTACAGGTATTCTATGACATAGTTCCGCTCTATCAGAACGGTGTTTACAGACTTAAATATGACATTTCTTCCACAACAGACCGTTTCATCGAGTGCATGATTCAGCAGAACGGCGGTACATATCAGGCTTATACATGGAAAGGTCTTGAACTTACTTCAACTCCCCAGACTGTTGACTATGAGTTCACCATGGAAGAAGAAACAGATATAATGGCTAAACTCGTGTTCAACTGCGGTATTCAGGAAAAACATGAGGGTCAGCTCCCCGAACATAAAATCTTTATCGACAATGTATCACTTGAACTCGTTGACGACAGCAAGGTTGACTATGCAGCATCAAGACCTTATGCTCCTTCAATCAACCTCAATCAGGTAGGCTATAAGCCTGACAGCAAGAAAACCGCTGTATTCCGTGATATCACAAATGAATCTGAATTTTCTGTTATAAATGCTGCATCAGGTCAGGCTGTTTACACTGGAAAACTTGAAAACAGAACTGAAAATTCTTCTGCCGGTGAAACAAACTATACAGGCGACTTTTCAGCAGTCAAAGAGGCAGGAAAGTATTACATCAAGTGCGGAAACCTTGACCCTTCATATACTTTTGAAATCGGTGATGGTGTTTATACAAACCTCCTCGATGACAGCGTAAGAATGTTATATCTCCAGAGATGCGGTGTTGAAGTTCAGGACAGCACTTTCGGTCACAGAGCTTGCCATAACACAATGGCTACTGTTTACGGCACAAATGAACAGATTGATGTAAGCGGCGGCTGGCACGATGCAGGCGACTTTGGAAGATATATCGTTCCCGCAGCAAAGGCTGTTGCAGACCTTCTCTATGCTTACCAGACAAATCCCGATGCTTACAGCGACAATATCGGTATCCCTGAAAGCGGAAACGGTACTGCTGATATTCTTGATGAAGCACGTTTTGAACTCGAATGGATGAAGAAAATGCAGGCTTCAAACGGTGGTGTTTACCACAAGGTAAGCTGTGCAACTTTCCCCGGATACGTTATGCCTGAGGAAGAAACAAAGCCCCTTATCGTTACTCCCGTATCTTCAACATCTACCGCAGACTTTGCCGCTGCTATGGCTCTTGCATATGAGTTCTATAAAGATGTTGACAAGGATTTCGCTGATGACTGTCTCAGCCGTGCTGAAAAGGCATGGGCTTGGCTTGAACAGAATCCCAACTTTGTATTCAAGAACCCCGAAGATATCGTAACAGGTGAGTATGGTGACAACTCCGACAAGGACGAGCGTTACTGGGCTGCCTGCCAGCTTTACCGTGCTACAAGGAATCAGAAATATCTCGATGTAATCGGTGTTGCTTCAAAGGGTCTTGACTGGGCAACAGTAGGCGATTACGGCAATATCGCAATCGTTACAGACCCCCATGCAGATACAAGTTCAATCGTATACAATAACGCAAAGAGCGCAATAATCTCTCAGGCTGATATTTTCAAGAGCCGTTCATCAAGCTCACCTTACGGTGTTGCACTTACTAAGTTTGACTGGGGCAGCAATATGACTGTTGCAAATGCAGGTATAATCCTCGGTCTTGCAAATCAGCTCACAGGCGACAGTTCATATCTCGATGCCGCTGATGCACAGCTTGACTACCTCCTCGGTACAAACCCCGTAAGCACAAGCTTTGTTACAGGCTACGGCACTGTTTCTCCCGAAAATCCTCACCACAGACCCTCAATGGCTAAGGGCGAGGCTATGAGAGGTATGCTCGTAGGCGGTGTAAACTCTAACCTTGAAGACAGTGCAGCTAAGGCTTATTGTCAGGATTTACCTGCTGCAAAGCGTTATGTTGACAATTCCGAAAGCTATTCAACAAATGAAATAACTATTTACTGGAACTCACCTCTTACATATCTCCTCACACTTACAGACGAAAATGCATCTATTGCTGACCCCGACCCGTATCAGCCCGAAGTTACAACTACCACCACAACAGAAGATATAGTTACTACTACTACAACAGTAAGTGAAGATATCACACCTTCTGACGGTGACTGGCTCTGGGGCGATGCAAACTGCGATAAAAAGGTATCTATCTCCGATGCTGTTGCTATCCTCCAGAGTATCGCAAACAGAAGTAAATATGCTCTCGACCCCAAGGGTGCTATGCAGGGTGACGTTTACGAAAACGGAAGCGGTATAACAGGTAATGATGCCGCATCTATCCAGAGATATGATGCTAAGGTTATCACAAAACTCCCTGAATCATACCTCAACGGTGACCCGACTATAACTCCTCCCGCTCCCTCTGAAGATACTGATACAAGCGGAAAAGGTACTATGAATGCCAATGCAACTATGGTTGCTGATTTCTCAAAGGGCGAAACTCCTCTGTTCTTTGCATCTGACGGCTGGACTAACGGAAGCTGTTTCGACTGCGGCTGGTATAAACAGAATACTTCCCTTGACGGTGGTGTTCTCAGCCTCACAATCGACAAAGACCACTCAGGCAAATATAACTACTCAGGCGCAGAATACAGAACTTCCGATACTTATGGCTACGGCTACTATGAGACATCTATGCAGGCTATAAAGAATAACGGTGTTGTTTCATCATTCTTCACATACACAGGTCCTTCTGAAAATAATCCGTGGGACGAAATTGACGTTGAAGTTCTCGGTAAAGATACAACAAAGGTTCAGTTCAACTACTACACAGACAGCAAGGGCAACCACGAATTTATGTATGACCTCGGCTTTGATGCATCTGAAGGATTCCATACTTACGGATTTGACTGGCAGCCCGACCATATAACATGGTACGTTGACGGAAAAGCTGTTCACACTGTAACAGAAAATATCCCCTCAACTAAGGGCAGAATCATGATGAATACATGGCCCGGAACAGGCGTTGACGAATGGCTCAACCACTATGACGGAAAAACTCCCCTTACTGCTCGCTATCAGTGGGTAACTTACAACAATCAGTAATCTACAACCTCTTTAATACAGACTCCTCCCAAGGAAAAATATGAAGTGTACGCTTCGGAAAGACTGCATCTCGGTGCAGTCTTTTTCTTTTATCAAAAATTTCTTGACTTTTTTAAATGAGATATGATATAATAATTTTTACAGAATTGTTGAAAGGAGATATTTTGAATGGCTGGTAAAGATGACAAGCTACCCGAAGAACTCTATGGCGTTCTTGCAGACTTGCTCAACAGGAAAAATAATATCGAGGTCATAAACAGTATAAGAGGCGAATACGGTGTCCTCAACTGCCTGTCTGAAATGCCGCAGGGTGCTTCCGCAGGAGAATTAGGCAAAAAACTCCATGTCGTCCCCGGACGTATGGCGGATATTCTCAAAAGCCTCGAACAGAAAAATTTAATCATAAGGACACGCATTGAAAGCGACAGGCGTGTAGTAAAAGCTCAGATTACCGAAAAGGGCAGACAGGTTTCAAAGGAAAAACGTGAGGATATAAGAAAAGAATATGAAGGTCTTTTCAGAATCCTCGGCGAAAATGATGTAAAAGAACTCATCAGACTTTTAAAAATTGTACTTTCGTATTATCCTGATAAATATTGAAGAAAACCGCTTATTAAGTTTGGCTATTTTGCCTATTGAAATATTGCGGTAAATTGTTGTATAATTAGTTCGTAATACGAAATATTCGCATTACGAAATTTGTCGCTTTTAGGACGGTGCTTATTATGCAGAAAAATATCGGTGGAATACTTTACGACTGCTACCCCCTTACTCCTGCCCAGATTGTTCATATCTACACCCTCAGATACAGCCCTACTTCCGAAATAGTAAATATCGGTACAGGTCAGTATTTTCAGATGAAACTCAATATAGCCGCTTTGCGTGAGGCTCTCAACCGTGCTGTCGAGAGATGCGAGTCAATGCGCCTGCGCTTCTGGAAAGACCCCGAAACAGGCGAAATGTGGCAGTATGTCGTTCCCTATACAAACGAATACTTTGAATATTATGACTTCTCTGAATGGGAGGAAAGCAGAGTCGAGGAAGTCCTCAATAAATGGACTTCTCAGGGATTCGATACTTTCGGAGGAAAACTTTCAAGAATTGTAATAGTTTCACTCCCCAACGGCTATAACGGATATTATTTCAATGTTCATCATTCCTGCATGGATTCAAGTTCAGTAATCGCATTTGCCAAGGACGTTATTGAAATTTATTGCAGTCTGCTCTACGGTCTGCCTTATCCCAAGCCCATGGCATCTTACATTGAATCCGTCAAGAAAGACCTCGCCTACGAGGGAAGCAAAAAACAAAAGAAAGATGAGGAATTCTGGCATAAACAGCTCGATATGCCCGAACCCATATACACCGATTTTACAGGTCCGGGAAGACTTATTCAGCTCCGCAGAGAAAATAATAACCCCGAACAGAGATGGGGTCTGCTCACTACTAAAAACGGTGACGGAAATACTATCACCTATGAACTTGATGTGGATTCCACAAAGAAAATTATGGATTTCGCAAAACAGTACGATTTGCCCGTCAGCGTTGTCATTCTCCACGCTATAAGAACCGTTCTTTCAAAATTCAACGACAATGAAACCGATATATGTATAAGAGATTTCGTAAGCAGACGTTCAACCCTCCTGAATAAAAAATGCGGTGGTGTAAGAATGCACTGCTTCCCGCTGAGAACTGTTGTTGGTCTTGATGAAACTGTCCTCGATTCCATGAGAAAAATCAAAAAGGCTCAGGAAGATTTGTTTATTCATGCCGACTATTCAACTCTTAAATTCATCAAGGAACAGAGGGACAAGTATAATGTCGGTGACGGCGGTGCTTATTACAGCGTAAGCTTTACATATCAGCCGGGTACTATTGACGGAATCGTTCCCCAGCTTAAAGGCATAGGCTTCAAAAGCAGGTGGTACAGCAGCGGTAAACAGCCCCAGCCTATGTATATAACGGCTATGCACAGACCAAGTGACGGAGGACTTAATTTCTTCTTCGGATATCAGACAGACTGCGCTACTCCCGAAGAAATAGAGTTCCTGTATTACTTCACAGGCAGAGTGCTTTTCAGAAGTATAGAAAATCCCGATAAGACTATAAAAGAAATTATTGATATGACTTGATTGAGGTGTTGTTATGTTTGAAAAAATGGTAGAAATGATTTGCCAGTACGTTGAAGTAGAGGCAGAGGATATTACAAGAGATTCCCGTTTCATTGAGGATCTGGGATTCAATTCATATGATGTTATGAGCATGATGGGCGATGCTGAGGCTGAGTTCGATATCGAAATCGAACAGGAAGAAGCCGTTAAATGCAAGACAGTAGGAGAACTTGCGGATTATTTTGAGGGTCTTGCCAATGATTAATATGACAGGTATTACAAATCTCAGACAGGTAGTCTATACTGCCGCTGATACTTTCGGCGATGAGATTTATATAAAGGAATACAGTAAAAAAACTTTCCTTGATACAAGCTTTAAGGCTTTCAGGGAAAACTGCGACAGCCTCGCTGTATGGATTCAGGAGAAATTTTCTTCAAAAGTCCATGCCGCTGTTATAGGTACAACATCTTCACAGTATCTTACAGCATGGTTCGGTATTCAGTGCAGCGGAAATGTATCTGTACCGATAGATACTTCAAACAGTATTGACAATATCATCAGCGAAATAAACCGCTCAGACAGCGAAATTGTTTTCTTTGAGGACAAGCATATGAAAAATCTTGAAAGATTTAAAAATGAATGTCCTGCGGTTAAATATTTTGTGAATATCAATAAAAAGCATGATGATATACTTTTCCTCGCTGACATACTCAGCGATTACAGCGGAAAAATTCCCGAAATAAAGGAAGTTTCCATTGACGATACAGCCGCAATACTCTTTACATCAGGTACTACGGGCATAAGCAAAGGGGTAATGCTTTCGCACGGAAACCTGATTGACAATGTAACCTGTTTCGATGACGGTGACTACCACGGAAAAAAATTATTGTCCGTTCTCCCTGTTCACCATGTTTACTGCTTTACCTGCGATATACTCTGCGGAATGTGCCACGGTGCAACAGTATGCGTAAACGATTCGCTCATGCACCTTGCAAGAAATCTGAATGTTTTCCAGCCTAATTTAAGCACTTTCGTGCCTATGATTGCCGCAACAATACTCAATAAAATGCAGATGTCCGCAAAGGACGGTGCTGATAAAAAGGCAATAGCAAAGGCTGTATTCGGTGAAAATTTTGAGGTAATATTCTCAGGCGGTGCTTATCTCAGCCCCGAAATTATCAGCGGATATAAAGAATTTGGAATGGATATTACTCAGGGCTACGGAATGACAGAATGTTCACCGAGAATATGTACGGGTATAAGACATTCTCCGAAACCTGATTCTGTCGGAAAAATCGTCAACGGCTGCGAAGTTAAAATCGTTGACGGTGAAATATGGGTAAAAAGCAAATCTGTCATGAAGGGGTATTATAAAAATCCTGAGGAAACCGCTAAGTCTCTCACTCCTGACGGCTGGCTTATGACGGGCGACCTCGGTCATAAGGACGATGACGGTTTTCTCTATATAACGGGAAGAAAAAAGAATCTCATAATTCTTTCAAACGGTGAAAACGTTTCGCCTGAGGAACTCGAAAACTGTTTCGCTTCTTTCGCTCCCATAAAGGAAATAGTTGTCTATTCCGAAAATGAAACTATCAAGGCGCAGATTTATCCCGACCCTGATTATGTTTCAGATGATATTCAGGCTGAAATAAATGCAAAGGTTGAGGAAGTAAACAATACTTTTCCACAGGCTAAAAGGATTGTCAACGTTATTTTCAGAGACAAAGAGTTCGTTAAAACTGCTTCAAAGAAAATCATCAGAGCAAAAATAAATGAATAATTAAAATGCGGAGTTTCTTGCTCCGCATTTGTTTTAGGAATATCTCTTGACATCATACATTAAATATGATAGAATGTAAATATTAGATAACGTTAAGGAGTTAATGTTTATGGATAAAATTATTGAAAAACTCGAAAACCTGAAACAGCATCACATTATAAAATATATGGAAAATCTGTCCTCCGAAGAAACTGAAAATATTAAAAAACAGTTTGAAAAACTTGACCTTTCTGTCCTCACTATGAACGGAAAAGAAGAAGAACGTGGAAAATTTACTCCGCTTTCCGCTGTGACACTTGATGAAATTTCAGAAAATAAAGATAAATTTACAGAACTCGGTATCAATTTAATAAAACAAAGAAAAATAGGTGCTGTCCTCCTTGCAGGCGGTCAGGGAAGCAGACTCGGCTTTGATAAGCCGAAAGGTGCTTTCAATATAGGCATTAACCGTGAATTGTATATCTTTGAATGCCTTATAAATAACCTCCTCGAAGTTACGGAAAAAGCAGGCGTTTATGTTCCGCTTTTCATCATGACAAGTGTTGAAAATAATCAGGATACAAAGGATTTCTTTGAAGAACATGATTATTTCGGATACAGCAGGGAAGATGTATGGTTTTTTATTCAGGAACAGCTCCCCGCTGTTGATAAGGACGGTAAATTAATGCTCGCCGCAAAAGATAAAATTCTCACCGCTCCCAACGGAAACGGTGGCTGGTATGCTTCAATGGACAAAACAGGTATGCTCGATGTTGTGCGTGAACAGAGTATAGAATGGCTGAATGTTTTTGCTGTGGATAACGTTTTACAGCGTATTGCCGACCCTTGCTTTATCGGTGCGGTTCTTGATTCTGGAAAAGTTTCGGGCGCAAAAGTTGTCGCTAAGGCTTCACCTGACGAAAAAGTAGGTGTTCTCTGTCTTGAAGACGGCAGACCCTCTATCGTTGAATATTATGAAATGACAGACGAAATGCTCACAAGACGTGAGGCTGACGGCAGACTCTCATATAATTACGGTGTTATATTGAATTATATTTTCAGAGTTGACAAGCTTGACAGCACTTTGTCGGTTAAACTCCCCCTGCACCGTGCTTTCAAAAAACTCAGATATATGGACGAAAACGGTGAAATTCAGTCGCCTGATGAGCCTAATGCATATAAATTTGAAACTCTCGCCCTCGATATGGTAAAACTTCAGGAAAATTGCCTTGCCTATGAAGTTGACCGCAAAAAAGAATTTGCACCTGTCAAAAATTCAACAGGTATCGACTCCGTTGAAAGTGCAAGAGAATTGCTTAAATATAACGGCATAAAACTTTAATTATGATACAGTCGTCTTGTTGACGGCTGTGTTTTTTGTGAATTTTTTATAAAATCTATTGACATTTATAATAAAATATGTTATAATACAGAAACGGATATGCTGTACAGCTTGAATAAAACATTGTTTTTCGTGCATAATAATATTATAATAAAGGAGGAATTTTATGAAAAAATTCAGATGTAAGGTTTGCGGTGAAATTTTTGAGGCTGAAAGCATAGAAAAGGCTGTCTGTCCCAAATGCGGAGTTAAAGGTGACAAACTCGAAGAAATCCATGACGAGGTAACTGAAAAGTCTAACCCCTATGCAGGTACTCAGACTGAGAAAAATCTCGAAGCCGCTTTCGCAGGCGAGTCAATGGCAAGAAATAAATATACTTATTTCGCATCAGTTGCCAAAAAAGAAGGATTTGAACAGATGTCCGCCATTTTCCTCAAAACTGCCGACAACGAAAAAGAACACGCTAAAATGTGGTTCAAGGAACTCAAAGGCATCGGAAATACCTGCGAAAACCTCGCTGCTGCCGCTGACGGTGAAAACTACGAGTGGACGGATATGTATGAAAATTTTGCCAAAACTGCCGAGGAAGAGGGATTCCCTGAACTTGCCGCAAAATTCCGTGCAGTCGGTGAAATTGAAAAACATCATGAAGAACGCTATCGTGCTTTGCTGAAAAATATAGAAATGCAGGAAGTTTTCAAAAAGAGCGAAGTTAAAATCTGGGAGTGCAGAAACTGCGGTCATATCGTTGTGGGTACAAATGCCCCTGATGTATGTCCTGTATGCAGTCACCCGCAGTCTTATTTTGAAATATCCGCTGAAAATTACTGATAAAAAAGGGGCTGTAAAAAGCCCCTTTTATTATTTTGCGAATATTCTGCTTCTCAGTATGCTGTAATTTGTATCAAAATCCACTTGGAGGACATCTCCGCTGTCAGTAGTATCTCCGTAGAATGTTCCGTCCGCAGGTACTTGCAGTTGAGCGGTATCGTATTTTATGAGGAAAGGCACTCTGAGTGAAAGGAAATAGAGTTTTAATTTGCTCATATTAGTAGTCATTGTAGGCATGACATTTTTAGCAAATTCTTTCATAATCTGTGGTCTGAGGGATTCAAGCTTATTGAGCATTATATTCATGACTTTTCTCTGTCTTTCAGTGCGTTCAAAGTCTGCATTTCCGACATATCTTATCCTTGAATATGAAAGAGCCTGTTTGCCGTTGAGGTGCAGTTTTCCGCCTGCTTCGAGGAGGTCGGAAAAAATATCGTCGCCCATGAGTTCATTTACTTCTGCCATGAGAATATTATTTATCTCAGCGGCTTCTTCATCAGTGATACTCAGGTCAATTCCTCCCACGGAATCGACTATTGCCGCAAATGACATGAAGTTTACAAGGATATAATTATCTATTTTTATATTGAAATTTTTCTCTATTGTATCCATAAGGAGTTCCGCACCGCCTTCTGTATATGAGGCGTTGAGTTTATCCCAGCCGTAATTTGGAATATTCACATAGCAGTCACGCATGAATGATGTAAGTGTAATCTGGTTTGTACTGCTGTTGAGTGAGAGCAACATTGTGGTATCAGCTCTGCCTCTTTCGAGGTTGTTTCTGCTGTCCGTACCTATCAGGAGGATATTTGTTACAGCTCCCGAAGATATTGAACCTTGTGTGCGTGAGCGGTTTCCTGTCGGTTCATAGTTTATATTTTTTATTATTCCGAATACTATAAGTGAATATATCACAAAAAGTATTATAAATACCGTCAGAAGAAAACCGATTAATTTTCTTATAGGTTTAGGGAGGATATGTCTGCGTTTATTCTGTGATTTACCGGAAGTTTTCTGCGGAGCGGATTTTGCAGTTTTCTTTTTTGGGGTATTATTTTTGGGGGTATTATTTTTTGTCTGATTCTGAACACGATTATTTTGCATTTGATTATAATTGGGATTGGGTTGGTTTACGTTTGGCTGATTATAATTGGGCTGA
>DGRR01000199.1:5545-13146 GCA_002389995.1 Ruminococcus sp. UBA4383 | reverse complement strand
TGGGCTGATTGAAATTAGGCTGATTGTAGTTAGGCTGATTATAGTTAGGCTGATTATAATTGGGCTGATTGTAGTTTGGCTGATTATAATTGGGCTGATTATAATTGGGCTGATTGTAGTTAGGTTGATTGTAATTTGGCTGATTGTAGTTAGGCTGATTGTAGTTAGGCTGATTGTAGTTAGGTTGATTGTAGTTAGGCTGATTGTAGTTAGGCTGATTGTAGTTTGGCTGATTGTAATTAGGTTGATTGTAGTTAGGTTGATTGTAATTAGGTTGATTGTAATTAGGCTGGCTGTAATTAGGCTGATTAACGGGAGGAGGAGCAGGGGAGGGGTATATTTTCGGAATATTCATTGTTGATTCGTTGTCAGTGTTTTCTATTTCATTTTCAGCATTATGCTTGTGTTTTGTTGACATTTTGTTATCCTTTCTTTAAGGGAAAAGGGAACATGACAAGATTATTTGTCAGAGTTCCCTTGAAATATCATAATTTTTTAAGGCTTACGGCAATTCCTGTGAACATGGCACAGATAAGATTATACATTACCATGGCAGATGTTGACATATATACATAATTGTTTTCAAATGATTTCGATAATATGAGAACTAATGATACCGCAAATCCCACAATTATGGAAACTGTCTGGAATATCAGTCCCATTACTGCGGAGGACTGTATTATTTTTGTACCGAGTATAAGCTGTGCAAATGATGTGAATTTGCCTGTACAAGCCATTGAAGCACTTAATCTTATAGTGCGTGAAGTTTCTTTTTCAAAGTCGTCATGGAGTTTATTGGGAATAATTCTCATCATTTCCTGCGGAAAATAGAAAAGCCGTGATAATTTTTTAACTGTTAAATTTGAATCAACGCTTTTGATTATAAGGAAAACCTTATTTCTTGCGAGTTTCTGAATCCATTTTTTCACATTTTTGTCGGCTTTGATGTCGATAATGAACATAGCCGCTGCATTTCCCGAAACTGAAAGATAAATTACTTCCTGAACGGAGGCGGCATATTCAGCTTCCTTTGATTTAGTGGGGATACCTTCAATATTATGTCTTTCCATTAATTCTCTGCCGCCGAGGAGGACACGTTTATTATTTATCCAGCCGCAGAAACCGCCTTCCTCATAAGTGAAATTATCAACGGGGAGAGTTCTTCCGCCGTTTGCGTCAAGTATATCCTTGAAAAGTCTTTTTAATATGCTTTCTCCGTAATAGGCGATGCTTGCGGCTTCGAGGAGGGCTTCACCGACTTTTGTATTTGCGAATATTTTAACGCCTGCTATTTTGAGTGAATCATTCGGGAAAAGCTTTTCGGCATCTATGAGCATTGAATTTGCATCATACAGGTCATCAACACTCTGATAACCGAGAAGTATGCCATTATTTTTAAGTGTTTCCTTTGAAACTCTTTCAAGCGGTATATTTACTGCGAGCGGAAGTCCGACACATGAAGATGCACATATCAGCATATTATATATTGCCGTTCCGAATGTAAGTGCATCGAGTGACAGGAGTGTTCCCATTCTTATAAAGGTAAGGAAACATGACAGGAGTATTGATATTATAAGGCATATCGGAGCGGATTTTCTTGAAAAAGAATCTGTTATATCAGATGAATAGGTATATCTGAGAAAGTCCGTAAGAAAATCGGTTTTCCGCATGGCTGCGAGTATGGGAAAATCTCCTATTGTACCTCTTGTAAGTCTTTCGGCACGTTCTTCATTTCGGACATAAACAACACCGTGACGGTCAAAACTTTTTGAAGCAAAGTCGAAATTTCTTTCAGCTCTTTGCAGTATTAAAAGTTTTCCTATTGCATTGAATAAAAGTGAAATTATTCCCACGGGCATATATACCTGAATAATTTCTTTCTGAGCCATATCAGGTCTGAAAAATGCCGCTACAAGTGCAATTATACAGGAAATTGCAGTTACAGCGGTCATTGAATCGCTGTCCGCTTTGAATTTCAGGAGATTTTTTATACCCTTTGATATTACGGCGGTTGATGTAAGTATTGCGAGTATTCCTGTTATGAGGTATGCGGAGAGGTAGGAATATATATTTTTTCTGCTGAGAAAATCGACTATCGGGAGTCTGAACTGGTTGCAGAGCATTATGTAAAGGCTGAAAATGCACAGCAGTACAAGCAGTACAACTCTTGATGATATAATGCTTTTCAGTTCCATTATGTCAAGTCCTACGTCCTCGACATCTCCGTAATAGTTGAAATCAACAACACGTTTTGTACGTTTTTCCTTTACTCTTTCGTTGTAATATTCTTCGGTGAGCTGGCTGACACGCACATCAATATTATCGACATCGGGATTCTGTGAGAGGTCTATCTGAGTGGTATCGGCTCTTGGAGCAGGCTGTATGGGGCGGGTAGCCTCGACCGCTCTGGGGGAGGGGACGATATCGGTTATATTTTTCTGACCTTCGGGGCTTTCAAATTCATTTATGATACTTTTGCGTGTACGTTTTTTTCGTTTGAATTTAGGGGGAGTAAAGACATATTCGCCGTCGGGGGTATCTTTTCCGTAGGGGGAGGAGAAATCGTTTCGGTTACGGCTTTTTTTCTTTAATTTTTCGAGTTCCTTAGCCCTTGTGGAGTCACTCATTCTTCTTATCTGAGGGACTGAGTCCTGTTCGGGGAAAGCTTCGCCATGCGGATTTACTTTTTTGATGACGGTTTTTTCCTTTATGCTGACATCTTCCGGGCGGACCATAGCGACTTTATCGGGATTGGATAAGTCGAGGGGTTTAAATTCGTTTGCGGGAGTTTTAGCGTCATGTTTTTTGTCTGTATTACTGACGGGGGATTTTTTTTCAGACACGTTATCCCTCCTTTGATGACCTGCGCTGTCGGAGGATTTCGTACATAAATATGCCTGCTGCGACGGAGGCATTGAGGGAGTTTATTTTTCCGAGCATGGGGAGTTTTATCATAAAATCGCATTTTTCTTTTATAAGTCTGCTGATTCCGAAACCTTCCGAGCCGATAACGATAGCGCAGCCGCCTGAAAAATCCGTATCGCAGTAGTCATTTCCTGACATATCAGTACCGTAAATCCATACACCGTTTTCTTTAAGTTTGTCAATGGCGGCAGCGAGGTTTGAAACTCTTGCGACAGGCACATAACTTGCCGCACCTGCGGAGGTTTTGAAAACGGTTGCATTAAGACCTGCGCTTCTTCTTTTTGGGATTATAATGCCGTCTGCGCCCGAAGTTTCGGCAGTACGGATAATTGCACCGAGGTTATGGGGGTCCTGAATTTCGTCACAGATTATTATGAAGGGTTTTGTATTTTTCTCTGCGGAAACTGCGAGGATATCCTCTATCTGTACATATTCACCGCAAGCCCCGACTGCTGCGACACCCTGATGAGATGCACCGCCTGAAAGCTGGGATAATTTTTTTGAATCGGTATCTTTTACGAGGATACCTTTTTCCTTTGCGAGACTGCGGATAAGGTTGAGACTTCCGCCTGTACCCTCTATATAAATGGTATCAATCGGAGAACCTGATTTTAAAGCTTCAATGACGGGATTTCTGCCGAAGATTATATCATTTTCGGAATCGTTTATATCTTTTTTATTTTTATACATATCAAATACGGGCATAGCCCTCTCCTTTGTTCTTTATATTATCAATTATGTGTAAACCATAATACAAGATTTATTATATCATTTTATTGCATAAAATGCAATAGCTTTTTTGTTTTTCATCTAAATTTCATTGACGGTACTTGAATATTGTTTTGATTTGTGTTATAATATTAATACTATTTGCGATATGAAATGAAGTGATAAAAATTATTTGTAAAATAAGTATTCCGTTTGAAAGTGAAAAAAATTTAAAGTACAATGTAAGGGCATCTTCTGTCATGCATGGTCTGCTTATGGAAAAAATATCCCGTGATTTCGCTGAAAAAATGCATAAGGATTCACTCAGACCTTTCAGCCAGTATGTGAGATTTGAAAAGGGGAAAAATATCTGGACTGTCTCTGCTGTCGGACAACAAGCCTGCGAAAATATAATAGTCCCCCTTATGAATCTGAAAAACGCTTACATAAAATACAAGCACGACAATATTTTATTTTCAGAAGCGGAAATTTTAAAACTTTCATATGATGAACTTCTCAAAAACAACTACATAGAAACCGAAAAATATATATCACGGACAATCAATATAATTACCCCTGCTGCTTTCAAAAGTTCGGGAAATTATGTTATTCTCCCTACTTTGAGACTTATTTTTCTCAGCCTTGCAAGAAAATTTGACAACGCTTTCGGAATAGTCAATAACAATTATGAAATACTCGCAGAGGAAACTGAAAAAAATATATCCGTTTCAGACTATAAGCTTTCATCAGCATCTTTTTCTGTCGAGGGCGTGAAAATCCCCTCATTTTCGGGATATATAAATTTCAGAATCAGCGGAGATACAAGCTTCAAAAGCTATGTATCCATGCTTTGCAATTTTGCCGAATATTCAGGCATAGGAATAAAAACTGCCCTCGGTATGGGACAGGTGTTTTCAGAAATAAAGGAGTGTTAAAATGGCATCACAGGATAAAAGCTGGCACGAAACCGATAAAAGATTTATCAATCCCTATAATTTCGTAAGCCAGTTACATGAGGTGGAAAGAGATATCCCTCACAAAGGAAACCTTACAGGTAAAATAAACTGCACAATTACTGTTAAAACTCCGCTCTGTATCCCCGATGCAGAAAAGAAATCCGCAGATGCGGATTTTGCAGATATGCCCGAATACAGCAGGCATTATATATATGACTTCTATCGTGTGGGAGATGTCCCCACAATAACAGGAAGCCGTATCAAGGGAATTATAAGGTCTTATTATGAAGTTCTCAGCAACAGTTGTTTTTATGTCAACAACAATAATATAATGTCCGCAAGACATTCTTTCCCCAGACACCCCGGACTTATGAAATATGATTCACAGGGCTGGCATTTGTATCCCGCTCTGAAAAAGCCTTTCCGTGGCAATGCACTCAAAGAAGGCGAAGTTAAAAGGACATGGTACGAAATTCATGGAAAATCCCTTAAATCCTCCGTATTTTCCTTGGCAGGCGATGAGATAAAATCCGATAACCTTGACTTTGCCGTTGAGGACTATTATAAAAACCTTAAAATCTATGAGGAAGGTTTCTATTTCAAAAAATATAAACAGCACCTTACATACGAAATTACCCCCGATGATTCAGGAAGAATGTATCCTGTATTCTATGAGATTATAGACAGCGAAGCAGGAGATACTCTTGTATATCTTTCCCCTTCACAAATCGGACGTTCTGTATTTTTCCATAAAATAGACGATATCCTCGAAAGTCATGTATCATGTTCAAAAACAGACGGCACTTGTCTCTGCAAAGCCTGTGCATTATTCGGTGCATCTTCATTTTATGACAGAAGTTCTTCACAGCATTATGAGAAAAAATGGAACAGGGCGGGAAGTCTGAGATTTTCCGATGCAGTTCCGCTTGACGGGGCTTTTTATTCGGAAAAATATATCACCCTTAAAGAATTGTCCGTCCCTAAAACGACATCTGTCGAATTTTATACCCAAAGACCCGAAAATGCCCTTGCATGGACTTACGAAAGCAAAACTACCGCATATATGAAAGTAAAACAGGGCAGAAGAACTTCTCCCGCACCTAAAAAAATTCCCTGCAAAGTAAACCTCAAAGGAAGAAAATTCTATCTCCATAATCCTCTCCTCAAAAAAGAAGATTATTCCGCAAATGAAAAAACTAAAAGAAACTGTTCCACCGAACTCTGTAAGGCAGGTTCACAGTTCAGTTTTGATATCTATTTTGAAAATATAAGCGAATCTCAGTTAAAAGAACTGGTCTGGACTCTCGCACTCGGTGAAAATTCTCAGGACAGCAACCGTATGTTTAAAATGGGCTATGCTAAACCTCTCGGTCTGGGAAGTGTTAAAATTACCGTGAACAGCATTCAGACAAGAATTTTTGATGATGAATATGTTATCAGAAATATTGACCCCTCTGAATATATGAACGATATACCATTTGATTCTGATACGGAATATTTCAGACAGCTTATGAAAATAACGGATTTCAATACACCAAAGAAATTCCTTGAAAATGGTGCGGTAATGTCGTATCCCATAGCTGATGACGGACGTGGAAGCAAAAATTCAAAGGCACATCATCAATGGTTTATTGCAAACCGTTCATCAGGAGAAGGCGGAAATTTAATGGCATGGTCGCTCAAATACTCCTTGCCTGACATTACAGATGAAGATATAACCTTGCCTGCTTTTGAAAAGTATAAAAAATAATAAAAAAGCCGTACAATGTACGGCTTTTGTTTATCTGTTGAGAAGTTTAGCTTTTCTTGCGGCTGCTTTTTCCTTATTTTTTTCAATAGCTTTCTGTAAAGTTTCAAGTTTGTCATTTGCGAGCTGTTCATCAAACACGCACGAAAGAGAAATATCGTCCTCAGTTCCGAAATGGGTTCTTTTGGTGATATTCTTTACGATTGACGGTTCAAAGGCTTCAGCATTATGCAACTGTCCTGCGATTATCGTATGATAGTCAAGAAAATCGTGGTCGCTGCCGAATGAAGTGTATAATCCGTCAGTAGAGCAGAACAGGGCGAGAACTTTCTTTTCGGGTTCATAGAAGCTGTTGAACATTCTCGATGCGTTTGAATTGCAGATTGAAGCGGTTATGTTTGCGGGAGCAGATTCATCGTCACCGATAGGCATAACAGTCTCACCGTTTTCAAATACAGCGACAAGACTTCCGTCACCGAGCTGGAATCCGAAAGAAAATTTCCTTCCTATAACTGCGGCTATGAGTGTAGTTCCGTAATAGGACTCAACAGGTATCTTTGAAAATTCCTCATTTGTGAAATCGCTTTTTTCTTCCCTTGTGACGGGATTTTCTGCGATATGTGCGAGAACCTTGTCATTCCAGAGGGAGATTATCTGTTTTTCGATATTCTGCAAAACAAGTTTATAATTTTTCTGAAAACATTCTTCAAATCTGTCGGGGTCTGCATAGAATCTGTCAATAGTTTCGATAATTGCATCAACAGCGGCTTTTGAACCTATATGGCTTCTGAAATGCTTTTTACTTCCGTGACCGTCAGCGACTACTGCAACAGCGTAATTTTCGCAGGCTTTATATGCTGAACTGTCCTGACAAACGAGATTTCTTTTTTCATGGCTTGCACCTCTTACAGAGTTGCTGAAACCTTTAAACATAATATCTGCACTCCTTTTGATGTAATTGGTTGATAATTAAAGGATTACCAGCCTGTATCGAAAGAAATATCGTTTGAATCGTCCTGATTTACAAGACCCTGAATCTGTTCGCCGAGGAGTTTCTGTTTAGCTGTGAGAACGTCTTCTTCTGTGAGTTCCTTGTCTGTTTCTTCTGAGAGGGTCATACTCTTACTGCCTATCTGTGAAGCTGTAACGGCAACTATTTTAATCATATTTGCGAGCTGGCTTCCTGAATATGCATGAACGACAGTATCCTTAGTACCTGTAAATTCTGCGAGCATTTCGTCATTTGCCTCGTTGCCGATACCGAG
>DGRR01000199.1:2789-5361 GCA_002389995.1 Ruminococcus sp. UBA4383 | reverse complement strand
GAATTGAGGAAACTGTTTCTTGACATTCTTGCGGAAAGTTCGGAGAATGCAGCACCCATACTTGTAACACCGTCAGCATTGAGTTTTGCCCATCTGAAGTCTTCAATTGATATAGGTGCGGAATACATCCATTTTACGTCTGTTGCAAAGGTAAGAACAGCGAGTTTTACATCTGTATCTGCTTCGCCGACACGTCTTATTTCGGGGATAAGTTCTTCCATAACGGTATTAAGCTCACCCATTTTCTTTCCCTTCATGCTTCCAGATGTATCTATGAGAAAGAATATAACGAGACTTTTTTTAGAGACTTCGGTAGCACCGAGAGGGTCATCATCATCAAAGTCAAATGCGGCAGCAGGTTTTGTGTTTTCTTTATTATTGCTCATAAAGTAATTACTCCCTTCAAAATACAGCTGTCCAAGAACAGCATTACATTTATAGCAGGCATTGCCTGAAAGTGACGGCTGAGGGTCACATTTTTGCTTTTACTTCACCGAAGTCGATTTCAAGACCTTCCCATATGGGGAAACCTTTTCCGGGTTCTATATCGTGGAAGACACCGTCTTTCATTTTAGCCTTCCATTTTCTGTCGGAACAGTTTTTTATACCGAACACACCGGGGCGGAGCTTGTTTTCGACTACTTCTCCGACAACTGTAAGAAAATCGTTTGAATCAGAATAAATATCGCACTCATAGATTTTTGCACCTTTAAAGACAGGGGTTCTCCATTTATGGTGTGACATTTCGAGGGTAGGAATTTCCTCCCTGCAATTTGTACATTTATAGGTTTTGTGGTCAGCCTTGTCGAAGAAGCGGGCGAAATTGGTTCTTCCGCACATAGGACACTGGATAACCTCTGCTCTGAGTCTTGTGAGGACGGACTGCCATTCGCTTTCGTCAACACGTTTTGAGGGGTCATTAAGACCGTCCGTGAAAGCTTTTGTGAAAACTTCCTTTATGTAATCGGGATAAGTTTCCCAGAACTTCATAACGCTGTCATGGATACCTCTTACAGGACGGTTTGAGTCGTCATTTGGGTCATATACGAACAGGGCATCTTCGCCGTAATGTCTGAGGAGTTCTTCTTCTGTGAGGCAGATGTCGTTCACGACTTTTCTGCCTTCGAGGGGGTCGCCTCTGAAAAGGAGTTTAAAGAGGGAAGCGGCGAGGGTATATCTGTCTGTATTTATATCGGGGCAGGCAACGCCCTTTACGAGTTCGGGAGCCATATAGCCGGGCATACCGCCTTTAAGGGCTTTTGCCTCGCCGTTTCTGACGATATGGTCGCAGCCGCCGACGAGAATTGCGCCTGTATCGGCATTTATGAAGAAACCGTTGTCATCGAGGTACTGGTAAGTTTTTTCCGCCTTATGGAGTTTTCTGAAAGCGTTCACGATATTGAGGGCGGAAGCGGTCATGGCGAACAGGCTTGAAAATCTGACATTTTTCTTGTTTGCCCTGCCTGTTTCGGGTTCATTCACTATTTTATATCCTTTGAGTATATCAACGAGGTATTCAAAGCTTTCGGGTTTCATTTCCATAAGGAAACCGAAAGAGCCGTCAGAATATTTTTTGGTAATGTACTTGGGCCACATGAATTTATTGTTGGGCGCACCGTCAGAGACATTATCCTTTAAATTTTTCAGCATTTTCTCGGGGTCATCGAGTTTGTCGATGTCGTACCATTTCAAAGCCCACTGAGTACCGTTATATGAGGCAATATATACTATATCGTGTATACCCTTGCCTATTATACCTGTTATAGCTGCTCTGCCGCCGTACTCAAGCTCAACCTCGTGACCTATTTCGAGTTTAATCATTGAATTCATCCTTCCTGATTCAGCTTGTTGCAGATGTTATTAAAAATTCATATACCTTACGCTGGATAATTACAGATAGTTGAAGCATACGAAAAGTATATAATTTAACCTATATTTGTATAAATTCACTTACAATATAGTATATCATTTTTTTGATATATTGTCAAGGGGAAAATAAAAATAAAATTGAAAAACATGGAATTGTATTGATTCAGCTATTCAAATTTAGTAAGATTCACTATAAGGCTGAAAAATGATTATACACAGAGTTTATTGACACTAAAAAATAACACAAACCTTTAAAAAGACCTGCTTGAAATGTGCAGGTCTTTTTATCTCATGATTTTTTCTGGAGTTTATCGTTGAGTTCTTTTACGAGTGCAGATATTTCGGAAATGGACTTATTTATCGCTGATGAATTTTCATTTGTGATTTTCACATTTTCATCGAAAACGCTGAAAGCCTTTATTGTGGATTCAAGAATTGTAATCATCTGGCTGACTGTTTTATTGTCCATAGTTGGGTTTTCGTTGCAGAATGTAACGACATTTTTGAGAAGGTCATTTACGACAGCAGTTCTGTCCTTGATTTTTGATGAAGAAGTTTCGATAGTGTCAACGCTGTTTGTAATTGATTCGATGCTTTTCCTGAGATTTTCTGAAAGTTCGAGACAGGCGGAGGTAATTTCCGAGAGTTGTTTGTTTTGTTTTGTAAGACCGCTGTGACTTGAAGCGAGGATAGCCTTTGTATG
>DGRR01000199.1:0-2648 GCA_002389995.1 Ruminococcus sp. UBA4383 | reverse complement strand
TGGCAGTTGAAGTTTCTTTCCTGCGGGGTATGCTTGCCCATAAGTTCATAGGCTTCATCGAGCTGTTTGTCGGTAGGTTTGGGAGTTGAAGGAACAGCCTTGTAATTTCTCATGAAGTCTGAGAGTTTAAGTTCCTCGTCAAATTTTCTGAAAAGCCTGTCATCGCCCGAACGGAAAACAATGCCTGTTTTTCTTCTGCTTCTGGCTTCTTTTTCTATATTTTTCATTGATGACATCACATCAAATACAGTCTGGGAACTGCCTGAACCAGGACCGATGTTACAGCCGAATTCGCATGAAAGAACGTCAAATATTTCGGGGTGTTTATATTCGGGGACGCTTGCATACATATCGAGTTCGGGATAGACTTTGTGTACGCCTTCGGAAATTGTAATCATAAGTTCGGGGTCATGGGCGAGGAGATTGTCTCTGAGTCCGCCCGGACGGGGATAGATAGCACCGAGCTGACCCTGCTGGTCATCGAAATTGTATTCAAGGTCTGTTTCCGAATGAGATGAAGGTTTTATATCATTCTTTTCAAAATATTCGTGCAGTTTCTTGAATGTCACGTTATAGTCAACAAGACCTGTTTCCTTAAATTCCTTTCTCTTTGCGATACAGGGGTTAAGGACGGCTATGGGGTTTGACATATTCTTATATTTTTTGATATATGTTGCAGCGCAGGCAATAGGACTGTGGATAGGGGAGAGGTTCATCAGGAGTTTGGGCTGATATGTTTCTATGTAATTTACAATTGCAGCGCATGGCTGAGTGATGATATTTCCGACTTTTTTTGTTTCGATTGCACGCAGGTGCGCCCATGTGCATATATCTGCGCCGAGGGCAACGTCATAAATCAGACAGCCTTTTTTTCTGAACCAGTCAAGGATACCTTTCCAGTTTTTGGGAAAGACGGTTTTTATTGAAGGTGCGGCGAGGATAATTACTTTTTCCTTTGCGATTCTTGTCATGCAGGCATCTGTATCATCGAGATAATCTCTTGCACCGTGGCTGCACACTTTTACACATTCACCGCAGCCTATACAGCGGTCATTGTTTACAGTTGTGACGAATCTGCCGTCATCGAGCATTTTTGTTATATTTGCCTCAGGTGCGGGGCAGTTTCTGACACAGGCGTTGCAGCCCATGCATTTTTCAGGTCTTACAATAATCAAATCGTTCATTTAAACAGCTCCTTAGGTTACTGATATTATTCATTGAGGGCGGCAGCTTGTTTCATGAGGGCATCGAGGTCTATGCCGCTGCTTTTTTTCTTTTTGGGTTCAGGCTTATTATCTGTTTCGGGTTTATTTTCGGTATTATTTTCTGTTTCGGGTTTATTTTCAGGCTTGTTATCTGTTTCGGGTTTATTATCGGATTCTTTCTGCGTTGTGGTATCGGCAGATTCGGTGTTTTTGCCTATGGAGAAAGATTCAGCCATTTCCTGTAATTTTTTCAATGATTCGCTGAGTTCCCTGTCCTGTTCCGGCTGTGGGTAGCTGTGATTTACGGGGGTGATTTCGGGAGCCTGAGGCGGAACGGTATTTATATTTTCAGGCACAGGCGGGAATGAATCGCTTTCGAGTTCGGTTCTGGTTTTGTGCAGTAAATTTTCGGAACTGCTTATAAGGCTGCTGCCTTTCTGAGTAAATGTTTCAAAAATTTCTTTAAGTTCTTCTAACTGTCGGTGTATTTCGGAAGTATCGCCTGACATTCTGGCACGGACATTATCGGAATAGTTTCTGACCTGTTCTGCCTTGGCGAGTGCAGCGGCTTGAATTTCGGCAGCTTTTTTTTCTGCTTCATAGATTATTTCAGCGGCTGTATTGTCGGCATCTTTTATGGTATTTTCGGAAAGTTTTCTGGTATTTTCCTCGATTTCGGCAGCTTTTTCCTCAGCTGAATCCTTTATGAGGTCGGCTGACTTCTGGGCTTCTATGAAAACGGTGCTGAGGGCGGCTGCATCGTCACCTGCTCTAAGACCTTCGATTTCGGTACGGAAGTCATTGAGGAGTTTTTCGAGGGATTTATTTTTTTCTTCGAGTTCAGAAATTTTTATATTTTTCTGTTCGGTTTCGTTTTCAAGCTCGTTGATTTTACGGATATTTTTCTCATTTTCGGCTTGCAAATCCGAGATTCTGGCTCTTTCGTCACTGAGGACGGACTCATAATTTTTTTCCGTATCGGTATTTTTCTTATAATTTTCGTTTATGAGTTTAATTTCTCCGAGTTCATTTTTCAGGTTATATATTTGTTTATATAATGAATCCAGTTTCCGGTTGACATCATTTTTATCATATCCGCCGAAAGTGACGGTTCTGATGAATCTTGATTCTGGCATAAATTTTACCTCCTGTATATTTAATTCATTGAAATTGACAAAATGTAAAACTAAGTTCAATATTGTACTGAATTTTATTATACAACATTTAACAGCAAATGTCAATATGTCTTTTTGTGCAAAAAAGCATATTCTACTTTGTATATAAGGAAAAAATGTGCAAAAATACCTTTTAATGTGTGCTTCCTGTGATATAAATTTTAAATACGAAAGTTTCTTAACAACAGAAAATATCCGACAGGGATATGTCGGATAAATTTGAAATTTTTGTCTTTAAAAATTTTTATTTCAAGACAATTATATCATA
>DGRR01000007.1 GCA_002389995.1 Ruminococcus sp. UBA4383 | reverse complement strand
GAATGTACGGAAAATAACCTGCTGTGGGATATAATATCCGAATGTACAGAGCTTAACAGAAATTTAAGACCTTCTCTCAATAATCTTATGAAAACCATTGTTTCTGCATTCCCGTCCGAAGCAAAAATAAAAATTACGGAAAATACATTCCATAAGTGTATAGAGGAAATATGCGTCAGAACAGAATCAGCATACAATGTATGGGAAAGCGAAAAAAATTATAAATCAGGCGAAAACAGATATGTCCCCGAAAAACTCGGATTTAAACTCGAAATCCCTTACAGGCTCTTTACAAGAGAATATATATGCAGCGTTGCACCCGATAAGTCTCCTTCCCCTGAACTGACGGCTGTCAAAAGACTTTCAGGCAAGCATAATATAGGAATAGATTTCGGTACATGGAACAGTTCTGTATCATTTGTAAATGAAAATGGTTTCACTGAGGACGTTTTTTCAGGTGACGGATGCGTCCCGACAGCAATTTATTATGTCTCAAAAGATGAATTTATATTCGGAAACGATATATTATCCCAAAATCCCGAACATATTTCAAGATGTTTCAAAAGAAATGTCGAAACAGGCGGTATAATAAGCATTATTGCCGAAAACGGCGACAAAATACAGGAAACATATTATAATTCCGCTGTCAGATACCTTAGCTACCTTTACAGGGAAACACAGAAAAAATTCAGCTTTGATTCCGAAAATTCAGAAATCGTTCTCACCGTTCCTGCCTGCTATGATGCGGGAATGAAAACTCTCCTCATGAATGCCGCAGGAGAAGCAGGTTTTGTGTGCAGTATCCTCACTGAACCCGAAGCCGCAGCGTTTTTCTTCGGAATGAGAAACAAATCAGGAAAAAATGCACTTGTCATTGATGTCGGCGGTGGAACTACCGATATAAGCTTTATAAATTTCACGGATTCCGAGGACGGAACTAAGGTTAAATCAGAAAGTATAGACGGTATAGGAAAACTCGGCGGAACTGATTTCACTGACAGACTCTGCGAGGAACTTGTAAAATCACCTGCTGTACGCAGTCTTGTCAATATGAATAATGCAGAAGAATCAGGTCTCTGCGAATATGATTTCCTCGAAAATGCAAATGCACTCAGAAATGCCGCAGAACAGATTAAAATGATGCTTTCGTATGACAACAGGGCTGTGTATGATGTCGGAATAAATGTACCAAATCAAAGTCAGAAACAGACAGTCACACTCTCTTTCAAACGCAAACCCTATGAAATACTTATAAAAGAATATGTCTCGGAACTCAGAAAACAAATTAAAAAAGCTGTTTCGGACTGCGGCGCAAATGCGGAGAATATCGAAAATGTCATCATAACAGGAGGTTCTTCCCTTACTCCTTCAATAAGAAATATGATTACATCATTGTTTTCAGAATATAACTGCAAAATTCACTGTATAGACTATCCGACAACAGTATCAAGAGGCGCAGCAATATATGCAAATTACCTTGCCGAAAAAAATAATATGAAACAGTGCATATCAGAACTTACATATGACCTCGGAACTCTGTTTGCAGGTGCTTACGGCGAAAGACCAGTTTTCAAATGCCTCGCCAAAGCAGGCACTTCTCTCAGAAACGGCGGAATATCCGTTACGGCTGTATGCATACCTACAAATGAGGAAAAAGAAAATAATTACTGCCGTCTTATTATTTACCGCAGACCTAAGGAGTTTTCTTTTGTTGAAAGTACATTTGACCCCGAAGGCGATGTTATATGCCCTGTTGGCTGTCTCTATGTATCGGATTTTCCTGAAGAATTTGTCCTCGCAAAGGGAAAGGTACAGTTCAATATAAGCTTCGATGAACAGGAATGTATTTCAGCTACTGCTTCATTCTATATGCAGTCGGAAAACAGCAGGGACTTCATTCTGAAAGGAAGCAGAAATGCCTTGTTTATGCCGTATTCGGAAAAATAACAGGTTAATTGTACAAAAGGGTGGTATGAATGAATTTTAAAAAGAAAATAGTAATGAAACAGCCTGAATACTGCAAAGTCTGCCGAAGAAAAGTATCCGAGGGAAAATTAATGAACGGATATGAGCAGTATCTTGCTTTCGTCTGCAATGACTGTTTTAGAAATTACTTTAAATATACCGCAAAAATTGAAGAATCAGATATTGCAGTCGGTCTGCGTCCGTCAGATATACATGATGATGAATACAGATTACATTCCGTAATCGTATCACAGGTTATAAGAGACATGGCAATGTGGCTTATTGTGTCTCTTGTGATATTTGTTTCAACCGATTATCTGTGCAGTATGTTCTATAAAAATTATACTGCCGTTCCTCTGCCTGAGACTCTGATATTTCTCTTTATGGCTCTTGTATCGTTTCTGGTGTTCATAGAGACAATGGCAAAATTTGTTTCGGGTCTGTTCAGGGGAATGAATCATTTAAGACGTTTTCTTCTTTTTACAAAATCAGCAGAATTTCTCGCTACGGGATTATTCGCTGTAAATTATATCATGTGGAGGTAAATATGGAAAAGATAAGAATATCAATGCTCGGCGGTTCGGGAACAGGAAAAACTTCGTTCTTTTCAGGTGTCATACAGTCTATGATAGTAAATCCAATAGTAGTAGGCAACGAAAAAACAAGAAGTACAATAATGCTCAGGGCAAAGGGAGTAAAACAAAGCAGTTCGTATTTTCTTGATGACGACAAGTCAGATGACCTCGTTCAGGCAATGAGCAACAATGCCCTGCTTGCAAATTACCTTATAGACGGAGAAGATGTCGGGTTTGGAATGGGTACAACAGATTCAATTGAGTTTCTGTTCGACCTCCTGATAAACAATATTCCCTGCTGTGAGATAATTATTGCGGATTATGCAGGCGAACTTATTGACGACCCCAACAATGAGGCAATGGCAAATAATTTGACACAGCTCTGTGACAATATAGCCGAAAGCGATGCACTGATAATAATGGCGGATTCCGTAATTATATCAAAACACCTCGGAAATAATAACCTCATACAGAGAGAAACAGGCGCAAGAATAATAAATATGATATTTCCGACTATAAGAAGAGTTATTGAAAAAAGAAAAAAACCCCTCACTACCCTTGTCGCACTTACAAAATCAGACAGCCCGCAGATATCAGAGGGAATGACCAAATCAAATTTTGCGGCAATCAGCGATGTCATGTATAATAATATATATGCAAGTACTTTCAGCTCAATGCACAGAGATGTCGATTCGTGGGGAATAATACCTGTCTCGGCTGTCGGAAAAGGCAATGTTGACGAGTATAATTATTTCGTGGCAAATGCAAACATACAGCAGGAAAATATTGATACGGCAATAGTTTTTTCAATAGCTTCCTCAATAGCAAAGATTCTTTCGGATAAGGATATGATTATTTCCCAGCTTACAAGACAATACAGAAGAATTGTACCTATCGGATCAAGAGCAGCAGCTTCCAGAGAAAAACTCGCAAAAGAAATAGAAGAGGTGAAAAGTCAGAAAACTGCCCTCGAAGACTGCCGTTCCGCAATCGCTCAGATGAATGATGTATTCGCAAATAAAATAAATAATATGCATCGCTCAAATATTGACGAGATAGATGCCGTAATAAAAAAGTAGGACGCTGAAATGATATTCGACGGAACAAATCTGATATGTGTCATAGGTGAGAAAAATTCAGGAAGAAGAAGTCTCATATGCTCAATAATAAATAAATTTGCATTCAATCCCGTTTTTATGGACGGAAACAAATGGACTCTCTCTCCTATGAAAAAAAGTATGGAAATGCTTGACGATGCGGAACTTATACAGAACAGTCTGGCTTCTTTTGATGCAATAAAAATTTTTGACATCGAAAATATTGTTTTCGATGAAAGAGAAAATATCCCCGATTTTGCCGACCTCGCACTGCTGATAAATGATGAACTCTGCGGAAGAATACATTTCAGCAACATAAGAGGAAATACCGAAGATTACGAAAATCTGAAAAAATATGCATATTCAATATTGCTTGTCGTTGTTGAATGCAGTGCGGTTGTCAATAATGACAGTGAATATTTTGAACGCCTTTTATTGAAGCTTTCAAAGGCAGTCGATGTTTCGCCTGTGAAGCCGAGAATAGTGTTTGCTCTTACAAAGGCGGATATGCTGTCAGAAGAAATGAGGAGCAGGGATTTTGAAAAATTCTATGAGCTTTTTGAACAGAATGCAAAACCTCTCTTGTCCTACTGCCTTAAAAATGCATTGATGTTTGAGAGAAAAGCCGTTTCAGCATTCAATCAGGATAACACCAAAATTTTCGGCAGTAACGGGGAATTTCTCGAAGAACCGTGTTTTGAACCGTGGGAAGTGGAAAAACTGCTGTTTGATATGGTTTATCTCGCTGTTCCTGTTATTCGTGAAAGACTTAAAAATATAATTTATGAGTGCAACGATACAATCCGCAGACGCAGAGGTGTTTTTAACCGTGAAAATATAAGGGCGCAGCTTGACCTGAGACAGGCAAGAAAAAACCTCTGCATAGCAATAAAAAATATATATCCGCTTGACAATGCTGCAAAATATATTGAATAATATATTAATAAATAAATATGGAAACGGAGTGTGTATAATATGAAATGGGACGCTTTTGTTTATGCAAGAGGCGTACAGCGTACAGACGGCTTTAAAATAAGAGTACAGCCCGAAGGACTTCCGATTGAGGAAATCTATCAGGACTGTCAGTATTTCTTCAATTTCAGAGAAAGCAAAGACCCTGCATGGAGGGAAATCCTTAAAAATGACCCGCTCGCATGGGAAAAATCATTCATGTTTATAATAAGACCAAAGTATAAAAGCTGTGTGCTTGTCAGAGCCGCAAAAGTAACATCAGGTTCATCTGATGAGCCGCTTCTCGACTTTATGAACCGTCAGATATGGTCTCTTGAAGGTATATGGTGTCCTTATGAGAAACTGCCGTTAATGTTTGCGTCACTGCCGTCAATAATAATGCACCTTTCGGATACAGAAAGATGCCTGTGCCATTCACTCGGTCAGAACGGACAAACTCAGATAGAAATTCAGGATAAATATTATTACAATCCTTATGAGGAATCTGAGGGGGAAAGTCAGGAAATTCCGCCTCTGCCTGAAAATATCGAGATGTTTGAAAATATGACGGCAAAAACTGCAATGCGAATGCTGGCTAACAGAATCAAATTCGCAGGAGAACCTTTTTCATTCTTCTTCGGACCGCTCGCAGAGGTAATGATGAAAGGCTGTGCAAAAAGATATAATGCTCAGGAATGCTTTTCAACCGTCAATCCGGCTTCACTCGGAAAACTCGGTGCCGATTCGTTCGCTGAAATAAAAAATGCAGAGCTTGCAATTGAAAATGATAAGTCCGCTGAAAAAATAGAGTACATTCTTCAATGCTGTCTGGCTGAAAACGAAAACAAAGAATCAGTTTTCAGATGGCGTGTTGCAGGCAAAGAAGACGATGAAATGAAAGAGGAACTTTCAGGTATCAGTGTGCCGTACAATGCGGAAAAAGGAATACGTTTCATAAAACTCAAGGCTGAGGCTGAGGCTATAAGACAGTTCGTGAGCAGTGTCATGCAGTGGGAAGTAAAACAGGCATCAGAAAATATTTACGAAATGTACAGGTTTTTTAAGGAGGTTTGAGCTTTATGTCAGGAAATTTTCCCTTGTTGTTCTATACATTTGACAAAACTTCGGACGGCTTCCTTTTTGAAGCGGAAGTTTCCGAAAAAACACTCAATATGATAGAAATTATATATGACAGGACAAATGAAGAATGTCAGAGACAATACGACAACAATAAACTTGAAAACAGCCTTTTCTGCTGTTTCTTCGATGAGGGATTTTTTTTATATTCATTCTTCAACATAAATTCAGGCAGAATGATATCAATGAAGGGGATTTTTGTCCCGAAACAGTACATACGCATAGCATGGAGAATTTACCTCAGACAGATAATGTATATGACAGCAGCGGATATATTCAGAAATTCCGAAAAATATAAGTATTTTACCGACTATGAATGGATAAGCGGAATATCAGAAAATGCAAAAAGTAAACTCAGTGACGAGTATATCGCAAAAATTGACCGCTATTTCAATGATATGCAGAAGGATATCCCGAATAATTTCGCAATGACAAACTATCCGATAAGAAAACTCCCCATAGCTTTTACAATAAAAAATAATATCAGCATCTCAGCCGAGGAATATCAGGAAGGTAAGATTGTTATGCAGGAATCCACTGTAAAACAGGCTCTTGCGGAACTTAATGAAAATGAACCTTACCTCAGCAGTGTATATGTCCTTAAAACTTTGAAAAAACATTTTGTTGAACTGAAAAAGAACGAAATGAAAGAAATGGGAATGAAAAAATCTGAAATAAAATCCGAAAGCGAAGAACTTGAATCAAAATTGAAAATGATGCCGTGCGAAAATGTATGGTACGTTCTCGATAATGATTCAGAAGGAAGTATCACACAGCAGTTTGACCCGAATACAATCAGAGAACTCGAAACAGGTATCATAGATTTTTCAACACTGAGTATGGCTGTCAAATCCGCCTGCCGTGAAATTGCAGGCAAAAAATCAGCCAGAAACAATACCGCTCAGGAACAATCCACAGAAAAGAAAAAAGGAGGTTTTCTGGGTTCGTTCTTCGGAAAAAAACAGTAATCCCTCCTATAAAATACAGAGGTAAAATCCTATGTTCAAAAAATTAAGTATTTTGTTTTCAGTTTTATTCATTACCGCAGTAACAACAGCGTGCGGAGAGGAAATAGATTTCTATGACAGTTCCGTTCCGCCTCCTTTTGATGATGAAAGCTCTGCGGAAAATTATAACAGTGAAAATGACAGCCTTTTTGATTACTATGAAGATGATGCCGAACTTGCGGAAAATTCAGATGTACAGGCGGAAAATTTTTCTGATGAGGAAAATATCAGTGCGGTGCAGAATAACATACCGCCTGATTTTTCAGGTGCGCTCAGGGATACTCTTTCAGAACAGGACAAACGTTCATATGATATAATGTATGAAACCCTTGTTTCAGGAAATCTTAGCGTTGCCCTCGAAAAACAGTATACCATGGACGAAATACAGAAAATATATACCTGTGTATCTTATGACCACCCCGAAATATTCTGGATTGACCTGTCATATTCAGTAATTGATATCGACAATTCATCTTCAGTCAATTTTGATTTCATAAGTGCGGTAAACAGCGAAAATCTCAGCGAATACCGCAGACGGTTCGAGGACGAATGCCGGAAAATAATCTCCCTCGTTCCGCAGGATATATCACTTTATGAAAAAATCCTCTTTATCCATGACTATATAGTTGAAAATACTGAATATGCAACAGACTATGCAGATACATCATATGAGGACTCGGAAATGTATTACAACGCATACGGTTGTATCGTTCAGCATTATTCGGTATGCAGCGGCTATACGGCTGCCTTTGAATATCTTATGCACCTGATGGGTGTCGAATGCGGCAAAACAACAGGCTTTGCACTGAAAGACGGTCAGTCCCATGCATGGAATTATGTCAGATATGAGGGCGATTACTACTGGGTCGATGTCACATGGGACGACCCTCTGTATGAATCAGAAGAATATTCTGTATCAGGTACGGAAAATATATTTCACAGCTATTTCTTCATTACAACAGATGAACTTGAGCGCAGTCATGTAATAACCGATAATAATATCTTTGTCCCTGAATGTACAGCTTCAAAATATTGCTATATGAGATATTTCGGAAATTTCATGGAAAATTACAGCTTTGAGGAATTTGACAGAATGATGTCGGAAAAAAACGGAAATCCTATTGTCCAGTTCGGAAGCAAAGAAGCTTTTATTGATGCCTTCACAGACCTTGTGCATAACGAAAATATATATTCAACTACATATTTTTCAGAGAATGATGTGAGACATTTCAGCTATGTGTCAAATGATGAACTGTATACAATTGAAATTATTCAGGACTGAATGTATGTTATTAATGACGAAATAAAGATGTGCAATTTGTGCATTTAAACAATCTTTTGATTTAAATTGAATTATAATTTGACATTAATGTAATATTGTGATACAATATATACGTGCCGATAAAATATATATTGTCAATAGGGGGCTTTTTAATGAATTTTAAAGCGATATGCAGAAAACTTATATTTGTATCTTTATGTGCAGGTATGACGGGAAATCTTTTCGGCTGTGCTGATCCAGTCAATGTATTTCCGGTGAGTACACTGCCTGATGAAGTGAAAGAGGAATATAATCCTTCCATTGATGTCGTAAATACCCTTGAACAATCCAGAGCAGTAACCGATGATACCGAAATAAATCCCAATGCTATCCTTGCAGCAAGCAGCTTCGATGTGTATTTTGACAACACAACAGGCTGTTTCCTCGGCTACGCAAAAGCAAAGGAAAAAGATAAGAATGATATAGGCTATCAGATGTTCGCTAAAACAATGACTTCTTTCAAGGATACATTCGATTGTTCAGACTCATATAAAACATATACTCTCCAGCCTGATGATAAAAAAACTCTCGTATGGAAAGAATATGCAACCAATATCCTTAAAGATTTCGGAAATAAAGGCGCATATACAAGCAGTGACCCCTCCTCGGATTTCGCAGCAGGACAAGCCCCTGTTACAATGTGGCTTGATAAGGTCAACTCACTTATCAGTGAAGGCGGAAATTCTACAATCGTGTATATCAGCGACCTGAACGAAAATTACGGTCTGCTCTCCGAAACAGGAACCGCAATAAAGGATATCCTCAATGAAAACCCTGAAAAGGATCTGCTCGTTATTTCCTATGTATTGCCGTATAAGGGCGAAATATCCGCACCTACATTCGACAATGAGGGCGACAGCAAAAGTCAGGTCGATACAAAAGATTTTAAAGAACCTGTGAACAGATGCTATTATGCACTCGTTTTCGGTGAACATAATACATTGAAAGCCCTGTGTACAAAAGTTGAGGAGGGATTCAGAGATATAAACCTTCCCATGAATGCATATATGTACCGTGATTTCTTTTACTCTGAAAGTGAAACACTGACAAAAAATAAAAGCGGTGAAAAAATAGAAGACGAAAATTTCATTCAGAATAACCCTCCTGTCCTGAATATAACCGATAAGGACGGCAATATTATTTCCGATGATGAAGCCCCTGAAAAAAAACAGGAAGAAAAATCTGATGATAATAATAACAGCGATGATGACCTTTTCGGAGATGCCGAAGATTCAAAAGATGCTGACGACAGCGGAAGCCGGAAACTTGACAACCTTAAAATTTCAGACGATTTCGCAAGATTCTTCAATGAGAAATTCAGCGGTGAATCCTATATGTTTATAAATACAATCCCGAATCAGGGCGACCTCAGTGCGGCTGTTTCCATAAAACTCGAAAACACCGATATATATGACCTCGATGCGGACAATGCAGTTATATATACATATGTTCCCGAAGCAGGAAGCGGTTCGCTGTATGCTGAGGAAAATGCCGAATCAGGCTGGATAAAGTCGGATTCAATGAAAGGCAGTATATGGGAATCTGAAATAAATGATGATACCGTTTCAATAAAGCTTACAGAAACACTTTCTTCTGAGACAGTACCGTTAGTCCTGATAAGTGTACCTGTAACTTTTTCGTATACAAAGGAAAGCGTTTCCTCAGATGTAATAAATATAAGTCAGGAATTCAGGGAGTGGGTGAATAATTGCAAAGTTCCTGATATATTAACGGCTGAGAATGAACAACAGAAGTATACAAAAACATATGGTTTTGACAGCTTTATTGACAAAATTACAGGCTATAAGTCAATGCCTGAGGAAGGCAACAAGATATCAGATGCGCCCGATGTGGTTTCTGAAAAGGAAACTGTATGCAGAGTAAACCTGATAGTCGTTTGTGATGAAAATTTAAAATAATCGGAGGTCTATGTTATGTCAAATGCTTTAACACACAAGGAAAAAAGTGATGAAACAAAATCAATGACAATAGGTATTGTTGCAATAGTTGTACTTACAATAATCTGTTATATTGTCGGATACCTTTATTCACAGTCAGGAGGCTTTATCCAGAAAACTGCCATACATTTCATATTTGCAAGACATGGTTTCAGATATTTCGCCTCTTGTATCAGTATGGTGGTTGCAATCGTAATGTATATCATCGAATATAAGAAAATCGCAGAACGAAGTGAAAGTAAATTCTCATTTATACCCTCTGACGGCGGTGCTGCCAAGTTTGTATATTCAGGCTGGAGTGTATTCGCAGTTGTAACAGGTGTTATTACAGCAGTTGTGGGATTTCTTATTCACTGCTTTGCATTCAGCTGGCAGCTCAACCTCGTAAAACCGCTTATGATATGGGTTCTGATAGCTCAGGCAGTACTGAGTGCGGCTGTTTTCTTTCTTCCGTTCTGCAAACCTCTTAAAAAAGCTTAAATATTAGTGTCTGCCGCCTCTGTTTCAGGCTGGCAGACAAAATAATTATATACGAAAGGAAATATTAAAAATGCAGGTGTTTTCAAATTTATGGGGCGGTGAAGGATACCTTACGTCTGCCTCACTTCTCGCTATGGCTTCTGTCGGAATGTTCAATGACATAAAGGACAGTGATGAAAAAAAAATGGAAATACATTATCGCTGTCTTGACTTTGCAGGCGATTCTCCCGATGACAAAAGATGGAAAAGTATGAAAGATTCATATGAGAAGTACTTCAAAGTCGTATTCGGAGATAATGCGGTAAACTCTCTTATAAATGACAATATTCCACTGAATACATTCCTCAACATAAAACAGCCTAAACTTATCCAGAAATATCCGACCCCTGAATTTCTTGCCCTCGGATTTGATGAAGATGAAATGAATCTCGATATAAGAAGAGGCATATACGGAAAGCCATGGATAGGCGAAGCCTACTACGCTGATACCAATTTCGCTTCACTGTACAGAAATGCAACAGATAATATTGTTGTAATAAACGGCGGTGGTTATAAGGGAGGCGGAACAGCCGCTTCATTTATCTATCTTGAAAACTGCTATAAGGTACAAAGTAATAACAGAAAAGTAACCAACTGTGACAGATTTGATGCGATAGTCGGTCCTTCAACACAGTTCAATAAGTTTATAAGACTCCCCAACCCCGAAATATATGGCGATGCTTCACTTAATGATGAAATAAATATATTCGATTCAGGAGAACTGCTTGAAACTCTGAGGAATACAGAACCTGTTTCAGCAGACAGAGGAAAACATGAGGAAAATATTAAATTTCTCCAGAAAATATGGGGCAATATAAGTTCCAACAACTATCAGGACCTTAATCCCAAAAACTATATGCCCAGATTTATCGACAGAGTAAGCTCAGATTCAACACTCAAAGAAGTCGTTCCTTTCATAAATATGAAATATCCGCTTATACCTGATGGAGATTCGTATGACTATGATATTACAAGCGATGCTTTTTCTGCCGACGGTCAGAGACACAGACTTCATATAACAAATATGCTCAGTGCTGTTACAATACAGGAAATATCAATTCACCATGAAAGAGTATATGATGAGGGAACTATATATTCCTTCAATATTCCCGATGTTGACAAGTATACAATCGAAGGTGTATTTCTCCCAGATGATGCAAAAAAATTGTACAGGTTCATTGCCTTTTCTGCAATTATCATGAAATACTTTTGCAGCTGCTTCTCTGATATAACAAAACCCGGTGCTCATATAATGCTCGATAAATGGGCTTTGACAAGAAAGGCTCTGTTTGGAATGAAAATTGAAGTTGCGCTCGATAACAGAAGAGATGAGGGAAAACTTAATTTTGCCTTTGCCAATAATGTGAAGGAATATCTCGCAAACTTTGTGTATGAGTACATAGTACCCGTCCTTCAGGCATTCAAAGATGTTGACGATACATCAAAACAGGTTGAGTTTTTCAGAACAAGTCAGCTCAAAGACAGTCCTTTTTCAAACGGAATTTATGGTATCGTGAGTGACCTCATAGACAGCGTTACAGTCGACCAGAACACAAGAATAAACATCAGAATTATCGAACAGCCTGAGGCTATAACAACTACTATGCAGAATACACTTGCTGAACTGATGACAGGCAGATCAGGAAAGCCTGAAAGATATTCGGATTCCTATACTGCAATAAAGGGCGAAAACGGCGGAACTAATTTTATCGAAGCTTTCCAGACAGGTATGCCTGAGTTTGGTACTTCTGAAAAAGGTCACAGAACATGGGATGCACAGATACAGGAAAACAATGTCAAGTCCCATGCCGAGGATTATTGCAGGCTTCTTATAAAATATGCCTACGATTACCTCAAAGAAAAGTTTATATAAAAAGGAGTGGTATATTATGTCTATAACAGCTAATTTGACAGATCCCAATGGAA
>DGRR01000057.1 GCA_002389995.1 Ruminococcus sp. UBA4383 | reverse complement strand
TTTCTTATTTAGTCTATTCTTTTTAAAAAAGCCTTAAATACTTGACAAATCAAGAATGTTTTGATATAATATTACTTACTATAAAGAATTACATAATTAGGCGGTGTAATTCATTAATTTATTTCAGAAATTACAAAACATATTTAACTTTTTTAAGGAGGAATTTTCATGAAGAAAAAATCAAAAGCACTGAAAGCCGTATCCCTCGCAGTCAGTGCTGCACTTTCCCTTTCAGCATTTCCCTTTGTAACACCTGTTGCCTCAGATGCGGCAACGGAAGATGCCTATTTCCTCAGAGGCGATGTCGTAGGCAATGACGGAATATCAGGTGCAGATGCAGCCGCTATTCAGCAATATGACGCAAAAGTATTAAATCTGGACGAAAAACAGATGCTTCAGGCAGATGCAAATGCTGACGGCAGAGTTTCTATCTCCGATGCAGTCGCAATTCTCCAGTGGCTTGTTATGTATAACTATAACGGCGGACATACAGGCGAATATGCACTCCTTTCAGGAGAAAGCGACCCTGAAAACGATTTTTCGGGAACTTCTTTCCGCTACATCGAAACAGATATAGCAGGCAATTATAAACTCAGAATAAAATATACAAACAGTTCAGATACAGATGCAGTCCTTACAGTCCGCACAGATGAAGGCTATACAACTGTAAGCTGTCCCCCCACAGGCACACAGGAGGGTGAAGTCGATATAGTAATCCCTGTCGAAAGTGCAGGCACACACTATTTCTCATTTGAATCCGACAGCGTTAAGGTGAATACTTCAAAGATTATCAGAACCCTGAACCTCGCAGGAAGTTTCACAAAAGAAGCCAGCCCCATTGTAACTGATGCTCCGCAGGAACAGAATACAACTGTTCCTACACAGGAGATACATTATGAAGAAACTACCACAGTCACAGAAATCCCCGTGATAAATACAAACAGATATTATGCCTCAGATGCAGTCATTTCAGAGGGCGTTGTTGAATCAACAAACACAGGCTTTGAAGGCAGCGGCTATGCGAATGTTGACAACAAGACAGGCAGTTCCGTTGAATTTACCGTTGATGTTGCAGAGGACGGAAACTATGAAATAGATTTCCGCTATGCAAACGGCACAGCATCATCAAGACCCATGCAGATAGTTGTGAACGGCTCATCAGATGCATACTATGTTGATTTCGCAGGAACAGATGCATGGACTACATGGAAGAACGATTCAATAGTAGTTCCGCTCAAAAAAGGCAAAAATACCATAAAAGCCGTTTCAACTACCGAAAACGGAGGTCCGAATATCGACTATATAGATGTTGTCAAAACCGACAAAGAACCTGCACAGCCCGCAGTTACCGAAAGATATTATGCTGTTGAAGCTGAATATCTCAAAGCATGGAAAGAAGATACAAATACAGGTTTTGCAGGTACAGCATACCTCAACTACGATAACGCAATAGGCGGTTATATAGAATGGACTGTAAACGCTCCGCAGGACGGAAATTATGAAGTCGATTTCCGCTATGCAAACGGTACGGACGTAAACCGTAAGATAAAACTTATAACAAACGGTGACAGAACTCACGGACAGTATGTTGATTTCAACGGAACAGGCGCATGGACTACATGGGGCGACAGCAAGGCAGTCGTTTCACTCAAAAAGGGCAAGAATACCCTCAAAGCCTACGCAACTACAAATGCAGGCGGTCCGAATATGGACTATATAGAAATATCACAGACAGGTCAGAACGCTCCCGCCTCAAAAGCTACTCAGGGCAAACAGGTTGAAAAGCTTAACCGTGGCGTTGTAATGGCTCACGCTAAAAACGGCAACCTCGTAAGCTGGAGACTCCTTGCAACAGATGACGAAAATACAACATTCGACCTCTGGAGAATAAGAGACAGCGGTAACGTAAAACTCGGCACATTTACCATGAAAGATGCATCAAACTATTTCGATGCGGAAGGTACTGCAACAGACTGGTATACAGTTGATGTTTCCGTAAACGGTGAAAGTACGGAGTTCGCACAGGCTTCAACTAATTTCACCAATACAAACAGCGGTCAGAGCGGTGCATATTTCGATATCCAGCTCAAACAGCCCGCAGGTCTTACAATGCCTGACGGAACTACCTGCACATATTCACCGAATGACTGCTCAGTAGGTGATGTTGACGGTGACGGACAGTATGAACTCTTTGTCAAGTGGGACCCCTCAAATTCGCAGGATAACTCAAAGAACGGCTATACAGGAAACGTCTATATAGACTGTTACAGACTTGACGGAACATTCTTGTGGAGAGTTGACCTCGGAAAAAATATCCGTGCAGGCGCACACTATACACAGTATATGGTATATGACTTTGACGGTGACGGAAAATGTGAAATGATTTGCAAGACTGCTGACGGAACTGTTGACGGCACAGGAAAAGTTGTCGGTGACGGCTCAAAGGATTACAGAAGTTCAGCAGGACGTATTCTTGAAGGTCCTGAATACCTCACACTCTTTGACGGTGCAACAGGAAAGGCTCTTGATACAGTTGATTACAAGCCTGCAAGAGGTGATGTCGGAGCATGGGGCGATACTTACGGAAACCGTGTTGACAGATTCACAGCCTGCGTCGCATACCTTGACGGTAAAAATGCATATGCCTGCTTCGGCAGAGGATATTATACAAGGCTTGCCGTTACAGCCTATGGAGTATCAGGCGGAAAACTTAAAGAATACTGGGCATTCGATACTGGAAACAATGTATCCGCAGCAGGTTACGGTGACGGAAATCATCACTGTATGGGTGCAGACGTCGATCAGGACGGCAAAGATGAAGTTGTATGCGGTTCAGTTATCATTGATGATAACGGAAAAGTTCTGAATACTACTTCTCTCGCTCATGGTGATGCTATACATATAGGTGATTTTGACCCCTCCAACCCGGGACTTGAAATATTCCAGTGCCTCGAAGATGAGAAACACCCCAACGGTACAGTTGTAAGTTATGGTACAATTCTCCGTGATGCCGCAACTGCAAAAGTTCTTTTCCGTGAGACAGCAGGCGGTGATACCGGAAGATGTATTGCAGATAACCTCATCACAGGAAACGGCGGTGCTGAAATGTGCGGTTCGCATAACAGCGTTGTATATTCCGCAACAGGCGACCATGCAAAGGTATGCGACTGGTCAAATATCACAAAATGGGGTCAGAACTCAGTAGTATACTGGACTGATGTCCTTGAAAGAGCAGTCCTCGACAGAACTATGGCTGACCAGTATGGAAAGGGCAGAGTATTCTCAGGCGACGGAGTAGGTTATAATAACTATACAAAGTCAAACGCTTGTCTTACCTGCGATTTAATGGGCGACTGGCGTGAAGAAATGCTTTTCCCGTGCGGAACTGACAAGATAAGAGTATTCACAACGACTTACACAACAGATTACAATATATATTCACTCATGCACAACACACAGTACAGAGTACAGGTTGCATCACAGAATAACGGATACAATCAGCCTCCGCATACTGACTACTATCTCGATACCACAGAATATACAAGACCTGAAGAACCCGATGTATGGGTAAAGGATTAACAAAAAAGTCCCCGTCACAAAGACGGGGATTTTTTTTAGAAAAGTTTAATGGGCAGTTCAACACTGCTTTTCAGAATATATTTTTGAAGAATAACGGCATCTGCGAGAGTGATAGAACCGTCTTTGAGACAGTCCGCACTTTCAATCTGCAAATCATTCAGGTAGACATCATCATTTTCATCAGTGATATACTGCATAAGGAGAATATAGTCGAACATATCCACAGCGTCATCACCGTTTAAGTCTCCGCAGCACTTAGGGACGATTTTATATCTTTCAGGGATATACTGTCCTTCAAGGGGTTCGCCTTTTGCACTCTGGATAAAAAGCTGCTGCCAGTACCACCTGTATGTACTGTTGCCCTCATAGGTTACGGCTGCGCCCATATGTGTGACATCAGGGTTCATAATAGCTTCCCAGTGTTTCGGGGAATTTTTCCACTGTTCAAAAGTTTCTTCGGGAGTAGAAAGACCAGCGGCGATATTTTCGGCGGCGTACCAGAAAGGAGCGATACTCTGGTCAATGACGCTGGAAAATTTACTTCCGTCAGGGCGTTTATGATTCCAGTATTCAACGAGTTCCCTTACTCTTATATTTGAGAGGTCATTGAGATAGGGGACAGCATAGACGGGTTTAAGACCTTCTTCGGCTCTTGCCTCATTGACAAGAATGATAATTTTTTCCGCATACTCGTTGAAATCCACATCAGCGGCATCTGAGTCCATTGGTTTGAATGACAAGTTTGCACCTAAAACAAACATTATCAGGACAGACAGAACCGCTGTAAACTTTCTGAATCCCGATTCCTGCTCATTCATAAAAACACCTCCTTTTCTGACACGAATTATCGTCATAATATCTTAACATTATTTTAACATGGAGAAAATATTTTTTAAAGAGATTATTTATATTTTTGTGAATCATTCACAAAAATTTTCTGCTTTTTGTACAAAATTAAAAATACAAAAAGTAATTGACCTGTCTTTTTATACTTTGCGGACGGTCTGAATATTTCCGAATAAGGCAATATATGAAGGCAGAACAGGCTGAATTTTTTGTATACATAAAGTATATTAATAGAAACGATATACTATTCATATTTCACTTATGTTTCACAAAAAAAATTTAAAATGAACAAAAAAATAAAATTTCTTTAAGATTATTTTAAGACAGGGGGATTATAATAACATCAGAAAAACACGAAAGGAGTGTGAATCCGATGCGTTACCCTCTATAACGTATTCGGAGAATGTATGGCAATTAACACTTTTGCAAGAAAAGAAATAAAGTTCCTCCTCAACATGGAACAGTATGAAAATCTCATGAAGACTCTTCAGGAGTACATGAATCCCGATGAATACTGCAAGGGAGGAAAAGAGTACGGTATCTACAATATCTACTATGA
>DGRR01000031.1 GCA_002389995.1 Ruminococcus sp. UBA4383 | reverse complement strand
ATAATAATTATACCGACAGTCTTGACAATTCTGTTAAGGGAGCGAATCATTTCGGACTGTTCACCGCTTTTTGATTTTTTAGCCTGCAAGGTAAGCTGAGAGATATATGAATCTTTTCCGACTTTTTCAAGTCTTGCACGGCATGAACCTGAGACTATGAAACTGCCTGACATAAGGCTGTCGCCCGAATTTTTGACTATTTCATCGGATTCACCCGTAAGGAGCGATTCATTTACCGAAACATTTCCGTCTATTACAACAGCGTCCGCACTTATCTGATTTCCTGCACGGAATACTGCAATATCATCAAGAACCAAATCTTTTGAGAAAACACTTACTTCAATACCGTCACGCATAACAGTAGTAACAGGCGCATTGAGTACGGATAATTTATCGAGAACGGCTTTTGAACGCATTTCCTGAATGATACCTATAAGGGCATTTGCAATAATTATGGGCATGAATGTCAAATCCCTGTAAGAACCTGTAATAATTATGAGAACGGCAAGAACTGCAAAGATAAAGTTAAAATAAGTAAAAACATTATCCTTGACTATTTCAGTAACCGTTTTTGAAGGAGGGTCAGGCGGTGTATTGTCAAGTCCCTGAGCAATACGTTCTTCTGCCTGAGCCGTTGTAAGTCCATAGTCGGGGTCTGGATTGAATCTTTCGACATTAATAATTTCTTCTTCTTCGTTCATAAACATTCCTCCTATTTGAAATCGTCAAATCTGCGCTTTTAATGCCTTGCGTCCCTAAAGGGACTTCCTTTGGTCGCCTTCATTCACTCCATTTCATTGCGTTCACTCCCAGCGCAAGAGCGCAGATTTTCCTCCTGTTTAAATCATGTTTTAATTATATCACACCTGTTAGCATTTTGCAACAGTTGAATTTTATTTTCTGATATGGTATAATAGATTGTAAATTACAATATAAGACATTTTTTAATAAGAGGAAAATTTTTGCCCTTGACGTATGAACGAACGTAATGAAATAAAGTGAGTGAATAGTCAAGGCTTAAAGGCGAAAATTTGACGACTTTAAATAGGAGGTTTTATGCAGAAATATGATGTTACGGGCATGAGCTGTGCCGCCTGCTCCGCAAGAGTTGAAAAAGCTGTAAATTCGGTTGACGGTGTAAGTTCCTGCGCCGTTAATCTTCTCACAAATTCCATGAGCGTTGAGGGAAATGCAAGCCCTGATACTATTATAAATGCTGTGAAAAATGCAGGCTATGGAGCTTCTCTGCAAGGCGCAAAAGCTCCTGCGGAAGATTTGCAGGACACCGAAACTCCGAAAATGAAAAAAAGACTGATTGCCTCGCTTGTATTTCTCATTGTTCTGATGTATATATCCATGGGGCATACAATGTGGAATTTCCCTGTGCCTGATTTTCTTGACGGAAACTGCATAGGAATCGGCATAGCACAACTTATTCTCTCCGCAGTTGTCATGGTTATCAATCAGAAATTCTTCATAAGCGGTTTCAAAAGCCTGATTCACAAAGCACCGAATATGGATACACTTGTCGCTATGGGTTCGGGAACTTCTTTTATATGGAGCGTTATAGTATTGTTTTCAATGACTAAATATCAGCTTGACGAAAATACTGAAAAAGTTATGCAGGGTATGCATGAATTTTATTTTGAATCCGCCGCTATGATTTTAACACTTATTACAGTCGGTAAAATGCTTGAATCCTATTCAAAGGGAAAAACTACCAGTGCTTTGCAGACTCTAATTAAATTATCACCGCAGACTGCTGTAATCGAACGTGACGGAAAGGAAATAACCGTTCCCGTTTCCGAAATAAAAAAAGATGATGTTTTCATTGTAAAGGCTGGTGAAAGCATACCTGCTGACGGTATCGTAATAAGCGGAAACAGTTCCGTCAATGAATCATCTCTCACAGGCGAAAGCATACCGTCCGATAAATCCGCAGGCGACAGCGTTTCAGCCGCTACTGTCAATCTTTTGGGATTTCTCAGGTGCAGAGCCGTAAATGTCGGGGAAGATACCGCCATATCAAAAATAATAAAGCTTGTGGAGGACGCTTCTTCAACAAAAGCCCCTGTTGCCAAAATTGCCGATAAAGTTTCGGGAATATTCGTTCCGACTGTTATAATTATCGCACTGATAACATCTGTTATATGGCTTATTGCAGGAAAAGATATGGGCTATGCCCTTGCAAGGGGAATTTCCGTGCTTGTGATAAGCTGTCCCTGTGCATTGGGTCTTGCAACTCCTGTCGCAATAATGGTCGGCAACGGCATAGGCGCAAAAAACGGCATACTTTTCAAAACTGCCGTATCTCTCGAACAGACAGGCAAAACTAAGATTATAGCCCTTGACAAAACAGGTACTGTAACAACAGGAAATCCTTCTGTAACCGATATTATCCCCTACGGAAACTATAATGCGGATTATTTAATTAAATATGCCGCCTCTGTTGAAAAACTGAGCGAACACCCTCTCGCCCTCGCTGTTGTGAATTATGCAGACGACAATAATATATCACTCGAAAAAGCTGATAATTTCACGGCTCTCTCAGGAAACGGAATAAGAGCTTTTATCGGTGATACCGAAATTTCAGGCGGAAGTCTCAAATATATGAACAGTTTAATAAATATTCCCGATGATATAGCAGAAAAATCCGATGAACTTTCAGTACAGGGAAAAACTCCGCTTATATTTGCCGAAAATAATAATCTTATGGGAATTATTGCCGTTGCCGATACCATAAAACCCGACAGCAGTCAGGCAATTCAGCAGCTTAAAGATATGGGACTTAAAGTCATAATGCTCACGGGCGACAACGAAAAAACTGCCCGTGCAATAGCTTCTCAGACTGGCGTTGATGATGTTGTCGCAGGCGTTCTCCCTGACGAAAAAGAAAATATTATCCGCAGACTTAAAAAATCAGGCTCTGTTATAATGGCTGGTGACGGAATAAATGATGCTCCTGCCCTTACCCGTGCGGATATCGGAATCGCAGTCGGTTCGGGTACGGATATAGCGATAGACTCCGCAGATGTAGTTCTTATGAAAAATAACCTCTGTGATATTCCCTCTGCTGTAAGACTTAGCCGAAATGTTATGAAAAACATTAAACAAAATCTTTTCTGGGCATTTATATATAATGTCATAGGAATACCTCTCGCCGCAGGTCTGTGGATACCTGTATTCGGCTGGACACTTAACCCCATGTTCGGGGCGGCAGCTATGAGCCTTTCAAGTTTCTGCGTAGTAACTAACGCTCTGAGACTTAACCTTACAGATATCCACGATACTAAAAAGGATAAATCCCTCAAAAATCCTGTCACGGAGATAAATATAAATGATGACAATATCACTAAAATTATTAAAGTAAAAGGCATGATGTGCAATCACTGCGAAAAAAGAGTGCAGGACGCTCTCGAAAAACTCCCCGCTGTTGAATCTGCTGTGGCTGATTATCAGAAAGGTACTGTCAGATTATCCCTCAGCGATGAAATTTCAGACAGGGAACTCAAAAAAACTGTTGAAGAACAAGGATATAAGTTTAATTCATAGTGTAAAGAGGAAATTTTCGCCCTTGCCATGAGAATGAACGGAACGCAGTGAAGTGAATGAAATGGCAAGACTCAAATGGCGAAAATTTCCGATTTCAAATAGGAGATTAGTATGATAGAATATATTCACGAACCTACGGACTTGCAGTGCGGTCAGGCGGTTGTCGCTATGGTTACAGGCAGAAATATCAGCGACATTATAAAACTTTTAAACAATGATAAAGAAACTACTCTCAGGGAGATGAAAAATATTTTCAGATATTACGGATTTGAAATATCTGACAAAAAAATATCTGTTTCCGATAAATCAGAACTGCCCGATTTGTGTATGTTAAGCCTTGAAACTCCTCGCTGCTGGCACTGGTCGCTGTACCATGGCGGGAAATTCTATGACCCCGAACACGGTATACTTGACGATTTTCCCGTATCAGACAGGAAATATTTCTGGGAGATAAAAAGAATCTCCGACAAAATTTTTCAGAAAACCGACAGAAAATATTATTACAGCGGTCAGCTTGGTGCTTTATATTCAAAGGAGAAAACTGTTTTCCGTCTGTGGTCGCCTTATGCGGAAAGTATAATTCTTAATATATATACCGACTGTATCAGCGATAATTTATATTTGTCTGTTCCCATGAAAAATCTCGGAAATGTCTGGGAGACTGAAATAAATTCCGATTTAAACGGATTTTATTATACCTATACCGTAAAAATCAACGGCTTTGAAAACGAAACTATTGATATATATGCAAAATCCGCAGGCACAAACGGAAAACGTGGCATGATATTCAATATGCACGAAACTGACCCCGAAAACTGGAATAGCTCCTCCCCTGTCATTCTTGAAAAATATTCGGACGCTGTTATATATGAACTCCATGTCAGGGATTTTTCCTCAGATATTTCAGGGAATTTCACACATAAAGGAAAATTTCTGTCTTTCTGCGAAAACAACGGAAAACTTGACTATATAAAATCCCTCGGCATAACACATATTCACTTGCTCCCTGTCATGGATTTCGCTTCTGTCGATGAAAATAACCCGTCATTCAACTGGGGATATGACCCTTTGAATTATAATATCCCCGAAGGTTCATATTCAACAGACCCCTCTGACGGAAAAACAAGAGTTAAAGAGTTAAAACAATTAATTATGTCAGCCCATGAGAAAAATCTCGGAATAATCCTCGATGTTGTCTATAATCATACATTTTCTGCGGAAGATTCACCCTTTTTCAAGATTTTCCCCCATTATTATTACAGGCATGATGAATACGGCTTTTCAAACGGTTCAGGATGCGGAAATGAAATCGCTTCGGAAAGACTTATGATGCGGAAATTTATCTGCGACAGCCTGTGTTATATCGCTCAGGAATATAAAATTGACGGTTTCAGGTTCGATTTAATGGGGCTTATGGATATTAAAACTTTAAACATATGTGCTGAAAAGCTTAAACAAATCAATCCGAATATTATCCTCTATGGCGAGGGCTGGACGGGCGGTATATCCTCCCTTGACGAAAAATTCAGGGCTGTACAAAAAAACGCCCGACTTTTGCCTGATTTTGCCATGTTTTCGGATTTTTTCAGGGATACCGTAAAGGGCAGCGTTTTCAATGATTTATCAACAGGCTATGTAAACGGAAATCATATCGGTATGTATGAAAATATGAAATCTGCACTGTGCGGAAATACTCCCTATCAGCCGATAAATTATACAGAATGTCATGATAATCTTACATTTTACGATAAGTTAAAACTTTCCATGCCCGATTCAGACAGTGAAAATATAATTTCAGCCGATAAAATCGGCGCAGCCCTGATTTTTCTGTCTCAGGGAATACCTTTTATTCAGGCAGGTCAGGAATTTCTCAGAAGCAAACCCCTCTCAGACGGTTTCGACCATAACAGCTACAAATCCCCCGACAGCGTGAACAGCATAAAATGGAATAATTTAACCGAATACAGCGATATATCAGATTATTACAAAGGTCTGATATCAATAAGAAAAAAATTTGACTGTTTCCGCCATGCCGAAAAAATAAGCTTTGAGGATACACAAAACGGTATAATTATCATGAATATAAATGATTTTATCCTGATTGTAAATCCCACAAATCAGGATTTTGAAATAAACAGGGGCGGTGAAATATATGCCGACAAATATAAAACTTCCGACATTCCGCTACGCATCACTGAAAATATTTCCGTGTGCGAAAAAAACAGTATCCTGCTTGTCCGTTTAAATATATAAAAAGTTTTAATGCTTTTTGTATAATTAGTACAAAGTGCTGTTTTAAAAGAAAAATTTCAAAAATCATTGACTATATTTTTTCAATGATATATAATATAAATTGTAATGCCTTTTTTGCCGTTATTGCGGTATATAAATGCATTATAAAACTTATTAATTATCTTTTGATATCAAGGTCAGGTGATGATAATTTGGTAAAATTTAATACAAAAGGTGGAACTTATTAATGAGTAAACGCAAAAAATCAAACAGTTCAAATACTGCCGACACCGAAACAAAATCTTCTCCCCCAAAGACAGAAGAACCTGCGGTAATTGAAACTCCTCCCGTCACGGAAACCCCTCCCGAAACTCCGCCACCCGTGACAACTGATTCAACAGCAGAATCAAATCCGTCAACAGAAACAGTTTCAGCCGAAATTACAGGCGATTCTGCGGAAATCGCCCTCGAACAGCCTCAGAAACTCACTTTCAGACTGATTGTTGAACGCATAAAAGGTTTCCTCGAAAAATTCGGAATACCCGATATGCTCCTTATCCGCTTTTTAATGGCTTATTTCTTTGTTTCAGGCTATAACCTCACAATAGCAAGGTCAAAGGAAATCAACCCCGTGGACAACTGGAAAGAATATGTCGGCGAAAACAGCCTGCTTACTTCTTTCATAATAATATTCTTCGTATTCGTGCTGTACTCGCTGATATACGACCGACTGCCGAAAAAAGCCCGATATGCTGACCATATAGGAGCAATAATTGCAATACTTTTCTTCGACCTTGAACTCCTCTGGAACGTTGACAATTTCCAGTTTGCTATGGCAACTGCCTGCATTTCAGGTGTGTTTATATACTACATTCTCGGAAAGTTCGGCAAAAATCAGCTCCTCATGAAAATAAGCTGGAAAATATCAGGCGTTTTCGTGCTGATTGTGACGGGTCTGCTTGTGTTCTTCATCTCGCTGACTACAATATGTCATCACAAAATATTCGGAACTTCATGCTTTGACTTCGGAATATTCGTGCAGATGTACCACTCCATAGGCGACCACCTCACAGCCGTTACTACCTGCGAAAGAGACAAGCCCCTTTCTCACTTCTATATCCACGCATCATATATCTATTATATTCTTCTGCCGATATACAAGATTTTCCCAAAAGAGGAAACTCTCCTCGCAGCTCAGGCAGTCTTTGCAATGGGCGGTGTTATTCCGACATTCATGATTGCAAAGAAACACGATTTCAAGGGAATTTCACTTGTGGGCGTATGCTTCATGTATATATTCTGTTCGGGACTTATCCTCCCCAACTACTACGATTTCCATGAAAATGCATTTCTCCCCACCCTCCTGATGTTCATGATGTGGGCGGCGGATTCAAAAAAATACAAAACATTCTTTGTATTTGCATTCCTTGTGTGCATAGTCAAGGAAGAAACTTCCCTGTATGTAATCTGCGTTTCAATGATGATGTTCTTCTCAAACAAGGGCGACAAGAAACGCTGGCTCTGGCTCATAAGTGCCGCCGTAAGCGGAATATATATGGGTTTTATAACAAAATGGCTCACCAAAAACGGTGACGGCGAAATGATGACAAGCTACCGTTTCGGAAAATTCCTCATTGAAAACGGTGACGGTCTCGGAAGCGTTGTTAAAAACGTCCTCACAGACCCAGGTTATTTTTTCAGTTCACTTATAAGAGAAAGCAACCTCCTTTTCTTTGTTGAAGTAATGTTCCCGCTGCTTTTCCTGCCGTTCTTCACAAAGAAAATCGAAAGATACTTCCTTATGCTCCCGTTCGTAATAACAAACCTCGCAATAGGCGCAAGTTACGGATATGCAGAAAGTGTAAGCTATCAGTATATTTTCGGACCTGTATGTCCTCTGATATACATGAGTATCATCAACCTCGATGACCTCAAAGAAAAGAAACAGAATCTCGCATTTGTTTCGGGAGTTATTTCGCTCATTATAGCTTTCGGCTGGACTTCAACAAAAATCAGATATTACGAAAGATATCAGGACGACAAGGAACATTTTACAAATGTTGAAAATCTCCTCGACAGCGTTCCGAAAGATGCTTCTGTTGCGGCTGAAGCTTTCCTGCTCCCGCATATCGCAGACAGAGACAGAATATATCTCCTCGATATGAATGACGCTTATAAAAATGAAGATGACCCCTCAGAAAATCATCTCCTTGAACCCGGCAGATATGAATACTATGTATTCAATTACAATTCCGATATTCACAACCTCTGCATACCTCTGTTTGATGAAATGGGATTCTCACTTTATGACGAGGTACCCGAAAGAGTTGTAATCTATCACAATGACAGATTTGATGAGGCAGAATGGTACAATGCCGATTCCAAATACGGAGACTACACAAATAAATAAAACAAAAATGCAGATGTCAGAAACATCTGCATTTTTTATTGTTTCGGAAATGGGAAATTATTTTGCTCCCTTTCGCATAAGGACTGCCTTTGCTGTCTTGAATACAAGTTTCAAATCAAGTCCGAAATTGCGTGTTTTTATGTATCTTACATCGCCCTCGACCCATTCATCGAATTTCGTATCACTTCTGCCCTCAGTCTGACAGATACATGAAAGTCCGCCCTTGACGAGCAGTCTGTCCATTTGCTCAGGAGTATAAAGCACAACTTCTCTCGGAAGAGGCGGGCGAGGTCCTATTATACTCATCTGTCCCAGCAAAACGTTTAAAAACTGCGGAAGTTCATCAATCGAAGTGCTTCTCAGGAAACCGCCTACTCTTGTGACTCTTGGGTCATTGTCACTTTTGAAGGCAAGACCGTCGGTCTGGTTTTGCTTCTGAACCTCTGCAAAACGTTTTTCGGCATCAACGCACATGGTACGGAGCTTGTACATTTTGAAAGGCTTGCCGTCCTTTGTAAGGCGCACCTGCGAAAAGAAAGGATTTCCCTTGTCATCAATATAGATAACAAGCGCAACCACACCGATAGGAACTGCAAGCACCGTCAGGGCGCAGGCAGATGCAACAATATCAAAAAGACGCTTGGTAACTTCATAGGCTTTACCGCCTGCTGGCTTAACCTTGCTGTATTTTAAAGTTTCCGAAACTCCTTCTTGGAGGAGTTGTAATTTATAGTTGTCAAATTCCAGAATCGGATAATCTGTAACACCTGTTCCGCATTTTTTCTCAGGGTTTTTGTTCACCGACTTCTCTTTATCATGTTTAAATGTTTTAATCAAATTACAAGCTGAATCAGTTTCCAAAAGATAATTTACTTCTGGCTTCATTCCTGCAACAGACATGACACCGCCCCCTAAATTTTCATATTCCCATTATTTTAAGTATCTCGGCAAAATCTGCACAACAGCACACAATAATATTCCTCTCTAAAAAAATCGTGACTGCAAAATTACATATAAGGCGGACTCAAAATATATTTTTCTGCTTTATATCCGCTATATCTAAATTATATATGCAGATTTTCAATTATAGTATAACACATAATAACAAAAGTGTCAAGCATTTAATACAAAGAAAAATTATCCATAAGAAAAAATTCTATATTTTTTATCATATCACAAAAATAAACGTTGAAATTTGTAAAAAGTGCTGTATAATCAAATGACTATACAGCACTTTTAATCCAAAGAAATTAATTATATTATTTTACGATTCAGGGAGCTTGTCAATAACACCTGCATCAAATTTCTGGATTGCAGCGGCATCTTTAGCGGTTACGCCATTGCCTCTCTCATTTACATCAGCATTATTTTTAGCTTTGTTGCTGAGGTCGTATTTTGTGACATTAGCGACATACTGGAGTATTCTTACAGCATCGGAAATACTTACTTTTCCGTCAAGGTTAGCATCACCATAAAGGACATCATCGGATATATCTGCTGTTGTAGTGGTAGTTTCCGAAATAAATTCCGTGGTGGTGGTAGTTGTGATTTCGGTCTGGATATCCTCTTTCTGGGTATATACTTCTTCGGGAGAAGGTGCATCATCATTGAATATTCTTATAAAATCCACTGAACCGTTGAAGTTGCTGTTTCCGTTATTGTCCGCACCGATTCTGTAAGCGGCTGACCTGCTGTCTGCATTAATTCTCTCGGCAATATCGGAGGGATTTACTGTACAGGGAATCTGTTTTGTTTCACCGTCAACGGAGAGTTTCATATTTTCGCCGTCAAGAGAAAGTTCAAGCTTTTTCCACACACCTTTTTCAGCGGCATTTTCCAATACAATCATATGTGAGTTGCTGTCCTCTGCATAGCTTGCCTGTGCGATTACATCATCATTTTCAATGCTGATTTTTATGTTCGACAAATCATCTCCGAGGAAAAGGAGAACTTCGCCTGTATCATTTGTGTTTCTGTCAAGGAAAGCGGTCTGTATCTCGATTTTGTCGGTATAGAGTATACTGCTGTCCATATCGGCAAATGAATCACCGCTGAATGTAAGGACACCGTTTGCGGAAGTTCTTTCACTTTCCCACTTTGCACCGCTGTTGATTCCGTATGTTGAGTTATATCTGTCATTGAATGACAAACTGCTGTCATCACCGAAATCATAGGCATAAATCAGATTATCGGTATATGGTCTGCTGTCTGAGTAACTCTGTGCGCTTGTCCAGCCGAAAGATGTACCCTTTGTTATATTTTTTCCGCTGTCGTCATAGTAGTCACCGTCAACAACTCCCTGCCCCGAAATAACTGCATCAGCCATTACAAATGCTATACCTTTTGCTACTGCATTGTCAGTCATTTTAGTATTTCCGTAAACGCAGGCACTCTCGATAATTTTTGCATTACCGCTGATATTAGCCCTGCCCATAACCATAGCAGTATCAGAAACTCTTGCATTACCTGAAACAACGGCATTTTCAGCAACTATTCCATAGCCTGATATTATGGCATTATCGGAAACTTTTGCACTTCCCTCAACTACTGCATGGTCAAGAATTTTGACATTGCCCGTAATTTCGGCACTGTCCTTTACAATTGCATTCGGGGCTACATAAACACTGTCATCAACATGGGCTGTACTTGCAACAAGACCGCCTCCAAACGGGTGCTGTTTATATTCGGCATTTCCCCACTGATTCTGAGCAGAAACAGTTCTTTCCTTAATCGTAACATTATCGCTCAGAGTTACAGAATAGGGATAACGTTCCTTATTCATGAAAGGATAATTGCTTTCGGAAAACATGGAATTATCGTCATAAATTCCGGGGAGTCCGTATTTGGTTATGCTGTCAAGGTCAGGGGTTGCGATTACGGCAAGGTATTCCTGACTGCCAGCCTGTGATGCAACTTCAACAGTTTCGCCAGCCTTGAAAAGCTGTGAATATCTGCATGAACCGTCACTGAACTGCTGAACTACGCAGGCTCTCCAATCTGCACCCTGAATATCAGTTTTTGGATTGAGAGTTACTGTATAATTTGAATGTGATACCGCTTCGAGAGGTATTATATTTATACCTGCGAACTGCGGCGCACGTTCTGTCGGGACTTTATATTCATTCGTACCTGCAACGGGTTCAAGCATAGTATATATCTGCTGATAATTCCAGTCACCCTGAGACAACAATTCGTTCAGTCTTGCCCGATAAGCGTCACCGTGTTTGAAGTCAAGCCCTGCCATTCGTGCGGCATAAAGACCAAGAGTTTCTTTCAAATCAGCAGGCGCAAGGCGTTCAACCTGTTCAAAAGGATATTCGTCAACCTGACCTTCCTGTAACATCTTCTTCACGAAATCCGCACCATAACCGTCAAGGTTATCGGGGTTTTCAGTGAGATACTGCAAAAAAGCCCATGATGCATAATAATCACGTCCGCAGGGGAATGTAAAGCAGAGGTTTTTCATATAGGTTTCAAAGAAATCAGTTCCGTGACCTGTTTCATCTGTTGAATAGTCGCTGTAAAGATACTGTTCTCTGTACCAGTTTCCCATAGCTTCCCACCACGCATAGGAATACTTATTATTATTCCAGCCACGCTGATGAGCAGTCATAACGTGACCAAATTCGTGAGGGAAAACCCATGAGGGCGGATTATACTGCATGGAATCAACGCAACAGAACATATATGCGAATCCGCCGCTGTCCCATGACATATAAGCCCAGTCGTCCTGCATACCTTCAAGACCTGTACCTGAAATATAGATATTTGTCTTGTATTCTTTTCCGTCACGGAGATAATCTTCAACGGACTGTGAAGGCGGTTCGTTCATGAGAGTATTCATGTAAACGTCCCAGCAAGCCTCGAAATTTTTACCGTTCTGAGTTAAGAACTCATCGGTAACTTTTGATGCATCGCCTGAATTTCCCCAGATAAACTGAAAGTGTTCGGTTTCGTAGTAGTGATAATCGCTCCTGAAATTAAAGAACGGGTCACGCACGGAATAGCTTTCAGCCGCATCAGCAGTGATACTGAACGGGCAGGCGGAAACGGTGAGGGCGGCTGCCGATATGAGGGCAGTGAGTTTTGTTTTTTTCTTCATAATTTTTCCTCCAATTCCAGACAGTCTGCCTAATGACTGTCTATAATATACTTAGATTTTAACATTTTATTCAAAAAAAGTCAATAGAAAATATAAAAAATCATAAAAAATAAGGCGGAATAACCGCCTTTAAATAATAATATGATGAAAACGCAAAAAAATAAGACTTCTTCCAAATGGAAGAAGCCTGAGAGGCGCCACCCAGATTTGAACTGGGGATCAGGGTGTTGCAGACCCACGCCTTACCACTTGGCTA
>DGRR01000159.1 GCA_002389995.1 Ruminococcus sp. UBA4383 | reverse complement strand
ACACAGGCTAAGTTCAATGAACTCACAGCAGACCTTGTTGAAAAGACTATGGGTCCTGTACGTCAGGCTCTTGATGACAGTGGTCTGAGCATTTCTGAAATAAATAAAGTCCTCATGGTAGGCGGTTCTTCGAGAATCCCTGCTGTTCAGGAAGCTGTCAAGAAACTCATAGGCAAAGACCCATTCAAAGGTATCAACCCCGATGAATGCGTAGCACTCGGTGCAGCATATCAGGGCGGTGTACTCGGCGGCGATGTCAAGAACGGACTTCTCCTCCTCGATGTTACACCTCTTTCACTCGGTATCGAAACCGCAGGCGGTGTATGCACAAGAATGATTGAGAGAAATACAACTATCCCCACAAAGAAATCACAGGTATTCTCAACTTATGCAGATAATCAGCCCGCTGTTGATATCAATGTCCTTCAGGGTGAGCGTGAATTTGCAAGAGACAACAAACAGCTCGGAACATTCCGTCTTGACGGTATCGCTCCCGCTCCCAGAGGAATCCCCCAGATTGAAGTAACTTTCGATATCGACCAGAACGGTATCGTTCACGTTTCCGCTAAGGACCTCGGCACAGGCAAGGAACAGAATATCACTATCACTTCTTCTACAAATATGTCCAAGGACGATATCGACAAGGCTGTTAAGGAAGCTGAACAGTATGCCGCAGAGGACAAGAAACGCCGTGAACAGGTTGACAGCAAGAATGAAGCTGAAAACCTCGTATTCCAGTGCGAAAAGACTCTCGGTGAACTCGGTGACAAGATTTCCGCTGACGAAAAATCCAATATCGAAGCAAAGTGTACTGCTCTCAAATCTGCAATAGCTGCCGATAATTATGATGAAATAAAGAGCCTCAAAGATGACCTCCAGAAAGCTTTCTATGACATTTCCGCAAAATTGTATCAGCAGGCTAACCCCAACGGCGGCGCAGCAGGCGGCATTGACCCCTCACAGTTCGCTAATATGGGCGGTGCATCAACCGATAAAGGCTCTGATAACAATGATGACGGTGTTGTTGATGCTGACTTCACAGAGGTATAATATGTCCGCTGTTTCCGATAAAAATTTAAAAATATCTGTATGTTGATAACACTGACAGGGCGAAAATTTCTTTTCGCCCTTAAAGTGTATATGATTCATAATTCATAATGCATAATTCATGATTTGTGCGTATGAAAAATGGATTATGCGTTAAGGAGAGATATGTATGGCTGAAAAAAGAGATTATTATGAAGTCCTCGGTTTGCAGAAAGGTGCTACTGAGGAAGAAATAAAAAAGGCTTACCGTAAAAAAGCAAGAGAAAATCACCCCGATTTGCACCCTGATGACCCCTCATATGTTGAGAAGTTTCAGGAAGTAAACGAGGCTCACGAAGTCCTCTCAGACCCCCAGAAAAGAGCAAGATATGACCAGTTCGGTCATGCAGGCGTTGACCCCAGCTACGGCGGAGGAGGCGGAGACCCGTTCGCAGGTATGGGCGGAATGGGCGGCTTTGCAGGCGGCGGAATTGATGATATCCTTGAAAACCTTTTCGGAAGCGGATTCGGATTCGGAGGAGGTTCAACACGTTCAAGTGCAAACGCTCCCAGACGTGGCGCAGATATTCAGGAATCGGTTGTCATAAACTTCATGGACGCCTGCAACGGTGTAAAAAAGGATATAAAAATAAACCGCATGACAGTCTGCGATGCTTGTAACGGAAGCGGTTCAGGTGACGGTTCATCAGCAGATATATGTCCCGACTGTCAGGGCAGAGGAAGCGTAAAAGTTACTCAGAGGTCAGCTTTCGGTACAATATCTTCAACAAGACCCTGTCCGCACTGTTCAGGTAAAGGAAAGATAATCAAAAATCCCTGTTCAAAATGCCGTGGCGTAGGCAGAGTGAGAGTACAGAAAACTGTTTCAATTGATATCCCCGCAGGTATAGATGACGGACAGACAATCCGTCTCAGCGGTCAGGGCGACTGCGGTATAAACGGCGGTCAGAACGGTGATATTCTCCTCAGCGTATCCGTAAAGGCTCACCCCATATTCACAAGAGAGGGTTATGACATACACTGTGATATTCCCGTAACCTACATGGAAGCCGTTCTCGGTGCGGAAATAACTGTCCCCACTATTGACGGTGATGTTAAATATAATATCAGTGAAGGTACTCAGACAGGTACAGTATTCCGTCTTAAAGGCAAGGGCGTAAAGAAAATACACCGTGCCGAAAGAGGTAATCAGTATGTAAAGATATACGTTGAAGTACCTAAAAATCTTACAAAGAAACAAAAAGACCTCCTCAGAGAGTTTGAAGCATCTATGACTGATAAAAATTATTCTAAAAGACAGAGTTTCCTTGAAAAGTTAAAATCTAAATTTGATTTCTGATAAAAAAATCCCTGCGGAATATTCCGCAGGGATAATTTTTATTCAGCCTTTGCAGATTCTCTTGCTTTCATCCATGACCATGTTACAGGTGCAACAAAGAGTGATGAGTAAGTACCCGATATAAGACCGAATACAAGCGGTACAGAGAAGCTGAGAAGTGATGTATAACCGCTTACAAGTACAACAATTGTTACAACAAGCATTGTGCCGATAGTGGTTATTGAGGTTCTTATTGAACGTGTAAGGGACTGTGAACAGCCCATATTGATAAGTTCGTTAAGGGTAGCCTTTGGATAGAGTGAGCGGTTTTCTCTTATTCTGTCGTAGATAACGATAGTATTGTTTATTGAGTAACCGAGAATTGTGAGTATTACCGCAACTATATTTGAGTTGAACTCAAATCCGAAAATTATTGATGTTGCAAGAGCAACAAGCAAGTCATGGCAGAGAGCGAATACAGAGCATACACCTGCTGACCAGCCGCCTATTTTCCTGAATCTTACAGCGATGTAAATTATTATCACTATTGCGGCAAAGATAATTGCGATAAGGCATTTCAGGAGAAATTCACGTCCTGATGAAGGGCTTACGTCATTTGAATCAAAAAGTGAAAGGGCATTGTCAGGGAAATCAGCCTGAAGCTTTTCAGTAAGTTCATGCTGTCTGTCAGCATTGAGACCTTCTTCCGATGTAAATGAGACTGTAAGCTGTTTTCCGCCTGAATCGAGGCTTTCGCCCGACCTTACATTTACGGGAACGCCTGCGATTTCGCCTACGCTTGACTGTACTTTATTTGTATCAATATCGCCTGTATAGTCATATGTAAGAACAGTACCGCCCTTAAATTCTATTGCGAAGTTGACACCTCTTATAATTATGCCTGCAACGAGTGCGACAGCCACGCATATAACAATGGCAAGAATCATTTTCTTTTTTGAACAGAAGTCATATATTTTACCTGTGGGAGCAGGAGCGGGAGCATTGGTATTAGTTTTTTTCTTGCTCATTTTACATCACCTCCGTACAGCTTTCTGTTGCTGAATGCCTTGAATTTGGAGAGTGAAGTAACCATAAGTCTTGCGAAGAATACTCCGAATATGAAGTTACATACAACACCTGCGAGGAGGGTAAATCCGAATGAATAAACAACACCCTCAGTTGTTGCACCGAACATGAAGAAAATAGTTCTGTTGAGTATTTTTGAGAAGAAGCTTGACGGAACACCGAAAGCACCCATGAGTATAATTGCGATGAGTACGTTTGTTATATTGCCGTCGAGGATAGCGGAGAAAGCTCTTTTATAGGCTACTTTTATAGCTGAGTCGAGAGTTTTTCCTGATTTGAGTTCTTCCTTGATACGTTCGCCCGTGATGATATTTGCGTCAACGCCCATACCTACCGAGAGAATCATACCTGCTATACCGGGGATTGTGAGAGTAGAGCCGGGCATGAATCCGAACCAGCCTGTTACAGCGGCAATTGAACCTGCAATCTGTCCGCAAAGTGCGATAACAGCTACAAAACCGGGTACTCTGTAAAGGATTATCATGTATACTGCTATGAGAATGAAAGCGATGAGAGCCGCAAGAAGTATGGCATCGAGAGAGCCTTCGCCCATAGTAGGTGATATGGTCTTGAAACTTGAAGTTTCCATTTTAAATGGAAGTGCGCCTGAATTAATCTGGTCGGCGAGTTTCTTTGAGGTTTCGTTTGTAAAATTACCTGTAATAACGGCATTTCCGTCAGTGATAGCGTTATTTACAGACGGGGCGGAAATCATTTCGTTATCCATCCATATTGAGATTGGTGTGCTTGAACCTGCGAGTTCGGCAGTAGCGTCAGCGAATTTCTTTGCGCCGTCGCTTGTAAGTGAAAGGGTAACTACCCACTGCAAATCGCCGTAATCGTTGGGTTGTTCGGTATAGCCTGCATTTGCTATATCGTTACCGTTGAGGACTATCTCTCCTGTGGGAATCGGATTTCCCTCCTCATCGGTATCCGCATCAGTGCCTTTACGGAAAGTGAGTTCAGCCATTTCACCGAGTTCTTTAACGGCAGCTTCGGGGTCGAAATTGCTTTCGCCGGCCTGCCACGGGAAACGCACAATAATTCTGTCGCTTTTACTGTCGCTGTACACTTCGTTATCGTTGATACCGAGAGAAGTAAGTCTTGTCTTGATAATTTCGGTAGCGGCATCGAGCTGGGTATCATCTGCGTCATAGTTATCGGAGGGGGCGAAAGTAACGTCAACGCCGCCCTTGATATCAATGCCCAGACGAATATCGTCAACGCCTTTGATAACGGTTGTCCTTTTGTCACCGAAAAGGTAATCCAGTCCGATGACAGCGGAGACGGTGAACAGTGCGATAAAAGCAACGACAATGAAGAAAGTTGATTTTTTGGTCTTTTTCACAGTCATGCCTCCTATTAAATTTATGTCTTTACGACAATTATATTTATTGTACTATATTTTCATTAAAAAGTCAAGTATAAGGACAAAAAATCCTGTAAAAACCTTTAAAACTGCAAAGATATTATTTAAAGTGTTTCTGTGATACTTTAAGGCGGTTCATGGCACGGTTCAGGGCAGCCTGTGTCTGGTAGTATTCCATGATACTCTGTTTTTGTTTCATGAGTTCCTCGGCACGTTCACGGGCTTGTTCGGCACGTTTCACGTCGATTTCCTCAGGCAGTTCGCATGAATCCGCAAGAATTACCGCCTTGTCGGGCATAACCTGTATAAAGCCCTCGGAAATTGCGGCATACTGCCATTTACCGTCCGTCATATATTTAAGTTCGCCTGTGGGGAGTACGGTGACAAGCGGTTCGTGACCTGCCATTATACCTAAAAGACCGTCAATGGCGGTTATAACGAGGTGTTCACATTCCCCACGGAAAAAAACTCTGTCTGTTGCGATTATTTCGAGCTGAAAGGTATTAGCCACGATATGACCTCCTTATTCGTCATCGCCAATCTGTTTAGCTTTTATGAGAACATCGTCAATAGTTCCTGCCATAAGGAAAGCTGATTCGGGGTAATTATCCATATCGCCGTCAATTATAGCCTTGAATCCCTCAATAGTATCTTTAAGCGGAACGTATTTGCCTTTAAGACCCGTGAAATTCTCTGCAACGTTGAAGGGCTGTGAGAGGAATTTCTGAATTTTTCTTGCACGGTAAACTGCGAGTTTGTCCTCCTCATCGAGTTCCTCCATGCCGAGGATAGCGATAATATCCTGTAATTCCTTATATTTCTGCAAAAGTTCCTGAGTGCGTCTTGCGACGTTATAGTGTTCCTCACCGACGATTTCGGGTTCGAGGATTCTTGAATTTGATTCAAGCGGGTCAACAGCGGGATATATACCCTGTTCGACTATTTTACGGGAAAGAACGGTAGTTGCATCGAGATGTGCGAATGTTATCGCAGGGGCAGGGTCGGTCAGATCGTCCGCAGGGACATAAACCGCCTGTACAGAGGTTATAGAGCCGTTTTTCGTTGAGGTGATTCTCTCCTGAAGTTCACCGACTTCCGTTGCAAGGGTTGGCTGATAGCCTACGGCTGAGGGCATACGTCCGAGGAGGGCTGAAACTTCCGAACCAGCCTGAACGTATCTGAAAATATTATCTATGAATAAGAGAACATCTTTATGTTCACGGTCACGGAAATATTCCGCCATAGTAAGACCTGTCTGGGCAACTCTCATTCTTGAGCCGGGGGGTTCGTTCATCTGACCGAAAACAAGGGCAGTTTTATTTATAACACCGCTTTCCTGCATTTCGTTCCATAAGTCATTACCCTCACGGGAACGCTCACCTACGCCTGTAAATATGGAATAACCGCCGTGTTCGGTAGCGATATTTCTGATAAGCTCCTGAATAAGAACAGTTTTTCCTACGCCTGCGCCTCCGAAAAGACCGACTTTACCGCCCTTAGCGTATGGTGCAATCAGGTCTATTACTTTTATGCCTGTTTCGAGGACTTCAACGACAGGGCTTTGTTCCTGAAAGGTAGGGGCTTTTCTGTGGATTTCCCACATTTCATCGGCATTCACATCGCCTTTCTTGTCGATAGCCTCGCCGAGTACATTGAACATTCTTCCGAGAGTTTTTTCACCGACAGGAACTTTGATGCATGAACCTGTTGCAGTTACTTCCATATTTTTGCTTAATCCCTCGCTTGTGGCGAGCATGATACAGCGGACGATATGGTTTCCCATATGCTGGGCTACTTCCATGACACGTTTTTTACCGTTTAGTTCAACGGTAAGGGCATCTTTAATCATGGGAAGTTTTCCCGAAGAAAATTCAACATCTATAACAGGTCCTATGACCTGAATTATTCTGCCTTTTTCCATTATATTAATAATCACTCCTTTGCATGGGATTATTCTTCAAGACCGTTAGCACCGCTTACGACCTCAGTAATTTCCTGAGTTATAGCCGCCTGTCTTGCACGGTTATACATAAGCGAGAGGTCTTTAATCATATCCTTTGCACTTGTTGTTGCAGCGTCCATAGCGGTCATTCTTGACTGCTGTTCACAGCAGAAAGCCTCTACCATAGCACCGTAAATTATACCCTTTGCATATTGTGGTATAAGAAACTCCATAACCTTTTCAGGAGAAGGCA
>DGRR01000113.1 GCA_002389995.1 Ruminococcus sp. UBA4383 | reverse complement strand
TCAGTTTTGCGGAATCAGGTATAAGGCATATCTTTACGGTTTAGTTTTTCTTCTGGTCTTTCTTTTCTTGCATGAAATAAATACATGATACCAACACCAATACCTGCACCAATGTACAAGAAAGCCGCCATAAAAGTTGGTGAAACTTTTTCAAGTAAAAGTTTGGAGCAGGGGACGTTGACTGCGTAGAATAATGCTGCTACGAATGCGTAGCAGATTGCTGCTACTTTATTTTTCATTTTGTATTCTCCTAAATTCTTATTTAATTTTTAATTATGAATTAATTTAAATTCCGATTTTCCTGCAAATACAGATTTATTTGTTGTATTCTCTGCAAAAATAATTGAGTTTACACTCATTGCATTTCGGACTTCTCGCACGGCATACATCACGCCCGAACTGTACAGTCTGATGACAGAAACGGCTTGAAATCTCAGGCGGAATAAGTTCAAGCAAATCCTTTTCGACTTTCAGGGGGACGGTATTGTCAGTAAGACCGAGCCTGCCTGAAATTCTTATGCAGTGTGTATCGGTGACAATTGCAGGTTTGCCGTATACGTCACTTACTATAAGATTTGCGATTTTACGTCCCACGCCTGAAAGGGAAAGCAAGTCCTCCATATTGTCAGGGACGATGCTGTTAAAATTATCAATAATCTGATTAGCCATTTCCTTGATACTTTTAGCTTTTGTATGGTAAAGTCCGCAGGGCTTAACGTCCTGTTCGAGTTCGGACAAATCCGCATCAGCAAAGGCTTGCAGAGTGGGATATTTTTTAAACAAATCCTTTGTCACTTTATTGACTCTTGCATCAGTACACTGTGCGGCAAGACGGGTTGCAATAAGGAGTTCATAAGGCTTTTCAAATTTAAGAGTACACTCTATATTCGGATAGAGTTTTTCAAGTTCTGTGCAGGAAAGTTCTGCAATTTCTTTTTTAGTCATATTATTCCCCTTTAATTACGCATTTTTTCGAGTATTCTGTCGTATATCCTGTACATTTCCTGAACGGTATTTTCAAGGAAATAGTAATGCTTTATGTAAAAGGCAAGCAGTACAAGAATAATTGTCACAAGCACAAGAAGCATTATATTTTCACTGAAAATAAAAGCACACATGAAAATACACAGTATCACGGCAAACATGAATGTAACAAGGAAATGTACTATTCTTTCATGCTGCATAAAAGCGATTTTGTCGAGATGTTCAGAGAGAATATTTTGCAGTTCGGTTTTATCGGAAGATTTTTCAAGTTTATCGGAGATATATTTCATATAGTTTGTTAAATATTCTGTCAAGGTATTCACTTCCCAAATTATTATTATGAAAATTATACACCTTTTACAATGAAATGTCAATATTTATCTCAAAATTTAATGCAAATTGCTTATAAGTCATTTTGGCAAAATATAAAAGTATCGTATGTATTTATGCAGGATTACCATGTTTAAATGTTGCTTTTCAGTGAATCTAACAAAAATATAATTGTTAATAAATAATTTCTTCACTTTTTTGAACAGATATGTTATAATGTTATTGTGAGTTTTAAATCAAGTTGAATGAGGTGATTATTATATCAGGTACTCTTTATATTTCAGACCTTGACGGCACACTGTTTGACCCTGAGAGCAATATAACTGATATTACTGCAAAAAAATTAAATTCTCTCATAGAAAAGGGAATGAATTTTACTGTTGCAACGGCACGTTCTGTATATTCCGTAAAACCAAAAATGTCAGCAGTCAATATAAGTGTTCCCTGCATACTTATGAACGGCGTGAATATATATGACCTGAAAAATGACAGCTTCATAAACAGTGAATTTATAACACCTGCGGATTCCGCAAAAGTCCTGAAAGTTTTTGAAAATCACGGAAAGCATTGTTTCATGTACCGCATTGACAAAGGTATACTTACCTGTTATTATTCAGAACTCACCACAAATGTCATGAAAAGCTTTGCTGAGGTAAGAAAATATGAATACAAAAAGCCTTTTGTACAGTGTCACCTTGCAGATTTTGCAGATGAATACACAATATATTTCACTTCAACAGGTCCTTATGACGAACTTCTCCCGATAAAACTTGAAATCGAAAAGATTGAAGGCATTGACCATGCTTTTTATCTTGATGTTTACAATGATGCGTGGTATCTTGAAATATTTTCCCACAGGGCATCAAAATCAAACGGCATAAAATTCCTGCGTGAAAAGTATGGATTTGACAAGGTAGTTGCTTTCGGTGACAACCTCAACGATTTGTCAATGTTTGCACAGGCTGATTTGAAAATTGCCGTCGGTAATGCAAGAGATGAAGTCAGGGCTGCCGCTGATATTGTCATAGGGGACAATAAAAATAACGGTGTTGCAGACTGGCTTGAAAATAATTTTTAAACAAAAGGAAAGGACATTTTAAGAAATGAAAAAACTTATGTTAGGTAATGAGGCATTCGCCAGAGGTCTTTATGAGGCAGGCTGTAAGATAGTTTCAAGCTACCCTGGTACTCCTTCAACCGAAATAACCGAAGAAGCCGCTAAATATGACGAAATATATGCAGAATGGGCTCCCAATGAAAAAGTAGCTATGGAAACTGCTCTCGGTGCATCTATCGCAGGCGCAAGGTCATTCTGCGGAATGAAACACGTCGGACTCAATGTAGCGGCTGACCCGCTCTATACAGCAGCTTATACAGGCGTAAATGCAGGAATGATAATAGCTGTCGCAGACGATCAGGGTATGCATTCTTCACAGAATGAACAGGACAGCCGTCATCATGCAATTGCATCAAAAGTCCCCATGCTTGAACCGTCTGATTCAGGCGAATGTAAGGAATTTGTAAAGCAGGCATTTGAACTTTCAGAAAAATTTGATGCTCCGTTCATAATCAGAATGTCCACAAGAGTTGCACATTCACAGAGCAGTGTTGAAATGCTTGATCGTGAAGAACTTGAACTGAAAGAATATACAAAGACTCCGCAGAAATATGTCATGATGCCTGCATATGCAAAGGGCAGACACGTTTTTGTTGAGGAGAGAACAAAGAAACTCATCGAATATGCAGAAGTCTGTCCTTTTAACCGCACAGAAATTTCCGAAAACGCAGAATTTGGCGTTATAACTAACGGTGCGGCTTATCAGTATGTAAAAGAGGCTCTCGGTGACAAGGCATCTGTGCTTAAACTCGGAATGGTTAATCCGCTCCCTGTAAAGCTTATTCAGGATTTTGCCGCTAAATACGAAAAAATCTATGTCATAGAAGAACTTGACGGAATTATTGAGGAGCATTGCAGAAATATAGGTGTGAACAACGTTCAGGGAAAAGAAATTTTCGGCTATATAGGAGAACTTCCGCAGTCTGTAATTGCTGAAAAGCTTCTCGGTGAAAAGAAAGAATATGTTGAACTTGCAGACAATATTCCGATTCGTCCGCCCGTAATGTGTGCAGGCTGTCCCCACAGAGGACTTTTCTACTGCCTTAAAAAGCTCGGTGTTACAGTATCAGGCGATATAGGCTGTTATACACTCGGTGCGGCTGCTCCGCTTAATGCAATAGATACAACTATCTGTATGGGTGCATCAATATCCGCCCTCCACGGATTCAACAAGGCAAGAGGTACAGAATCCGAACACAAAACCGTTGCAGTTATCGGTGATTCAACATTCATGCACAGCGGTATGACAGGTCTTGT
>DGRR01000110.1 GCA_002389995.1 Ruminococcus sp. UBA4383 | reverse complement strand
CTCTGCCGGATTTCAGGCGTGAGAAACAGACTTATCAGAAACCTTTCAAAAGGTTACAAGCAGAGAGTCGGACTTGCTCAGGCTTTAATAAACAATCCGCCTGTGCTTATTCTCGATGAACCTACTGTCGGACTTGACCCCAATCAGATTATCGAAATAAGAACCTTAATCAAAAAACTCGGCAAAAGCCATACGGTTATTCTTTCATCGCATATTCTCCCCGAAATTCAGGCTGTGTGCGACAGAATAATTATAATAAACAAGGGCGTTGTCGCTGCGGACGGTACTGCGGACGAAATCGCCAAGAATATTACCAATGAACATAAAATGACACTCCGCATAGAAGGCGATACCCATACAGTGGCAGATAAACAGAAAATTGTCGATGCCATTAAAAAAATTCAGGGCGTTAAATATGTCCGTGCCGATATGGAACGTGAAAAGGGTATCTATGACTATGATGTGGAGGCTGAGGAAAAAACCGATATCCGCCGTGCCTTGAATCAGATGTGCCGTGAAAATGGCTGGAATATCCTTATGCTCCAGCTTTCTGACCTCACTCTGGAAGATATATTCATCAGAATTACCACAAGCGATGCAGTCGTACCGCAGAATACAGAAACCCGTACCCCTGAAATTGATTTGAATGTCAACGAAAAGGGCGAACTTGTCGCAACTGAAAAAGAAAACGGAGGTCAGCAGTAATGGGAGCTATTTACAGACGTGAAATGGGCGCATTTTTTACTTCGGGCGTTGCATATGTATTTCTTACAGTGTTTTTTCTTCTGTCAGGAATATTCTTCTATAACGGGGTAATACTCAGCGGAACTACTGAAACTTCCGCTATGTTCGGCTCAATGTTTATAATTGTTCTTTTCCTTATCCCGATTCTTACAATGAAACTCATGAGCGAGGAAAAGAAAAACCGTACAGACCAGGGATTACTGACTGCACCTGTCGGACTGTGGTCAATAGTTTTGGGAAAATATTTTTCTGCACTTACGCTTTTTGTAATTGCAGAGAGCATAGTATTTGTATATTCAATAATTCTCGGTTATCTGGGAAATATCATATGGACAACGCTTTTAGGAAATTATTTTGCAATGCTTTTCCTCGGAGCGGCATTCATAGCAATAGGAATTTTTGTATCATCACTTACAGAAAATCAGATGGCATCGGCTGTTGCAAGTATGCTGGTGCTTTTCATGCTCTATCTTCTTGATACGCTTGCGGCGAATATATCCAATGAAACTCTTAAAAATGCAGTTTTAAGTCTTTCTTTCTATTCAAAATATATTGAGTTCACTCGTGGAGTATTCAATCTTTCGAGCGTGGTATTCTTTTTAAGTACCGCATTTATTTTCAACTTCTTCACAGTGAGGGTACTCGACAAAAGACGCTGGGGCTGATTATTTTAAGAGGAAATTTTCGCCCTTGTCATGGGAATGAACGGAACGCAGTGCAGTGAATGAAATGACAAGGCTCAGAGGCGAAAATTGACGATTTTAAATGGAGGATTTTTTCAGATGAGCAAAAAAGAATTAAACGAATCAGGTGCTGTAAAAGAAAAGAAACCGAAAAATTTTAAAAAATTAAAGTTCGGTTCAATGTCCCTGATAGTAATGGTGCTTGTTATTGCAATAGTTGTGGTCATAAATTTAATGTGCAGTATACTTTCGGAACGTTATCCCCTTAAACTTGACCTCACACCCGATAAAAGATATGAACTTTCGGACGATTCAATACAGGCTTTGAAAAATCTCGACAAAGATGTCGAAATCACCGTTACAAGCACTAAGGATACATTCGCATCAATGGGTGCGTATTTCAAACAGATGTATGCAAGCTACTACGGCGTTAATGTCGATATGCCGTATGAGATGATTCCCGAACTTCTCGACAAGTATTCCATGTACGCAGAAGAAGGCAAAGGAAAAATTACTGTCAAATATGTCGATATAAACAAAGACCCCGATATTGTCACACGTTACAGCAAATACTATAACGGCGAAATCAAAGAGGGAAGCATCATAGTATTTTCAGGCGAAAGAATCAAGGTTATAGGAAATGATGAGGTTATCTCCATGATAAGCCCCTCCCAGACAAGCACACAGAATAATATAAATATGGCTTTTGTGGGAGAAAGTACCATAACTTCCGCTATCATGTCAGTTACAGACGCAAACCCCATAAGCGTGGGATTCATAACAAGCATGAACAAAAACGCTATATATGAATCAAGCTATGCGGGGGTTGTAAAGTCCTTTGAGGATTTGCTTTCAAAAAACGGCTATGACTGCACGGAAATAGATACAACTGATGATATGTCACCCGATGACTATGATATGATAGTACTGCCTGTCCCCAATGTGGACTTTTCAGCAGATGTTATCGGAAAAATGGGGGATTTCCTCTATAATGACGGAAAATACGGAAAGAATATGATTTATATTCCGCACCTCAATTCTTCAAATCTCACAAATATTGATGAATTTCTTGCGGACTGGAAAATTCAGGTTGACAGTTCCATTATACTCGATGAAAATATGATACAAGCTCCCATTCAGAGTCTTGGCGTAGTTGATGCGGCTGTTATGCTTAATGTTGCAGACAGCGATTCTGTCGGAACTCTTGCAAATAATTCCCTCCCCATAGCCGCACCTTATAACAGAAATATAACCATATTGTCAAAAAACAGCGAGAGCGTTGCAACTGTCGTCCTTAAATCACAGAATACCGCATATCTTCAGGAAATGTCTGCGGACAGCACAAAAAGCGACAAGGGCGAATATAATGCCGCTGTAATCTCGAAAAAGGAAACTGCCTCAGGTATGGATACTTTCCGAAGCAACCTTCTTGTCCTCGGAAGTTCATTCATGGTTGACAGCGGTCTCATATCAAACACAAGCACTTATAATAATTCAGCCGTTATTCTCGGCATGGTCAATACCATGACAGGCAAGGAGGGCGGTATTGTAATATCAGAAAAAGCTCTCCAGCAGGCTACTATTGCTCCCACAACAGGTGAGGCAAATGTAATAAAAATCGTTGTTATCTATGTCATACCGCTTATTATTGCAGCGGCAGGCATTATCGTACTGTTAAGGAGAAGAAATAAATGAAAAAGGCAGCAAAGGGCATTATCGGTCTCAGTGCGGCACTTGCCGTACTCGGAGGCGGTCTTGCGGCATTGAAGCTTACACAGCCAGAAGAAAACAATCAGGAGGAAAGTTCTTCACAGGTATCAGAAAATCCCGATGCAGGTGATGAAGTCGTTCTCATAAAAGATAAAAATATAACAGGTACAGACCCCGATACAGGGCTTGACCTCGAAGGCGTTATCGAAAAAGTTGATGTTAAAAATAAAACAGATGAGCTGCACGTTATAAAGAAAACCGACAAAACCGAAGATTCAGCCGCAACTTATACTCTTGACGGATATGACGATATTAACCTTAATACTTCGGTTGTGGGTACTCTTGCAAATAATGCCAACGGTATGCTCTCTGCCTCAACTATTGACGAAAACCCCGAAAATCTCGGAAAATACGGTCTTGAAAATCCTGAGATAACTGTTGATATAACCTATGAAACAGGTTCGCAGACTACTCTCATGATAGGCAACGAAACCCCCAAGGGCGGAGAAAAATATGTCATGACCAGCGAGGGAAATACTGTCTATACTGTAAAAAGTTCAACCCTTGCAAATTACAGCAAGACCTTATTCGATTTCATTCAGTCAACTATTGTGGAAACTCCCGACCAGAGCAATTATCCCATTGTCGAAAGCCTTAAAGTCGAAAGAGAAGATATCGACTATGATATCCTCCTTGAATATGACGAGAAAAGCGATGATGACGGCTATAACGGAGGTACTTCCGCAACACATTTAATGGTTCAGCCCGTTGAGGCTTATGTATCCGTTGAACGTTCAACAGATATAACAAACGGTATCTTCGGTCTTTCTTCAAAAGGCGTTTACAGCGTCCATTCAACTGAGGCAGATATCGCTGAGGCAGGTCTTAAAGAACCTTTCTGCACTGTTACTATGGACTGCGACAAGAACGAATATGACTATACTTTGTATCTCAGCGAGCCTTTCGCTGATGAGGATAACGGAAAATGCTGTTATGCCATGTTAAAGGGCGGAAATGTCATATATATAGTTTCCGCAGAAAATGCAAAGTGGCTCACTGTACAGCCCATTGACATAGCATCAAGAATTTTCATAGCATCTTATGTATGGAATATCACTGACCTTAAAGTTAAATGCGAGGGCGAAAATTATGAGTTCGCCATAAAACCCAAAGACCCCGATAACAAGCCCGAAACACTTTCTTCCGATGATTTTGTCACAACTCTCAACAATGCTGAATTTGATACCGAAAGATACAGACAGTTTTATAGTTTTCTGATAAGTGCATCTGCCGAAAATTTCGCCCTCGATGTCGAAATACCCGACAGTGAACCCCTTGCAAGCCTTGAATATACAGATTCCTATACAAACGAAACCGTAAAGATTGATTTCTATGACTATTCAAACCTTACGGCACAGGCAGTTATTAACGGAAAAAGTAAATTCTTTGTCGCTAAATCTTATGTAACTACTCTTATAGGAAATGCTAAGAAACTCAATACAGATGA
>DGRR01000192.1 GCA_002389995.1 Ruminococcus sp. UBA4383 | reverse complement strand
GGTGACAGTCTGACAGTGCTTTCTTATTGCCTTAACTGCGAAAACGAAAATAAAATGTGATTTTTTTATCAAAGTTTTTCAAATGATATATTTATTTATGCATAAAGGTATGATTTATTTATATCAGATATGTTCGCTGATTTTTATTCGGATTTCTTGACTGTATTTTTCATAATTTGAGTATACCTGCAAAAAAATAATTTCCGTATCACTCTTTTATCCGCTGATATTGTGCAGTTTCGTCCGTGAAACAGCAAATATGCATATTTGTTTTAAAGTGTTTTGATATAAAAATAAATATGTCAGAAAAATCCTTTCAGCTTTAAAGGAATTTATAAAGGCAAACATTGTTAATTATATATCAATATCTGAATATCATCATTCTTAATCAGTATTTCAAATTGCCGCATTTTACTGTTATACTTATTATGACAGGTTAAAAGCATTTGCAATTAATTCGCTTGTTGTCAAAATATTATTTGGGAGTAGATAAAAATGGATTACCGTATTGAACATGATTCTATGGGCGAGGTTAAAGTACCTGCCGATAAATACTGGGCTGCACAGACCGAAAGAAGCCACGAAAATTTCCTCATAGGTGTAGGAATCGAAACTATGCCGAGAGAAATTACACACGCTTTCGGTATCCTTAAAAAAGCCGCAGCTATCGCAAATCATGCCGTTAAACCTGAAAAAATGACCGACGAAAAACTCTCCGTCATATCTCAGGCTTGCGATGAGGTCATCAGCGGAAAACTCAATGAACATTTCCCGCTCGTCGTATGGCAGACAGGAAGCGGTACTCAGTCAAATATGAATGCAAATGAAGTTATCGCCAACAGAGGCAATGAACTCGCAGGCTCTAAACTCCTCCACCCTAATGATGACATCAATATGAGCCAGTCCTCCAACGATACTTTCCCCACTGCAATGCATATCGCTGCTGTTATCGCTATCGAGGACAAGGTTATCCCCGCTGTCGATACTCTTGTCGATACATTCAAAAAACTTGAAGCGGAAAATGAAGGCATCGTCAAAAGCGGACGTACTCACCTCCAAGATGCTACCCCTATTAAATTCTCTCAGGAAATAAGCGGCTGGAGAGCGTCCCTCGAAAAAGACAGAAAAATGATTCTCTCTGCCTGCGAGGAACTCAAAGAACTCGCTCTCGGCGGTACGGCTGTCGGTACAGGTCTTAATGCCCCGAAAGGTTTCGCTGAAAAGGCTGCAGAGGCTATATCTCAGCTTACAGGCAAAAATTTCGTCACAGCACCAAATAAATTCCATTCTCTTACTTCAAAGGACGAAATCGTTTTCGCTCATGGTGCTTTAAAGGCTCTTGCTGCCGATATGATGAAAATTGCCAATGATGTCCGCTGGCTTGCATCAGGTCCCCGTGACGGTCTGGGCGAAATATTTATTCCCGAAAATGAACCCGGCTCATCTATCATGCCCGGAAAAGTTAATCCTACTCAGTGCGAACAGGTTACTATGGTTGCCGTTCAGGTTATGGGTAATGATGTCGCTGTCGGTATGGCGGCTTCTCAGGGAAATTTTGAACTCAATGTGTTCATGCCCGTATGCGCTTATAATTTCCTCCAGTCAGCAAGACTTTTGGCTGAATCTATTCTCTCTTTCAATAAAAACTGCGCTGTCGGCATTAAGGCAAATAAGGAAAAAATGCACCATAACCTCCATAATTCCCTTATGCTCGTTACTGCTCTCAATCCCTATATCGGTTACGAAAATGCCGCTAAAACTGCTAAAAAAGCTTATAAGGACAATATTTCCCTTAAACAGGCGTGCGTTGAACTCGGTTTCCTGACTGAGGAAAAATTTGACGAGGTTTTCCACCCTGAGGAAATGGTCTGATTTGTATATCCAAACGAAAGGAAGCGTACAATGGAAACTTTCACTTATTACCCCGGCTGTACGCTGAGAACTAAGGCAAAAGACCTTGACAGCTATGCAAGGTCTTGCGCTCAGGCTCTCGGTATAGCCCTCGAAGAACCCTCCGACTGGCAGTGCTGCGGCGGTGCTTATACTACCGCAAAGGACGAAATCGCTACAAAACTTTCAGCCGTGAGAACCCTCAATGCCGCCAAACAAGCAGGAAATCCCCTCGTTACAGTCTGTTCCGCCTGCCATAATGTTATAAAACAAACCAATTACGATATTTCCAATGACGAGGATATGGCTTCAAAGGTAAATAATTACCTTAAACTCGATGAGGCTTATACAGGCGAAACTACTGTATATCACTACCTCGAAATGCTCCGTGATGTTGTCGGTTTCGATAATATAAAAGCAAAAGTTGTAAAGCCGTTCAAGGGTAAGAAAATTGCCGCCTATTACGGCTGTCTCCTCCTGCGCCCTGCAAAGGTTCTCGCTATGGACGACCCCGAAAATCCTGTTATTATGGAGAATTTTATAAAGGCTATCGGCGGCACTCCCGTTATCTATGCCCAGCGTAACGAATGCTGCGGCGGTTATGTCACTCTTGAGGATAAAGCTCAGGCTCAGAAAAGAAGCAGTAATGTCATGAACTCCGCTGCCGATATGGGTGCGGATATGATTATTACTGCCTGTCCTCTCTGCCTTTATAACTTAAAGAAAAATTCAGGCTCGGATTTGCCTGTGTATTACTTTACCGAACTTCTTGCCGAGGCTCTCGGTTTAAAGGAGGATACAAATGAATAAAAATTTAAAGGAACAGGTTCTCCGTTCAAGCGGTGTGAATGTACTCAAATGTATGAGATGCGGCAAATGCTCAGGTACTTGCCCCTCTTATGACGAAATGGAATACCACCCCCACCAGTTTGTATATATGGTCGAAAAAGGCGATATTGAAACACTTATGAAATCAGATTCAATTTATAAATGCCTTACCTGCTTTGCCTGCGTCGAAAGATGCCCAAGAGGTGTTGAACCTGCAAAGGTTGTCGAGGCTGTCCGCCTTGCCACTGTCCGTCAGCAGGGTAATAATCACCTTTCACCAGTTCAGATTCCCGATATGCTCGATGATGATCTGCCCCAGCAGGCTATCGTCACAGCATTCAGAAAATATGCCAAGTAAGGAGGTAAATTATGCAGAGAATAGGTGTATTTGTCTGTCACTGCGGTACTAATATCGCCGCAACAGTTGACGTTAAGGCTGTCGCTGAGGCTCTCAGCCATGAACCCGGAGTCGTTATCTCTCAGGATTATCAGTATATGTGTTCCGAATCAGGTCAGAACCTCGTCAAAGATGCCATTAAAGAACATAAACTCTCAGGTGTCGTAATCTGTTCGTGTTCACCGAGAATGCATGAGAATACTTTCAGAAAGGCTGCCGCTTCCGCAGGTCTTAACCCGTATCTCGTTGAAATCGCAAATATCCGTGAACAGTGTTCATGGATTCACAAGGATATCGCTACCGCTACCGACAAGGCTATTATCCTCGGTAAAGCCGCTGTCGCAAAAGTCCACCTCAATGCCCCCCTTACAGCAGGCGAAAGCCCTGTCGTGAAAAGAGCGTTGGTTATCGGCGGAGGTATTGCAGGTATCCAGACTGCACTCGATATTGCCGATGCAGGTTTTGATGTCGATATCGTTGAGAAAAAACCTACTATCGGCGGTAAAATGGCTCAGATTGACAAAACTTTCCCCACTCTCGACTGCTCCGCCTGTATCCTCACTCCCAAAATGGTTGAGGCTTCACAGAATGAACATATCACTATCCATTCATACAGCGAAGTAAGTGATGTAAAGGGATTTATCGGTAATTTTACCGTTACCATAAAGAAAAAGGCACGCTATGTCGATGAAGTAAAATGTACAGGCTGCGGTGCTTGTATGGAAAAATGCCCGATGAAAAAAGTTCCCAATGAATTTAATGAGGGTCTTAATAACAGAACCGCTATATATATTCCTTTCGCTCAGGCTGTCCCGAAAGTTGCCGCTATTGACCCGAATTACTGCCTTATGCTCAAAAACGGAAAGTGCGGTGTATGCTCAAAAGTCTGCACAGCAGGTGCTATCGACTATAAACAGCAGGATAAGTTCATCGAACAGAAATACGGTGCTATCGTTGTCGCTACGGGCTATAATGTAATAAATCTGGATAAATATGATGAGTTCGCATATAATCAGTGTCCCGATGTCGTTACATCTCTCGAACTCGAAAGACTTATGAATGCCGCAGGTCCTAACGGCGGTACTCTCCTGCGTCCTTCCGATAAAACTCACCCACATACTATTGTTTTCGTTCAGTGCGTTGGTTCAAGATGTGATGACGAAAAGGGTAAGCCCTACTGTTCAAAGATTTGCTGTATGTATACCGCTAAACACGCTATGCTTATCCGTGAAAAATATCCCGATACAGAAGTTTACGTTTTCTATATTGATGTCCGTACCCCCGGTAAGAATTTCGATGAGTTCTACCGCCGTGCCGTTGAACAGTACAATGTCCACTACATAAAGGGTATGGTCGGCAAGGTCACTCCAAAGGCTGACGGAAAAATTGACGTTCAGGCTTCCGACCTCCTCGCAAATGAACAGCTTCATATCAATGCCGATATGGTAGTCCTTGCGGCGGCTATCGAACCCGATAAGTCTGCACGTCCGCTCGCTACTATGCTCACTACTCAGATGGATACAAACGATTTCTTCACAGAGGCTCACCCAAAACTCAGACCTGTCGAAAGCGCAACCGCAGGTATTTTCCTTTCAGGTGCTTGTCAGGGTCCGAAAGATATCCCCGAAACTGTCGCTCAGGCAAGTGCTGCCGCTGCCAAGGCTATCGGTCTTCTCGTTAAAAACAGTATCACCTGCAACCCGTGTGTTGCTCATTCGGACGAACTCCTCTGCAACGGCTGTTCGTCATGCGAAAAAGTTTGTCCCTACGGGGCTATCACTTATCAGGACAAGGAATTCAGAATGCCCGACAGAACTACTGCAATCCGCAGAGTTGCAAGCGTCAATCCTGCTGTTTGTCAGGGCTGCGGTGCTTGTACTGTCGCTTGTCCGTCAGGAGCTATGGATTTGAACGGCTTCTCTAACAGTCAGATAATGGCGGAGGTAGACGCAATATGCAAGTAAATAATAATTTTGAACCTGTAATCGTTGCATTCTGCTGTAACTGGTGTTCTTATGCAGGTGCAGACCTTTCAGGTACTAACAGACTCAATTACCCGACTAACGTTAAAATTATAAGAGTTCCATGCTCATGCAGAGTAAACCCCATGTTTATTCTCAGAGCTTTCCAGAAAGGTGCGGACGGCGTTATAATATGCGGCTGTCACCCCGGTGACTGCCACTATACTTCGGGTAACTACTACACAAGAAGAAGAATTACTCTCCTTTACAGTATGCTCGATTTCCTCGGTATCGAAAGAAACCGCACAAGACTTGAATGGGTATCCGCTGCGGAAGGCGCAAAGTTCGCAGCTACTATGCAGCAGTTTACCGAAGATGTAAGAAAACTCGGTCCTAACCGCAGATTGGAGGATTTAAGATGCAGGAAACAATGATTAAAAGAGCTAAGGAACTCCTTGCGGACGGTACTGTTTCCCGTGTTATCGGCTGGAAAAAGGGCGAATTTGCCTACGATATTACCCCCGCAGTTTTTGATTCTGCGGAGGAAATCGACAGGGATTTCGTTTTCAATGACTTCACTGCCGCTAATGTTTCCAAGTATCTCGTAAAGGAATCCAGAAAAGAAGGCAAAATCCTCGCTTTTCTCAAACCTTGCGACACTTACAGCTTCAATCAGCTTATCAAGGAACACAGAGTTATCCGTGAAAATGTATATATAATCGGTATCCCCGGAGGTCCTAAGCTCGATGTCGAAAAAATCAAGGCTAAGGGTATAACAGGTATACTCGATATAAGAAACGAAAATTATACTCTCAAAATAGATACCCTCTACGGCACTGAAACTATGCCTTTCTATGAGGCTATATGCGGCAAGTGCGAAAGCTGTAAAAGTAAAAAACACGTTATCTATGATGAACTGATTGGCGATGACGGTGATATTCTCGATTCAAACCGTTTCGATATGGTTGAAAAACTCGAAAATATGACCGCTCAGGAACGTTTTGACTTCTGGAGAGAACAGCTTTCAAAATGTATCAGATGCAATGCCTGCCGTAACGTCTGTCCTGCCTGCACCTGCGAAAAGTGCGTGTTCGATAACCCCAAGTCAGGTATCGAAAATAAAGCCGCTTCCGACAGCTTTGAGGAGAATATGTTCCA
>DGRR01000165.1:2942-4448 GCA_002389995.1 Ruminococcus sp. UBA4383 | reverse complement strand
GGTCTTACGGCAGCGGCAGGAGGAGTTACAGCGGCATTACTTTTCGGACTTACGGCGGCATTTATTTTTCCGCAGAAAGACAAGGCATAAAAAAACGGTTTACCTATTGGTAAACCGCTTTAAATGGTGCGAGTGACGGGACTTGAACCCACACGTCGTTTCCAACACTAGCACCTCAAGCTAGCCTGTCTGCCTATTCCAGCACACTCGCATACAGTCTCTTTCTCACGACTGCTTTATTATTATATCACAGTGATTTTGATTTGTCAAGTGTTTTTTGAAAAAAATTTCAGATTTTTTCAAAAATTTTTTGAATCTCCGAATTTCATGCATAAAAAATATTTTATCATGATAAATAAATCTTATCCCGAATTAAATTAATTTACTCTTGACAATACGAATATTATAATGTATAATATAGTATATTATCTGCGGAGGTGAGATTTTTAATGGACAATGCCACGGACGGCAGTATCCCCCATAAATGTACTCTATACCAATTATCAAGGCACGGTCTGCTCCCATTCAGGTGACGGCTGTGCCTTTTGGAGATTATAGGTTACAGCAAAATTCAGCGATTTTAACAGCAATTTTTACAGAGGAAATTTGCGCCCTTGACGTATGAACGAACGTAATGTAATGGAGTGAGTGAATAGTCAAGGCTATAAAGGCGCAAATTGACGACTTTAAATAAGGAGAATTTTTAATGCTCTTTAAAGAGTTATTTATGGATTTATATATGTATGCTTTTGTGCCGGTTATGCTTATTGTCATAAATGCTTTTCTTACTGCATCAGAAACAGCTTTGATATCAATAAACGATTCAAAACTCGAAAAAATGTCGGCAGGCGGTGATAAAAAAGCCCAAAAACTTAAAAAACTGACAGATAAACCGTCAAAATTTCTTTCTTCAACAGGTTCGGCATTTTTCATAATAAGCATTGTTGCATCATCACTTATTGCCGCAGATATTTCTGTACCTGTCAGTGAATCCATTGCAGAAATATATCATACCGAATGGCGGTACGTTATAATAATAGTCTTTTCACTGATATTTGCATTTCTGAATACCGTTTTCGGAAAAATAATCCCCGAAAAAATTTCAGCTATGCACCCCGAAAAAACTGCACTCAGGTTTGCAGGCTTTATAAATCTGATTTACATAATTTTTCTCCCGTTTTCGTTTCTGTCGGAAATTACCGCAAGGGGAATATTTAAAGTAATAGGCGTAAATCCCGACAAGGAAAATAATTCCGTAACAGAAGAAGAAATCCTCATGATGTCAGATGCAGGTGCTGAAATCGGTGCTATTGATGAGGACGAAAACCGTATAATTAAAAATGTATTCGCTTTTGATGATATGACAGCAGGTCAGATTTGCACCCACCGCACAGATGCTTCTATCCTCTGGCAGAAGGACAGTACCGAAATATGGGAGGAAACTATCCACCGCACAAGACATTCATCTCTGCCTGTATGCGGTGAAAGTATCGACAATGTAATAGG
>DGRR01000165.1:1373-2826 GCA_002389995.1 Ruminococcus sp. UBA4383 | reverse complement strand
GAGAACCCTATTTCGTACATGAAAATATGAAGGCTGACAGACTTTTCGCACAGATGAAAAAATACGGTGCGGACCGTTTTGCAATTGTCGTTGACGAATACGGCGGAATGAGCGGTATAATTACCGTCACAGACCTCGTTGAACAGCTTGTCGGTGATTTTGATGACGATGAACTTGATGAACCTGAAAAGAAATTTGAAAAAACAGGCACAAATACATGGCTCGTCCCCGGTATAACTCCCCTGAGCGAAGTAGCTGAAACCCTGAAAATAAATCTCCCCGCCGACAAATACGATACTTTCGGCGGATATGCCGCCTCACTCCTCGGAGAAATCCCAAAGGACGGCACTAAAATTTCCCTCGATACGGATATTCTCCATATTGATATCATTGAACTTAAACACCACCGTGTAGAAACAAGCCGTGTCACAAAAATTATGCCAAAGCTTGATTAATACGGATTTTTATGCTATAATATATTAAAACCAATAAGAAAGGATTTGTTATAAATGATTATTCTCGATGAACTGCGTGTCGAAATGGTCGGCTACCGCAAAGAAATGGAAGAACTCGCAGACGTCCTCGATATAAAAGGCGCAGAAAAAAGAATCGCCCAGCTTAACGAGGAAACTGCAAAAGACGGTTTCTGGGACGACCTCGAAAATTCTCAGAAAGTTTTGCAGGAAACAAAATCACTTGAAAAGAAAATCGAAAAATACAACAAACTCAATGAAAGCCTCGAAGATATTATCACCCTTATCGAACTTTCTATCGAAGAAAATGACGAAAGTTCCATTGATGAAATAAATTCCGAATCAAACGCTTTCAAGTCAAAACTCGAAGAAGAAAAACTCGCTACCCTCCTCAACGGAGAATATGACAGTTCAAATGCTATTCTCACTTTCCATGCGGGCGCAGGCGGTACAGAAGCTCAGGACTGGGCTGAAATGCTTTACAGAATGTATAACCGCTGGGCTGAAAGACATGACTATAAAGTTACTCTCCTCGATTACCTTGACGGCGATGATGCTGGCATGAAATCCGCATCTATATTAATAGAGGGCGATAACGCATACGGATATATGAAATCTGAATCAGGCGTTCACCGCCTTGTAAGAATTTCCCCGTTCGATGCATCGGGCAGGAGACATACTTCTTTCGCTGCCCTCGAAGTTATGCCCGAAATTGATGACTCTATCGAAGTTGATATCCGCCCCGAAGATATCGAAATGGAAGTTTACCGTTCAAGCGGCGCAGGCGGTCAGAAAGTCAACAAGACAAGTTCAGCCGTCCGCCTTATCCATAAGCCTACGGGTATTGTCGTTTCCTGCCAGACCCAGAGAAGCCAGTACCAGAATAAAGACTATGCCATGAAAATGCTCCGTGCTAAACTCATCGAAATAAAAGAACGTGAACACCTCGAAAAAATTGAGGATATCAAAGGCGTTCAGAA
>DGRR01000165.1:0-1258 GCA_002389995.1 Ruminococcus sp. UBA4383 | reverse complement strand
CTCGCAAAAGACCACAGAACAGGCTTTGAAAACGGCAATATTCAGGCTGTAATGGACGGAGACATTGACGGATTCATCAACGCCTACCTCAAATCACTCTCTCACGGAACTCTTGAAAAATAATCGACAGAATTTCCCCGCTTCATGCGGGGAATAAATTTAAAGGAGGTTTTTGTTTGTTCAGAAAAATATTCTCTTATGTCGGTGAATACAAAAAACAGGCTGTCCTCTCCCCTGTATCCATTATAGGAGAGGTATTAATGGAAGTCCTTATCCCTATGGTAATGGCTGCCATTATCGACAACGGCATAAAAAAAGGAAATATAGGCTATGTCGCAGGAATGGGAATCTTAATGGTCGCAATGTCCCTTGTATCATTGTTTTTCGGCGCACTCGCAGGCAGACTCAGCGCAGTTGCCGCTATGGGATTCGCTAAAAATTTAAGACGGGCATTGTTTAAAAAAGTACAGGATTTCTCATTCGCAAATGTTGATAAATTTTCAACGGCATCTCTCACCACAAGACTTACAACAGATGTCACAAATATCCAGAATGCATTTATGATGTTCATAAGAATGGCATTCCGTGCGCCTATAATGCTCGTGTGCGCCCTTATTGCCGCACTCAGAATGAATGCAAGGCTTTCGGTAGTGTTTTTATGTGCAGTACCGATTCTTGCCGCTATTGTGGGAAGTATCATGACAAAGGCTCACCCACGCTTTAAAGCTATGCTCACCAATTACGACAATATGAACTCGGACGTTCAGGAAAACCTTGTCGGTATAAGAACCGTCAAAGCCTTTGTCCGTGAGGAATATGAAAAGAAAAAATTTACCGACAATACCGAACGTGTGCGTCAGGCTCAGGTAAAAGCTGAAAAACTCGTCATAATGACTATGCCCTCAATGCAGATGATAATGTATGCAAGTATTGTTGCTATACTCTGGTTCGGCGGAAATATGGCTGTCGGTGGAAGCATGGAAACAGGCGAACTTTCGAGCTTTATCTCATATGTAACTCAGATACTCATGTCACTTATGATGCTTTCATTCATGTTCATGATGTTCATAGTATCAAGGGCATCTTTACAGCGTATATATGAGGTACTCATTGAAGAACCTACCATATCCTCCCCCGAAAATGCAAAGGCTCAGTGTGAGGACGGCTCAGTTACATTCAGAAACGTAAGTTTCAGTTATTTCAATGATATGAATAACCTCGCACTCGAAAAAATAAATCTCAGCATAAAATCAGGCGA
>DGRR01000006.1 GCA_002389995.1 Ruminococcus sp. UBA4383 | reverse complement strand
TCTGTCTTAATATAAACTTTTCACATCTCAATAATATCTTCTTCGGAAACAAGAATAATTATTCCATTTGAACGCAGTTTGACATTACAGTAGGAAACATAGGGTACTTTACCAATATATTCCCATTCCATATCAAAATACTTAGCAGGAGTTACAAAAACGTTAAAACTGCCATTGTAACAACTATAATATTTAATAGCTGTCGGTTTTAACTTAACTTTCCTAATTTCAGATAATAAAGTTGTTGGATTTGAATCAGCTGTTAAACTTACTGATTGAGAAAAGGAGGAATTTGTTGAAGTTATATTAATTTTTTTGTAATTGCCTGCATTTTTTTCTCCAAACAAGCCTTAAGATTTTTATTGTAAGAATCAACCAATCCCCTTATGTATCCGAGAGAACTATCTTCAATATCACTTTTCGCCCAACGTACAGCATTCTGAACGTCTCTGCGCAGTTCTTCAACAGCATCCTGAGCACGATAACAATATTTGTCTTTTCCACGATAGTCTTCCATATCGTCCCAATCTATACTTGATTCGTAATTTGAAGGACTGTAACTGAATTCACGCCTTACAATTCCTATGAAGTTTTCACCAATAATCTCTCCTTTTTCAAGCATCTTCCAGACCATATCCCTTTCCGGATAAACATCAACATTGCAGAAATCTGATGGAAGATTGCTTTTACCTACAATATTGGCAAGGGCTGTAAGTACATCAACAACTTTCTTGTTAAATTTTGTATACACACTTCTTTCGTCTGTTGAATAGTAAGGCTTTATGATATTCACACGATAGGTAGTTATGCAATCAAGAATTTTATCATCAATACATGGCCATGCTCTGTTTCTGAACTCGCTCATTCCTGCCCTTTCAGCAGCAGAAGAGCTGCTGTAATTATAGCCACTGCTGCCAATGTACGGAAAAGTTGTTACAACACAATAGTTGTCTGTGAAAGCTATATCCTCTCTCTTGACAGTGAGACCTTTTGAAAGTTCTTTAAGTTTATCGAGTTCCTGCTGCATCAATTTACTTTTGTCAACACTTCCGCCAAAGCTAATGGCATTGACAGGACATTGTGCAATTACCTCATTAAGTGCCTTATCTGTCTCATCTGAGAGAACACCCTTTATTACTTGTGTATTTCCGTCATCATTTTCCTCAAAGTATTTCGGACATTTGACAACGCACATTCCGCAGCCGTTGCATTTTTCGTTGATAATAATCTGTTTCATGATTTTTACTCCTTTTATTAAAAAAATTATTGATTTATCAAATCATTCATTTGTTCGATATATGCTTCACCTGTCTGTATCATCTCAACAGCAGTTTGGCATAACTCACCATTTTCATCAAGAACAGGGATATTCATAATATCTGACATTGCACCTGCAAGATTAACACAAGTCATAAGAACCCCCATATCTTGCTTATTGTAAGTCTTTGCATTTGTACCGTTCTGTGCAATTATCTTTTCCGTTTCAAAAATAGAACCGAGAAACAATGCATTCATACGCATTATCAGACTTGATATTCTTTTGGCACGTCCTATTATAGCATCATATATTTCAGCCACAGACTGAGCCTGAGAATAAACGACATTTGCAGCACTTAACTGACTTTTTGCAGCAGACAAATTTCTTTTTGAATCCGAAATCATCATTCCACCGATACCCTTAAAAATATACTCTGTTATAAGCTGACCGTCTGTAAGCGGTTTCTTAATAACTGTCTGCATAACCTGAATTGTATTGCTTGACTGAAATCTGTTATAAACAGCAAGCTCATTTTTATCAGATATTTTAAGGTCAATTTTCTGAATCTGCTGATAAACCTCAATAAAACGTGGTAAGGTTGATTCAATTACTGCACGTTTTTTCTTTGCGACAATCTGCAATGTCTTATCTGCGGTGATGCGTTTTCGGTAAATAAGGTCACGGGCTTCTGCCTCTCTTGTATATGCCTTTGAACGCTTTGCAAGTGCTTGTTCGTCCATTCTGTTGGATTTATCTGCACTGTATGCTAACGCACCAAGTGTTACTAATTCTATAAGCAATGTAATCCCTCCTTAGAAACTAAGTCTCAACGGCATATCAAGTTGTGCTTCATACTCATCAAGATTTTTAAACATAACCGACTTTCCGAATACCGATAATATTCTGTCAAGTCCGTCAGTAATTCCATGTAAATCATAGACTTCCTGACAAGCAGAACCCACTATCTGATTAAACCCTGCTTCAATATTTTCGTCCCATTTTTTATATTCGTTTTCAACTATACTGCGGAATTTCTGTCTCTGATATTCCATTTCTGCAATTGCTTGTGATTCAAGTTTATGTATAGCTTTTTCCTGTAATTTATAATCATCAAGTGATTTGAGATTGCCTATAATATTCCTTCTTATTGCAATAATAACATTGCAAGCAACCGTAGCAATCATTGTACCAATAGCACGCCCGATAACCTCTCCTGCACCTGCTCCGAGGATACCGCCCATTGATATTCCTATTATTTCACCGACAACAGCACCAACCTCTCCGCCTATCATCTGTGCGACCATGGTAGCACCCTTGTCCCCTATTTCAAGAACAAATTCCTCAGCAGTAATTTCACCGTCAATAAGTTTTGAAGCTGATTCTGCAATTATGGTTGCAACCTGTATCAATTCTCCTAATGCACCGTTGTTTTTTAATGACTGATAAAGAGTATTGTTTGCAAGTGCAACGTCTATGATATCAGATGCCACATCTTTGCCGACAGTTTCCGTAGCAAAAATTCCTGTATCTATAACAGCATCTTCAATACTTTCTTTACCTTCTGCCACGTCTACAATATGTTCAACTCCAAACCGTAAAAATTTCATTGCATTATTGGCAACGCTTTCCTTTGCTGAATCCAGTGTTAAACCGCCAACATTTTCAGCGGTACGAGCTGTAAATTTAGCTGTAAGTACGACATCTGATTTTATTTTTTGTCCTGTGAGACTTACTCTGCCTTTTAATGAGAGTCCGTTATCAGTATCAAAAGCGACATTAAAATCGCTTTTTTCTCTCTTTGAAGCATTTGACGATTTAGGCAGTATTCTCAGATTGGCATCACAATTTGCGATTTCACGTACATCATCATCTGAAAGAAAAGGATTATTTTTTACTTTATCATGAATTGATTTTAATGAATTTATGTGGTCTGTCTCTGCTGAATGTTTTGCCCATTTTTTAGAAATATTTTCACCGTCAGCATTTTTCATGTGATATTTATTTTGTGCGGCGGTCTGACTTTTGTGCAGAGTTTCCCCTGTTACTGAGTCTTTTATAACTGCATTGTCACCAAAAATTTTTTCTTTATAAGCCTTTTTAGCACTTGTCGAATCATAATTTGAACGGTCATAATCCTGCGTAACACCTAACTTATCATTCACAAAAATGTCTCCTTTCAATAAATCTCATTGCCGGACTATTGTTATTCTCTCCAATTTTTTTACAAAAGTACTGATATTATTGTCTGCTATTATATCATAGAATTTTCTTGTTGTCAACCTTTTGGGCAATATTTTTTATACCCTAAATGTATTTGAATAAAATTTTAATATACATTAAAATAAAATCAAATAATATCAGGGAAAGGGTTGTACAATGAAAGAAAACAGAGAAACCATATCGGGAATGATAGGCGAAAGAATACGAAAATTCCGCACAGAGCAGAATCTCAGTCAGGAAGAACTTGCTTTCCTTTCCGAGATTCACCCCGCATATGTCGGAAAAGTTGAACGTGGCGAAAAATGCCCTACCATTGAAACACTTTACAAAATCGCTGTCGGGCTTAAAATTCCACTGCATAAACTGCTTGACATTGATTCAGACACAAATGCAACGGAAAATGATGCATTTCACAGGATAATAAATTCGCTTGACGGACTGAATCCTGATGAAATGATTGAAATTGCTGAAATAGTCGAGAGAATTACAGGCTTAATGCGTGGTCACTCCTGATTTTCTCCTCTGAATCTTCAAACGGCAGGTCAAAAATATCATATAATCTCAAAAGGAGCAGGGCATTGTTCTCAGGAATATTTCTGACCTGCTCCGCCTTTTCATGCTCGCCTGTTTTTTCAAGAAAAATTTCAAGTTCACCGTTGTAATAACTATAAAGCAGTTCATCAAGACAGAAACAGCGTTTCAGGTCACTTATACTTTCGAGATTTTCGCCATTCATGAACATATTATCAGCCTCCGAAAAACAATTTTATAATTGCCCAAGGTATCAACGCCCACCCGAAGAGAAAGCCCATAGCAAGCCTTCTTCCAAAAATTGCGTTGCCGTCACCAATAAGTATCTTGTCAGCGTAGATTGTTCTTCCTGTTGCCCAATATCCCAGAGCGATGTAAATAAGTGCTACTACCATAGTTTTTCCTCCTTAATTTTGATGATTATATTCTATCACAAAAAATCAAAAAAGAAAATACAAAACAGTTCCGAAAAGAATTTAAAATTTCGGAACTGTTTTATCTTGACATTAAATTTTTACAGATACATCGCTGTTTGGAGCATCTTTTCCCTGAGTTTTTCCTCCGCCTTGCCGTACATTTGAAGTTCATCTTCATTCAATCTGCCATAATCATCATAGCTCATAATAACAGGAAATGATTCAGGCATTACTGTAAGAATTTTTCTGTATGCTGTCACCGGTATATCTTCATTCGGTTCACAGTTCAAATAATACCATTCACTTAACGGCGAAAGATTTGCAAAACAGAAATCACAGAAATTTATATCTGCTTCATCAATATATGCCCTTTTCAAGTGGTCATACAGTTCCAATACAGATTGGTATTGATTGAAATTTTTGCCGTTATCTCTGTAAATATTATAATCCTGATACTGAAATATAGCTTTTAAAGTTGGCATAAAATGCCGGCGTTTCTGCATCATACCTGTTTTTCTTGCAAGCACTCCAAATATTATATACGGTTTGACAGACTTTAATTTTTCGTGGCTGTTGATATGTTCCAGCAAATATCTTAAATTTTCCTTGTATACTTCATTTTTTATGCTGTCATGCAAAAAGGTATGCTGTATGGTCAGATGATAAAGAAAATCTGTTTCTTCTTCATATTCTTCATCTTTCGTTTTTATCGGCTTTTTCAGGTATTTCTTTAATTCGTGAAGTTTTCTTCTGTTCACCGAATGTAATTTAAAAAATTCTGTCAGTTCCCGAATTAACTCATTCTGACGAAGATAATTTCTGATTACCTGCTCCTCATCGCAATCATAAGTATTCAGCACTCCGAAATCCGTCATTACACACAAATAAAGATACTGCAAATCCAGATTATCAGGCTGCTGTCTGATACGTTCCATTAAATCATAACAAGTAACGACGATATTTTGGCTGCCGATAGCATATTTTTCAAGAAGACTGTAAAAATTTTCTTTGAACTGTTTTATTTTTTGTTTAGCATCTTCAATTGTAATATGATTCTGTTTCAGCAGTTCATTAAATTCTACATATCTGTCAGCCTGTTCATCAATATACTTGTGTATTTCATAATCAATATCATACATAACAATTTCACCCCTGTTTTTTTCAGTATTGATTTTTTATATTATATATCAAAACAAACTGATTGTCAAGACATAATAAGAGTAAAATTATCCGAGGTGAACTGAATCGCCTCGGATTTTTGTTTTTTCAGATAACTTGTTACCCTACCTGACATATACCCAAAATCGTTGTAATCAAATATTTGATGTTTCGTGTCAGAACATACAGGTTTATCGTTTTGTGTTGCTCTGAATGTAGTTTATCAAATCGGCAGCTTTTGTAATATATCTTCTTATGACCTTTACATCAGGTATTTGACCTGTGTGCATAAGTATCAGATATGTATGAGTTTATAAAATGTACTCCTGCCGATTTTAAGGGTTTCCATAACTTCCTCACGGGTCAAGATGATTTCTTTCATAATATACCTCCTGATTAAATATTTAATATAATGTTATGCCACTAATCATTCCCAGATATACCGTTACAGGTTGTCTGGGAATGATACTTTTTGCTGTAATCAAATATAATCAGTTTCGTGGCTGACTGTACTTACATATCATTTTGATTGACCTCACAGACATTTTCCTTGTCTAAACCATATCTCAAAGTCCACGACTTATCGTTTGTCATACGTTTTATATGTTCAAGGAAAGCATATATTTCAGAATAATCGCCTCTGAACATTTTACCGTCTATGTAACTGACACTGTTCATCACAAAATGAGCATGATACATAGATGATACACCGCCATATCTCTTTGACATACGTTTTTCATGTACACACCATATAATCTGATATCTGTCAGCGAAATAATCGGCAACAGAGCGAGTTATAGATTTTGCACGTTCAACATCATAAGCTGTCTTTGTATTGTACACCACAATAAAATGAAACAATGGATTACCGCCCCTCTTGTCAAAATACTTCTTTACATAGTGCATCTGTTCAACAGCACATTCAAGATTTACATTCGGACTTCCTGCATTGCCAAAGTCTGTATGTCCATATATAACGTAATTCACAGCATGATTAAAATAGTCGTATCCCCCGTCCGTATGACGAATTATTTTAAATACTCCCATATCGAACCTGCTCCTTTCAAAATCGTATTAGCATAAACAAACAGACTTTTATAGTTTTCTTCCTGCGTCTGTGTGGGTGTATGAAACAGTTCGTCCAGTTCATCAGCCTGTGACAGTAATTTATCCTTAGTGGTATATTCGCTGTAATCCAATCTCTCAGCAAG
>DGRR01000208.1:5719-5958 GCA_002389995.1 Ruminococcus sp. UBA4383 | reverse complement strand
CTGTCGTGTGCGGCAATTTATCTACTCTTATCGTCGCCGATAAGCTCAAGCCGTCATTACTTTATATCCGCCGAGCAGACGTTGAGATATAAAGCACCAATAGACGTTGCATCGGGTAGGGTTTACACAGCAGTACGCTCTCACGCACTCTGGTGAGCTTTTACCTCGCCTTTCCACCTTTACACCTCTCCAATCGGAGAAATGAAGTTTTATTTCTGTTGCACTTGCCCTAAGGTCGC
>DGRR01000208.1:0-5634 GCA_002389995.1 Ruminococcus sp. UBA4383 | reverse complement strand
CCTGCTCTGTGATGCCCGGACTTTCCTCATAAACTAAAACGTTTCCGCTGCCGCATAGTTCGCTCACAGTTGGATTATAACACAAAAAATTTTTTTTGTCAAGGCATTTTGTCGGATACTGATTTTATTTTGTGATATTTCTGTGAATTATTTCATATATATTGGGCTGTGCGATAAATTTTTTCTTTTTAATGTGAATTGTTTTGTTTGTTATAACAATTGATTTTTTATGCTGTTTATGATATAATAAATATATATATAAAGTTTTGTCTTGCTGTGAGGTGAAGATATTATGAGTAAAGAAATGATGCTATGCCTGACATTGACACTTGCTGCCACTGCTTCTTCATGCACACAGAGTTTCAACACTGAACCTTCATATGAGGGTGCTTATACAATGGAGATTTACGACTCGGAAAAAGACAGGAAAACGGCTGAAAAAACTTCCGCAGCAGAAAAAGTTGTTACAGAGAAAACACCCGATTCAGCCGAAATCATAACTTCAACGAATGTGACCAAAGCGGACGGGACAACTTATACAACAGAAAAAATTTCATCGGAAATTACACAAACCACTGAAAAAACTTCATCAGCAGAAAAAGCCGATACAGGTGAAAATACTCAGGCAGATGAAATAATTGTTTCGGAAGAAATAATTGTTTCACAGGATACTGTTGCTGAACCTGCGACAGAATATACTCTGCCCGATAATGTCAAGCCCGTAACATGGAAGCCTTCACCCGAAAATCTTACCATACAGACAGATGAGGCTAAACAGCTTTATAAAAGAATAGTATCAGGCGATTATCCCACAATTGAAGAAATCAAAAACAGCATTGTTACAGCACAGCTTGATGCCCTTGCACTCTATTATAGAAACCTTTACGGCGATACTTCAAAGATAAATACCCCCGAAAGAAAAAATATGAGGGAAGAAATCAAAAAGGAAATTCTTTCCCTCGGTTCGGCAAAAGCTCATGTTAAAGCCGACAGTCAGAAATATACCCTTGACGGCAAACTCGCAAAGGAATACAAGGCGGAAATAGTTCTCGGTATGCCTGCATCTGAAATATCTTCAATTGTCTATCCCGACAGCGACAAATCCGATTCATTCGTACTTGACTGCGAAACAGTCCTTGAACTTATCCCCGAATTTAACGAAAGTTACGGCTGTGCTGCCGATGCACTGCTTTCGGAAGGATTAAATATAACTGACAGCATTATGCAGGAATTTCTTGACGGAAGTATGAAAGGCACAAATATTATAATTCCTATTTCCGCAAACAGTTTTGACAAATTCATGGGGAAATATATATATCCCTTTGAAAAGGCAGGATATAACGTAAAGGTAAGATTTGTCGAATATGACAGAGTTGCAAGTATTGCCGAAAGTATCAGGAAAAGCCTCGATACGGGAAGAATAACAAGCAGTAATATTCTGTTTTCTTTCAGTACAGCACTTTCTAAGATACAAAAGAAAATTTCAGTCCTGAAAAATACATATGGTGAATCGTATATATTCGGCGAAACTGAACAGAAAGAAACCAATGCACAGACAGTGACAAATTCCGACAAACAGAATATATAATCAGATTCCCCTCCGTCAGCGTATGACAGAGGGGAATTTCAGTTCATCGGATTTTTTTTTGCTGAATGGATAAATTCAGGGGGTTTTATATCATTTAAAGTTCCGTTTATATTCTTTTTGAAGCTGTTGGCTTTCATAAGTCTTTTCTTTTCGTACATACGGCTGTCAGCGAGAGACTCAGCCACTTCGGGATTTTTCATGGAGCAGTCATATTCAGCCGTACCGTAAGCCATTTCGAGCAGCACGGGAGGTTTTTCGGAAAAATTGTATTCTTCCTGAAATCTGAGAAAGTTTTTGATTCCTGTTTCGCAGTTTGTCCTGCATTTTCTTCCTTCGAGTATTACAAAGAACTCATCACCGCCCACACGGAAACATTCGCCCATATTTCCGAAACTTTTTCTTATTACATCTGCGGCAGCCTTTATATGTCTGTCGCCTTCTGCGTGACCATAATTATCGTTTACTTTTTTGAGTCTGTTGACATCAAAGTGTATGAATATGCAGATACCGCTGTCACGTTTGAGGAGTTTCTGTTCATAGCTGTTGAAAGCGTTTCTGTTCTTTATACCTGTGAGGGAATCCTCCATGGCGAGTTTTTCCATTAATTCGGCTTCACCGCTTTTAATCTGGAAATTTATAAGTTTTCTGATTTCGTAGAATGTAAGTGCAGTTACAAAGACGGGCATTGAAAGTCTTGTGACTTTTGCGCTGTCCATGCCGTGGATTGTGTAATATCTTATCATATCGACCATTCCCGAAATCAGAATGAGTGAAATTGCCGCTATCATTATGCCTGTATTTTTCAGATAAAGTTCTTTTGTTTTGTAGGCTGATAAAAATGCTGCTATTATGCATATAAGGCTGATAAGCATTATTGCGTGGGAAGCCTTTAACATTTCCGTATAGTCAAATACGTCTGCGCCTGAGAGAACAAGCTGTGCAAAGAGGTTTACTGCTGCGGAGGATATGCATATTACAGATATCGGACTCCCGAATCTTTTCGTTACAAGGGCTGTAAAGGTAAGCACGGGAATGGGGAGAATTGCAAGGGATATATATTCCACACACCGCAGTATTGAAGAATTTCCCGCAAGCATAAGCAGTATGCTTGGCTTTGGGACAGTCCATACGCTTACCAGCATGGTGAAGCTTCCGAGGCACATAGTTTCCACCATATTTCCCCTTGAAGCCTGTTCGATGATACCGAACACGAATATTATAAATCCTATGATGAAAGTTATAAGGCATATAAAGAAATTCGCCTTGTCCGTCTGTGCGATATTGGAGAGATAACTGCCTGAATTTTGCAGAACCATGTTGTAGAATCCGACTGAAACTCTGCTGTCAAGATTTTGGAGCTGAATTTTAATCGGCTGATTTCCCTTGAAGTGCGGAATGGGAATCATATGCAGATAGTCACCGTAGAGACCTGCTTTTCTGTTGCTTTCCCTTGGGTTGAAGTCATATATTTTTTCATCGTCAACATAAACGGAAAAATTTGCATTTCTGCTCATAAAGCAAAGGCTCTGTCCGTTGAGTTCTTCAGATGATATGTATCTGTGTATATAATTTTTTGTTTTGTCGATATGTTCTATATCTGCGGTTTCGCCCGTATCGTAGAGCCAGCCGTCCTGAAATCCGACAGCATCTGCATAAGGACTGCCCTTATAGTTCATCTGAACAGTAAAAGAGAGTATCATAAGTACGATTATAAGTATACCTGAGAACGAATTTATTATACCATATATTTTCTTCAAGAACATTCCTCCTTTGCATATATTCAGGCGGAATACAATATAAAAAACCTGTTCAGAGTAATTATAACACAAAAAAATATAAAAGTAAATACTATTTTTGTATCTTTTATGAATATTTTTTCTTTTAAGAATATATATACCATAATAGGGTAATAATAATACCAAATAAATAATTCAGGAGGAAAAATATGTTAAAAGGTGTAAACAAAACCATAATCGAGGTAAACAGTGCTGACAGCATATATTTTGAAAAGGCTGTATTCTATCTGCGCCCCGAAGTCAGGTCACTGCCTGCGGAATTTATAAGGAGTGAGGCTGAAAAATATATTTCGTCAGCCGAACCGAATTACAGAAAGAGAAATATATCCCCGAAAATAATTGTTTTGCTTGCGGTACTTTCTCTCATGGCGGCAGGCTGTTTTGCGGGGGCATTTCTCATATGACACGAAACATTTGAAAATAATATTGAAAAACCTTTCGTGATGTGTTATAATTGGAGTAACACATTATGAAAGGGAGTTTTTTTATGGAAAGGCAAAATCCTGAAAATTTTTCCAAGAGAATAATATGCACCCCAAGCCCTGCGGCAAAAAATACATTTTTCTATATTCAGGAAACAGGCTGTATTACAGCAGGAGATACCTGCATGACACACAGAAACAACCTTGAATCCTTTCTTGTCGTTGCCGTTACTGACGGAGAGGGAGAACTTAACCTGAACGGGAAAACTTTCTGTCTTACAAAGGGAGACTGTTTTTTCATAGACTGTCGCACTGAACACAGCTATAAAAGTTCTCCGCATGACCCGTGGGAACTTTTGTGGATACATTTTGACGGTGCAACTTCACGGCAGTATTACGAATATTTCCTGTCACAGTCTGAAAATGTTTTCAGACCTGTATTTTTTGAAAAGATAGTATCCGCCATAAACGAAATAATCAAAATCAATGAGGTAAAGACAACAAATACAGAACCTCTTACTTCACAGCTTATCGTTGATATCCTGACTCTTGCGGTTACTGTAAATTCCTCAGCCGCACAGTATGATACTGCCCTGAAACAGAAACTTGCCGCAGTAAACAGATATATAGAAGACCATTTCAGCGAGGATTTGTCCCTTGAAAGAATTTCAGGCGAGTTTTATATAAGTAAATTCTATCTCACCAGAGAATATAAGAAAATTTACGGAAAAACCATTTTCCAGCATATAATCAATGCAAGAATAAACTACGGGAAAGAACTTTTGAGATTTTCGGACAAGTCCGTTGAGGAAATAGCGCATCTTTGCGGATTCAACGACCAGAGCTATTTTGCAAGACAATTCAAGAAAGCTGAAAATTTAACCTGTTTTTCATACAGAAAGATTTGGAGGGACTGATTTGAATATTATATTTTTTGACATAGACGGAACACTCATAACAGAAGATGATTATATGATTATCCCCGAAAGCACCGTCAAAGCCCTGAAAATGACAAGGGAAAAAGGTAACCTGACTTTCATCAATACAGGACGCACAACATTCAATGTAAATAAAAAAATTCGCTCCCTCGGATTTGACGGAATGATTTGCGGGTGCGGTACTTACATAGAATATAAGGGAGATGTAGTTCTGTATTCGTCTCTTGAACAGGATTTCTGCCGTAAAATAGCACAGATTCTCCGTGAATGTCATGTAATTCCCGTATATGAGCATAAGGACGGCTATTTTTTTGACGAAAAAGCCGAAACAAGTGATGAACTTGAACATTTCAAGGAGTTTTTCGTTGAGGACGGAATCCGCATCGACAGACAGGCTGATGACCCCGATTTTATATTCGATAAGTTCGTGATATGGGAAAAGGAAAATTCTGACATGAACCGTTTCCGAAATGAAATAGGCAGATATTTCCAGATTATCGACAGGGGAGGAGGATTCTTTGAAAATGTTCCCCTCGGATATTCAAAAGCGACTGCAATCGACAAAATATTGAATATGCTCGGTATACCAAAAGAAAACGCCTACGCAATAGGCGACAGCACAAACGATTTGCCTATGCTCAGAGCTGTACCGAACAGTATAGCTATGGGAGGGGCGGAAAAACTTTATCCGTATGTTTCATATGTCACAGATTCAATACTCGATGACGGGCTTTATAATGCCCTTGAACATTTTAATTTGATATGAAATATGCTGTCCGTAAAAAAATACGGACAGCTTTTTTATTCCGACAAATTTCTCGTTTATGGTGTGATATAATCTTAACTATCAAAGTAAAAATCTGATGATTTTAAATCAGAGGAAAATCTGC
>DGRR01000185.1 GCA_002389995.1 Ruminococcus sp. UBA4383 | reverse complement strand
CTAAGGAAAATTCCGACAAGCCTGTTTTTGTTACCATGACTTTTGAGGAAAATATGCGTACATTTACAGGTGTATCCCCTGAATGTATGGTTGCAGTTCTGGAAGGTCTCGGTGCAGATGCAATAGGTGTAAACTGTTCTCTCGGACCGCAGCAGCTTTATCCCGTGTTTGAGAAAATATGTTCCCTTACATCTCTGCCCGTAATCGCAAAACCAAATGCAGGACTGCCCGACCCTGCCACAAATGAATATAATATGTCACCTGAGGACTTTGCAGAATATTCCGCAGAACTTGTTAAACTCGGAGTAAAAATGTTCGGAGGCTGCTGCGGAACTACTCCTGCACATATAGCAGCCCTCGGAAATAAATTTGAAAGCCTTGAATACTGTCCACATACTCCCATACGAAGAAGCGTTGCCTGTTCTGCGGTCAACTGCGTTGAAATAAACCAGCCCAGAGTTATAGGCGAAAGAATTAACCCCACAGGTAAAAAACGTTTCAAGGAAGCACTTATCAATCACGATATAGACTATATTCTCTCTCAGGCTGTCGAACAGATTCATGCAGGTGCGGAAATCCTCGATGTAAACGTAGGACTTCCCGATATCAACGAAAAGGAAATGATGATTACTGCTGTCAAGGCTATTCAGGGCATATGCGACACCCCTTTGCAGCTCGATTCAACAATTCCCGAAGTCCTCGATGCAGGTCTGAGAGTATACAACGGAAAACCTATCGTAAACTCCGTAAACGGTGAAGATGAATCACTCGAAAAAATTCTCCCCCTCGTTAAAAAATACGGTGCGGCTGTCGTAGGTCTTACCCTCGACAAGAAAGGCATACCCAAAACCGCTGACGGAAGATTTAAAATCGCTGAGAAAATCCTCAATAAAGCCCTCGAATACGGTATCCCGAAAGAAGATGTTTTCATAGACTGCCTTACACTTACTGCATCTGCGGAGCAGGACGGCGTTATGGAAACTATAAATGCCCTCCACCGTGTAAAAACTGAACTCGGTCTGAATACTGTACTTGGTGTATCAAATATATCTTTCGGTCTGCCGAACAGGGAAACCATTACCCGTACATTCCTTACAATGGCACTGCACAGCGGACTTACACTGCCTATCATCAATCCGAATATAGATTCCATAATGGGCGCAGTAAGAGCTTACAGGCTTCTCGCAGGAATTGACAGAAATTCTGCGGAATTTATCTCTGTATATGCAAATTCCGACAGCACCCCGAAACCTGTTACTGCCGACAAGGGTACTCCTGACCTTATGTATTCAATAGAAAACGGACTGAAAAATGATGCTCTTAAAGCCGCAGAAGAACTTATTCAGACCGTTGATGCAATGGATATAATCAATAATTACCTTATTCCTGCTCTCGACAGCGCAGGCGAAAAATTTGAAAAGGGTAAGATTTTCCTCCCTCAGCTTTTACTGACGGCAGGTGCGGCTCAGGCTTGCTTTGAAATAATAAAACAGAAACTTTCACTGAATAATTCACAGAATGTTTCAAAGGGAAAAGTTGTCCTCGCAACCGTCAAGGGAGATATCCACGATATAGGAAAAAATATCGTGAAAGTCCTCCTTGACAGCTATGGCTTCACTGTCATTGACCTCGGCAAAGATGTTGACCCTCAGCTTATCGTTGATACTGCCATAAAGGAAAAAGTCAGCCTTGTCGGACTTTCTGCACTTATGACCACTACTCTCGGTGCTATGGCTGATACAATCGCCCTGTTGAATGAACAGTACCCCGAATGTAAAACCGTTGTCGGCGGTGCAGTCCTCACCGCATCTTATGCACAGCAGATTCATGCTGATTTCTACGCAAAGGACGCTAAACAGACAGTTGATATAGCCGCTCGGATATACGGAAAATAACTGACAGACAGGAGGCGGAAAATATAACAGACAATCATGTAATATTTTTAATATTAATTTGTATAATCGTATTGATAATTTATATTTATTATCCCCGTAAAGAACCGCCTCCGCCTCCCGAACCGTCAAAAGAAGAAAAAGATGCCCTCATTATTGAAATACTCAAAGGTGCTGATACAGCGGAAATCGCCAAGCGTGAGGGCATTGATGAGGAAAATCTGAAAAAATGGCGTGAGGAATTTATGAATGATTTGCTCTACTATGCAAAGCACCGCAGACAAATCGAAAAGGAACTCGCTGAAAAAACTACCGACATAAAATGGTTTGAAGATGTATGCAAGGAGTTTATAGGCGAAAACTGGAAAGAACTTACAAATTATGATATGCGTAACAGATAATAGTTAATATATTATCGGTCTTAACTGTATACCATTTACAGCCGCCTCGGCTGCCTGCGGAATCATCTGAAATTCTGCGACAAGCGAGGACGGCTTTTTTATATAATCGTCCTGACGCATGGGGACAAAATAATAATTTTTCATACTGAATAATTTGCCTATATTTACGGCTGAACCCATAAGTGAATCATTCGAGGCTATCGCAAGAAGTACGGGTTTTCCGCTGCGGAGATGTGATTTTACTGCCATAGTTACTGCTGTATCGGTAATGCTGTTTGCAAGTTTTGCGGCGGTATTTGAAGTACAGGGGGCAACTATCATCAAATCCGTGAGATTGTGAGGTCCTATCGGTTCGGCATCTTTTAT
>DGRR01000065.1 GCA_002389995.1 Ruminococcus sp. UBA4383 | reverse complement strand
CCATTGGAAACGGCAAAAATGTTAGTTTTTACTTACAAAGATACAAAAAAATCCGCATCTTTTTTACAGATGCGGAATTATTTCATACAGCTTCTCTGCCGTTTTCCTTATCGGATTTTGACTGTGTATCGGGTACGCTGACTTTTTCGATATCTGCGCCCAATGCACGGAGTTTTCCTTCCATACAGTCATAACCTCTTTCGATATGGAAAATATCCTCGATTTCGGTCACACCGCTTGCAGCGAGTCCTGCGATTATGAGGGCTGCGCCTGCTCTGAGGTCGCAAGCCTTTACGGGTGCGCCCATGAGTTTGCCTTTGCCTTCGATGAGAGCGACTTTACCGTTGACGGTGATATCTGCGCCCATTCTTCTGAGTTCGTCAACGTATCTGAAACGCTGTTCCCAGATATTTTCTGTTATGATGCTTGTACCTTCGGCGAGTGTTAAAAGAGTTGCAATCTGTGACTGCATATCGGTCGGGAAACCGGGGTGCGGTGCAGTTTTGACATTAGTTTTGACGAGAGGACCGTCAACCCATACTCTTATGCTGTCATCGAACTGCTGTATATTCACGCCTATTTTTTCAAGTTTCTTTGTAATTGATTCAAGGTGTTTGGGGATAACGTTCTTTATGAGGACATCTCCCTTTGTGGCGGCAACGGCTACCATAAAAGTACCTGCCTCAATCTGGTCGGGTATAACGGAATATGTTGTACCGTGGAGATATTTAACGCCTTTTATTTTTATTACATCTGTACCTGCGCCTATGATATTTGCGCCCATTGCGCTGAGAAAGTTAGCCAGATCAACGATATGGGGTTCTTTTGCGGCATTTTCGATTACAGTAAGACCTTCTGCCCTTACTGCTGCGAGCATTGCGTTCATAGTTGCGCCGACTGTTACTACATCGAAGAATATCTGATTTCCTTCAAGTTTGTCTGCTTTGAGGTCAACCATACCCTGACTGAGATTGTACTCAGCACCGAGTGCGGTAAAGGCTTTGAGGTGCTGGTCGATAGGTCTGTCGCCGAGGGGACAGCCTCCGGGCATTGAAACTCTTGCCTTTTTGAACTTTCCGAGGAGCGCACCGAGAAAATAGTATGAAGCACGCATTTTTCTTGCTGTTTCATAGGGAACGCAGCACTTGTCGATAGTAGTGGGGTCGATTCTATATGTGTTATTGCCGAGATATTCGACAGTTGCGCCCATTTCCTTGAGTATTCTGATGCTTATATTCACATCGCTTATAGATGGAACATTTTCGATTGTACAGGGTTCATCAGAAAGTATAACCGCAGGAAGAATAGCTACTGCGGCATTTTTCGCTCCGCTGATTACGACTTCGCCTGTAAGACGGCGGCCGCCTTTAATAATAAACTTATCCAAATAAATTCTCTCCTTATTTTTTCAGGAAAATATATATCTGCTCCCGAATATCCAAGTTTGGAACAAACAAAACAAATCAATAATCGGATATATTCCAGCGGACATCACCGCTGTCATATTCCTCAACAGTTACAGATTCAATGATGACATCTTTTGTGGGTTTGTCATTTGCATCTGTTTCAGCCTCCTGAACCTTGAAAATAACATCAAGTCCGTCATACACCTGACCGAATACGGTATAGCTTCCGTCGAGGAAAGCAGCTCCGCCGTGGGAGTAGTATGCTTCCTTGGCATTGTCGGAAAATCTGTAACCGTATGTTTCGAGTTCTGCGAACATATCCTCTGTATATGTTTCGCCTGTTACTATATAAAACTGACTTCCGTCAGTGGAGGTTGAGCCGCTGTTAGCGTAGGCGATTGCGCCTGCTGCGTGGATAAGGTGGTTATCAGTGCCGCCGTCGAACTCTCCGCCCCATACGGATTCACCGCCTGTGCCGTCACCCTTGGGGTCACCGCCCTGAATCATGAAATCCTTTATAACACGGTGGAAAGTAAGACCGTCATAGTAGCCTTTTTTGGCGAGTTCCACGAAATTTTCAACGCCTTTTTCGGCATATTCGGGGAAAAGTTTTATTTTAACATCGCCATAGTCTTTTATTTTCATATTTACAACTGTTTCGCCCTGTTCGGGAGCGGTGAAATTAGCTATCGGGACATTTTCGACAGGTGGTTCTGTCGGGGGTTCGTAGTCATAATCAGAGATATACCATTTAAGTTCTTCTCCGTTATACTCGCTGACTTTTACAGAATCCATAATAACGTTTTCAACAGGTTTGTCGGAGCTGTTTGTTTCGACGTTCTGTATTTTGAATATTATATCCAGACCGTCAAAGACCTGACCGAAAACTGTATATCCGCCGTCAAGGAAAGGAGCGCCGCCTACTGTTTTATAGACTTCCTTTGAGGGGTCTGAGAAACCGAGACCCTGAGAGGCATATCCTGCGAAGTCATCATCTGTGCAGACTTTTCCCGTTACTATATAGAACTGACTTCCGTTAGTTGCCGTAGAGCCTGAATTTGCATAAGCGACAGCACCTGCTGCATGAATGAGGTGCGGGTCAACACCGCCGTCGAATTTTGAACCCCATGCAGATTCGCCGCCCGTACCGTTTCCGAGCGGGTCACCGCCCTGAATCATGAAGTCTTTTATAACACGGTGGAAAGTAAGACCGTCATAGTAGCCTCTTTTAGCGAGTTCAACGAAATTTTCAACGCCTTTTTCGGCATACTGCGGAAAGAGTCTTATTTTGACAGTACCGTAGTCATGGATATTCATTTCTATAATTGTGTCGCCTTTTTCGGGAGCGTCAAAATTAGCAATAGGTACATTTACCTCATCGGGGGTACTGTTGGATATTTCCGAAGAACTGTCCGAGACAGAGCTTTCCGAATTTGAGTCACCTGATGTTATTTCTGTTCTCTGACCGCAGCCTGTGAGAAGCGATGCCGCTGTAAAAGTACAAATCATAGCGGCTGCCAGCTTTTTAAGCATCTATTAAATTCACTCCTTAAAGAGAAATATTATTATATTTTGCTGCCTTACATCTTTGGCAAACTTCATTATACTATATTATTTCCATTTTGTAAATACTTGCGGAAAAATTTTGTATATAATAAAATAAAGCTTTTGGCAATTAAAAGAATAATTAATTAAAATTACCGTAAACGGCAGTAAATTAATTATTATCATCTGTATATTTGCTTATTGTAATGGAATTTATCATAATATCGTCCTTTGGGATTTTATATATTCCGTTTTCCTGAGTTTCGAGCTGTGAAAGTTTTTCTATCACCTCTATTCCTTCATATGTCTGACCTATGACGGTCATCTGCTGTGAAAAATTAGGTATTCCGCCGAGTTCTATAAAAGCTTCGGCGAGTTTATGGCTGACGGAATCCTGAAGCATTTCTTTTTTCATTTCGTCAGTAAATTCGACAGTATTTATGAGAGCGAAACGGCTTCCGTTGAAATAAGTGCCGCCGCCTGCAATCCATTCCCACAAACTGCGGTCAACAGTTGTGTTAAGGCTCATGACTGCGCCTTTGAACGGCCATAAATCCTGATGAAGTTCACGTTCTGTGAGTTCTCTTGATTTATCGTAACCTTCGGGCATTTCGCCGTTTTTCTGAGGACAGCCCGCCGCAGAATAAGCACCGCTTTCCGAATTGAAAACGTAGGTATTGTCGTAGTAACCGCTTTCTGCGAGTTCGGTGAAATTTTTCACTGCATTCGGGGAATACTGGGGATAAAGCACGAAACGAAATTCTCCGAGGGTGGTATCTACAATGGCGATCGGATCGCCTTCGTGGGGTTTTTCGAGCTGAATGAGATTCATTGTATCAGCATTTATATCTATTTTCTGGTTATTTTTCTGGCGGACGTTTTGCAGTACAATGAGTATAACAGTAAGACCGCCCATTACAAGTGACATTATTATTATAAATTTAAGGAGACCTTTGATTCCGTTTGTCATATATTCACCTCTTTTTACAGCGTGTATACTCATTATACATCACTTTTAACAGTTTGTCAATATATTACAAAAAAATTACACGGGATAATTTTTAATTTTTCTGAAAAAAGATTCTTTGATTTATTATTACACTCAAATGTGATTATATACTAAAAATGCCCGATATAAATCGGGCATGGTTTTATTTTGTTTTAATTTTATAAATAAGCCAGATAAGTTCGAGAACGCCCACACCGACAAAGGCAAGCATGGTTTTCATTCCGGGTTTTCTTACTTTTATCTTTGTGATAAAGGCTATTGCAATGAAAAGCAGGAAAATTTCGTAGACTATTCGGAAATTGTCATATCCTATATCTCTGCGGAAACTGTAAAGAAAAGGCAGAATGAGCGAAACGCTTGTAACGGGCAGACCTTCATAGACTTTTCTGACATCGCTTGTTGTTTTCTGTCTTTCCTCCTCGGCAACGTTGAAATATGCAAGTCTTATGACTGCACACAGCGGGAACATTATAAGCACAGGCACATCAGCCCAGCTTTTCATTCCGACAGCGTAGCCTATAACTGAGGGAAGCACGCCGAAACATATTGCATCGCAGAGTGAATCTATCTGTATTCCGAATTTTTTTTCATTTTCGGTTCTGTCCTTTTTTGTTCTTGCGATTTTTCCGTCAAACATATCGCACAGTCCCGAAATCATGAGGCATATTATGCCGAGTTCGGGGTGCGGAACATCGCCGTAAAATCCGCAGGCGAGAAACATTCCGAGGACTGCCGAGGCGAGGCTCAGATATGTAAGAATAACCGTATAATTATAATAACCAATCATCATTATACTCCTGATTATATTCTGTCATGAAGGTGACAGTTTATTTTTTAGTTTTGGAAGATTTTCTTTTTGTTTTTGCAGACTTAGGGGAAGTTTTTTCACGGTTCTCACGCATTCTTTCCTGTTTAGCCTGTTTTTCTTCGAGTCGTCTGTAAGCCTCGTCGTATAAAAATTCCTGAGCATTGAGGGGAGATTCGTTTTCTTTTCTTTCGGCACGGATATAATTTCCGTCACTGAGCATAATTCTTGCCTTTACGTTATCCTTCATGAGAATATCGAACATATCTCTTATACGTTTTTTGAGGCGTTCATCTTCAACAGGTGCGGCAACCTCAACACGTCTTATAGTATTTCTGCTCATATAGTCAGCAGAGCCGATATAAATTTTCTGTTCTTTTCTTTCATTTCCGAATATAAATATACGGCTGTGTTCGAGGAAACGTCCCACTATACTGCGGACTGTTATATTTTCCGTATAGCCTTCCACGCCTGCTATGAGGCAGCATATACCTCTTATGACGAGTTCAATTTTAACGCCTGCCTTTGAAGCCGCAACGAGTTTTTCGATTATTGCCATATCGTTGAGGGAGTTTACTTTTGCGGCGATATATCCGCTCCCACCCTGTTTTGCAATATTTATCTGTTCGTCCATCATTTCGAGAATCTGGGGTCTTAAAGCGAGGGGAGAAACGAGGAGTTTATTTGTATGTTCAACGAATGTGCCGTTCACAAGACCGCTGAAAACAGCCTGAGCATCTTCGGCAATCTGTCTGTCAGCAGTCATAAGCATGAGGTCTGTATATATTTTTGAAGTTTTCTCGTTATAATTTCCCGTACCTATCTGGGTGACGTAATCAAATTCTCCGCCCTGAGCTTTTCTTGTAATGAGGAGGAGTTTTGAGTGAGCCTTATATTCTTTCGGACCGTAGATTACTTTCACGCCTGATTTCTGGAGAATTTTTGACCATTCAATATTATTTGCCTCATCGAATCTTGCACGCAGTTCAATCATGACGAGGACTTCCTTGCCGTTTTCGGCGGCGGTACAGAGTGCATCAATTACCTTGCTGTTTTTTGCGAGGCGGTAGAGTGTTATTTTAATTGATACGACTTTCGGGTCAACAGCGGATTCCTGCAAAAGTCTTATAAATGATGATGTCATTGACTCAAAGGGATAGCTTAAAAGGATATCCTTGGCTTTTACCTGAGAGAACACGGAACGGCTTTCACTGAGCATTGAAGATTTTCTTGGTGAAAGATGTCTGAAATGCAGGTCAGGGTTTTCATCGAGTTCCTGCAATGTATACACATATGACAAATCGAGGGGTATTCTTGAACTGAAAACTCTTACATTTCTGAGTTTTAATTTTTTGCAGATATAGTCGAGGGCTTCACGGCTGAATTCGCCTGTAATTTCGAGGCGGACAGGTGCAAGTCTTTTGCGTTTGTCAACAAGTTCCTCCATTCTGTCACGGAACTCCGCACCTCTGCCTGAAATCATGATATCGGCATTTCTTGTTATGCGTATAACGGTTCTGTCGATTACCTTATATCCTTTGAACATGAGGTGAGCGAAACGGAGAATCAGTTCTTCTTCAAGGATAAATCTTTTTCCTTTTTCATCGAGGGGGATAATTCTCTCGCTGTTTTCATGTCTTATCTGTATGATACCGACACAGACTTTCTTTTTTGAGGCGAGCTGTACAGCGGCATAGAGTTCTTTATTTTTGAGGAACGGAAAGGGGAGTGAATCGTTGATTACCATGCCTGAGATGAATGGTTTTATTTCACGCTTGAAATAGAGTTCAAGGAATTTCTGTTCATCTGGGGAGGCATTTTCAAATTTAACGTGTTCAAAACCGTATGGTTTAAGCTCCTCAATAGTTTTGATATAAGCATCTTCAACGGAGGGCTGGAGTCTCCTCACAGCGGTAAATATTGCATCTAACTGCTGTGAGGGTGTAAAGCCTGATTTTCCGTCCTTTTTATTTTTATCATTTTTTGCATCATCGGTTATAGAGCCGACTCTTACCATAAAAAATTCATCGAGGTTACTTTGATATATAGCTGAAAATGAGAGGCGTTCAAGCAAGGGGTTATTTGTGTCGGTTGCTTCTTCGAGTACTCTTGCATTGAATTTAAGCCAGGAAAGTTCTCTGTTTTCGAGATATTCCATAATATATACTCCGATCTGCCCGAAGGCGAACTTATAATTCAGATTATTACAAAAATCAACATTTTATACATTTCAATTATATAACTTTTCAAGCCTTATGTCAAGTGCTTTTTTACACTAAAAAAAGGGACTGCCGAAGCAGTCCCTTTATCAGTCAGGTTATTTTATTTCAAGTCTTTTTGGCTGAGGTTCTTCATGTTTTTTCTTTGGCATATCAACGATAAGCACGCCGTTTTTATATTCAGCGGAGATATTGTCTGTATCTATGCCTGAAACATCGAAACTTCTCCTGTATGATCCGAATGTGCGTTCTCTGCGGATATATTTGCCTTTTTCGTCTTTCTTTTCGTCATTGGTTTTATGCTCGGCAGAGATTACGAGGTAAGAGCCGTTGATATCGAGGGTGATATCTTCTTTTTCAAAGCCCGGAAGCTCTGATTCCATGACATATTTATCGCCTTCGTCCTTAATATCGGTTCGGCAGTTGTTTACAGGGTGATGCGGGAAGAAATCCCTGTCAAAATCATCAAACATATTGAAAAGGTCATAATCGTTTCTTCCAAAGGGTGTAAGTCCGTACATAAATCATTCCTCCTGAAAATAGTTTATATTATTCTTGTCTGTTCAGATTATTTATGTTTTCCATTGGAATCATTCCTTTCGTTTCATTGTCTATATTATATTGCCCGATTATGTTCATAATATCAAAAAAATGTGAAAGAAAAATGAAAATTAGCACTCTCCATG
>DGRR01000148.1 GCA_002389995.1 Ruminococcus sp. UBA4383 | reverse complement strand
TCGTTGGCGTTCTCACAGGTAAGGGTCTTACATACGGCGGTTCACTCGCAAGAACAGAAGCAACAGGCTACGGTCTCTGCTACTTCACAAACGAAATGCTTCAGGCTAACGGTAAATCTTTCGAGGGTCAGACTGTTGTTATTTCAGGTTCAGGAAACGTTGCTATCTATGCTACTGAAAAAGCTACTCAGTACGGTGCAAAGGTTGTTGCCCTTTCAGATTCCAACGGCTATATCTATGACCCTGAGGGAATCGAACTCGACCTCGTTAAGCAGATTAAAGAGGTTGAGCGTGGACGTATCAAGGAATACGCTGAAAGAACATCTCATAAGGGTGTTACATATACAGAAGGCTGCAAGGGTATCTGGACTATCAAGTGCGATATCGCTCTCCCCTGCGCTACTCAGAACGAAATTGATGGCGAAAGTGCTGCTATCCTCGTAAAGAACGGTACATACTGCGTTTCAGAGGGTGCTAATATGCCTTCAACTCCTGAGGCTATCGAGACATATCTCAAGAACGGTCTCCTTTATGGTCCTGCCAAGGCTGCAAATGCAGGCGGTGTTGCTACATCAGGTCTTGAAATGAGCCAGAACAGTGAAAGACTTTCATGGACATTTGAGGAAGTTGACGAAAAGCTCCACGGCATCATGAAGTCCATATTCAAGGCTTGCGAAACTGCTGCCAAGGAATACGGAATGGAAGGCAACTACATGGCTGGTGCTAACATTGCAGGCTTCCTCAAGGTTGCAGAAGCTATGAAAGCTCAGGGTTGTGTTTGATTAAATAATTAATGATTTCAAGAGGAAAATTTGCGCTCTTGACCTGAGAGTGAACGCAGCGTCAGCGGAGTGAACGAAAGGTCAAGGCATTAAAAGCGCAAATTTGACGATTTTAAATAGAGAACAGCAATAAAATATATCTCCCGTTGTGCTAACCAACGGGAGATTTTTTAATTATGCATTATTAATCAGCCTTTGAGCATTTCCTGTGCCGCAAGCATTACGCCAAGTTTTCCGCTTGTATAGGTTATTCCGCCCTGCATCCATACGGCAAAAGGTTCTCTTATCGGAGCATCTGCGGAAAGTTCTATTGATGCGCCCATCGTAAACGCTCCTGCCGCCATGATTACTTTATCCGTATATCCCGGCATATCCCACGGTTCGGGAGTTATAAAGGAATCTATCGGTGCGCCCTTTTGTATTCCACGGCAGAAAGCTGTAAGATGTTCCTCATCACCAAGCTTTACAGCGGTTATTATATCACCACGGGGGTCATCTTTTCTGGGAGAACATTCATATCCGAGGAGCGTGAAAAGTTCGCTGGCAAATGCGGAAGTTTTCAAGGCTGCGGCTACTACGTTAGGAGCAAAGAAAAGTCCGAGCAGAATTTCACGGTTTACACCGAGAGTACAGCCTACTTCTTTTCCCATTCCCACGCAGGTAAGTCGATATGAACAGAGTTCAACAAGGTTTTTTCTTCCTGCAATATATCCGCCTGTACGGGCAATTCCACCGCCTGCATTTTTAATCAGTGAACCGATAATTATATCTGCACCGACCTGAGAGGGTTCTCTGTCCTCGACAAATTCGCCATAGCAGTTGTCTACCATTACGATTGCATCGGGATTAGTTTTTCTTACGGCATTTATCATTTTTTCTATATCCGAAACAGTGAAAGCCGCTCTGAGGGAATATCCCCTTGAACGCTGTATATATGCAACTTTTGCGCCTCTGACCTTTTCGGAAATTTCTTCATAATCGGGAGTACCGTCAGATTTCAAGTCTACCTGACCATATTCAACACCGTAGTCCATAAGTGAACCGTTACCCTTTTCGCCTGCGATTCCGATGACTTCTTCAAGAGTATCGTAGGGTTTTCCTGTGATTGATACTATTTTGTCGCCTGTGCGGAGAACTCCGAAAAGTGCGGTTGAAAGCGCATGAGTTCCCGAAACAAAATTGAATCTCACAAGTGCATCTTCCGTTCCGAGAACCTGTGCGAAAACTTTATCAATAGCCTCTCTGCCTATATCGCCGTATCCGTAGCCTGTTGAACCGTAAAAACACGGCTCGCTTATTCTGTTGTCGGAAAAGGCTTTCAAAACCTTTGCACCGCAGTATTCAGCAGTTTCCTCAATTCTGCGGAAAGCTTCACGGCAGTTATTTTCAGCAGTTTCGGCAAGATTTTTCAAATTTTCGTCAAAATTATAAATATCATAAATTTTATTGTTCATCAGCAAGTTTTCCTTTCGTCAGGCTGTCCTTTTCAACGTCAGTACGTTCGAGGACGATTTCCTTTTCTATCTCTCTGAATCCTATTTCACGATAAAAGCTCACACGCACATCAAGGGCAAGCAGAAACGCTCTTTTTCCGAGGGTATTCAGGAATAATGCAAGCCATTTGAGAAATTCCCTTGCATAACCGCTTCCTCTTGCGCTTACCTTTGTGGCGACCTGTCCGATTAACACTTCATTTTCTATGTCAAACACGACAGATGCAGTCGTACTGTTTCTGTAAGTGAATACACGGCTTATACCGTGTCTGCATCTGTGGGAGGTATCCGTATACCACAATGAAAAATCTGCAATATTCGGGAATCCCTCACTCAGTATCTTGTAAACATCAGGCAGATTCGGGTTAAAATCAACATATTCCTCAGCGAATTTATAGCTGTTTTCATCTGGGATAAGTTCAAAAACAGTTCTGTTCAATACCTGATAATGTTCAGGTATTTTTATACCCTTTAATATTTTCTGATTTCCCTCTATGCGGAAAGGGAGGTTCATTTTTATGAATATCCGGATTTCCTCAGTAGCTTCGAGCATATCATCAGCGCAGATTATAAGCGTTGAATTGATTATAAACATATATCCCGTACCTGAAACATCTGTTATTTTATAAAATCGGCAGAAATCATAGCCTGCTCCGTAGGCTTTCATATAGGCAAGCATTTTTCTGCCTGAAAGAGTTTTAAGCAAAAGCTGTCTGTCGAGTTCGCTCTCACTTTTTATGAGCCTTATCATAATTCATGTATCCTCTCCGCCATGATTCTGACAAGTTTATAACAGCTTTCAAGGTCATTCATTTCAATGACGCTTGACGGTGAATGTAAATATCTGCACGGCACTGAAACGGCAATTGTACGCACTCCGCCACGGCTTATATGGATTGCACCGCTGTCGTTTCCGCCTGCAACCATAGTTTTAGTCTGGCAGGGAATATTATTTTCTTCGGAAATATCAAAGGCAAGCTTATAAAGACCCTTGTCATACATTGTGCTTCTGTCCATGAATCCTACAACTGCACCTTTTCCGAGCCGGCAGACTTTTTTCGCACCTGAAACGCCTTCAATATCCGATGCGGTAGTAGCTTCGAGGACTATTGCAAAATCGGGATTGACTGTAAATGCTGATGCTGTTGAGCCTCTTAAACCTATTTCCTCCTGCACGTTGAATACGAAATATGTATCATATTCAAGTTCCTCATGCATTAATTTTATCATCAATGCACAGCCTGCACGGTCATCAATTGCCTTTGATTTAATGCGTCTTTCACCGAGTTCAACAAATTCGCTTTCAAAATAAGCGCAGTCACCGAGACTTACATATTTTTCTGCATCGGCTTTATTTTCCGCACCGATATCAATATAAAGGCAGTCCATTCGGGGAGATTTTTCACGCTGTTCTTTTGATAAGTTATGCACAGCAGTTGAACCTACAATGCCGTTTATATTTTTACCGACTTTTACCTGTCTGCCGATTACGACAGCGGGGTCTATACCGCCCACTTCACCGAAAGAGAGCGTACCGTCACTGTTTATATATTTGACTATAAAGCCAACTTCGTCCATATGGGCGCATATCATGAGTTTTTTACCTGATTTTCTGCCTTTTTTGAAACATATAAGGCTTCCGAGGTTATCAATCTGATAATCGTCACAAACGTCCTTTATTTTATTTATTATAACCTCACGGACAGCGTTTTCATCGCCTGATACACCGTTTATAAGGCATAATTCTCTGAGAAGTTCTTTCATATTAGTCCTCCTTTATGAAATCCGCAAGAAGTTCTGCTGTGAGTTCGATATCTTTCAAATCAATTACTTCAACGGGAGTATGCATATTTCTCAGCGGAATTGATACAGTGCAGGTTTTCACTCCGCCACGGCTTACAGAATATCTGTCCGCATTAGTTGAAGTAAGTCCCTCCATAACTTCAATCTGATATGGAATATTATTTTTCTTTGAGGTATTTATGAGATTGTCGGAAATTTCCCTTGAAAGTGAAGGGGATATGCCTATCATAGCACCTTTTCCGAGTTTTCCGCATTTTCTTTCGTCCTCGCCTATTGCATAAGCAAAGCTTACATCAACAGCGATTGCAATATCGGGATTTACGGCATAGGCGCATATTTTAGCACCACGTTCACCGAGTTCCTCCTGAGTTGCAAGGACGGCTGCGACATTGTATTTTAATTTTTTGCCTTTAAGCATATCAAATGCAAGCAGTATTGATGCAATTCCGCATCTGTCATCAAGAGATGCACCTGTAAGGCGGTTTCCGAGAAGTTCACAGCATTTCACATCATAGGTAACGCTGTCACCGAGCGAGATATATTTTTCAAGTTCATCTTTTGTCATGCCTGTATCTATGGAAACATCTTCCCATGAAAGAACTTCAGTTCCTCCGCTTGTGAGGTGGGGAGGTACGGAACATATAACGCCTTTGATATCTTTTTTTCCGTGTATAACTACGGGCTGTGCAGGGAGAAGTCTCCTGTCAAGTCCGCCTATATTCGATACCTTTACAAATCCGTCGTCTGTTATATATGTTACAATCATTCCTACCTGATCTATATGGGCATCAATGACAAGCAAGGGGAGATTTTCGTCATATTCCCCGAAATACTCAACATAATTGTCCTGACCGACTATTTCATATTTTTTACAGTATTCCGAGAACATTTCATGAACCTTTTCCGCTGCGGAAATTTCATATCCCGATGCACCTTTAAGCTGCGAAAGACTGATAACGGTTTCTTTAATATCCATAACATCATTCCTTTTAAAAAATATACTTATATTATAGCAGATATTCATGCGGATTTCAATAGCAATACAAAATGTATGCTGAATTTTTGTGTAATTATTGTGATAAATATGCGTAATTATCGTTTTTCTCTTGATTTAATGTATATTATGTGATATAATTGTATTACGGTTTTAAGCCGTATATAAGACAGATATGAGAGGTAAAAAATATGTTCAATATTGCAGTTGCTCAGTCAGGAGGCCCTACCTGCGCTATAAATGCTTCACTTGTGGGAGTTTTCAGAGAATCACTCAAAGTTCCCGCAGTAGATGCAATTTTCGGCTCAATAAACGGTATAGAGGGCATTATTGAAAATCATCTTGTTGACCTTAAAACTATGATTCTCACAAATAAAGACATGGATTTGCTCAGACAAACTCCCTCGACAGTTCTCGGTTCATGCCGTTACAAACTCCCCGACTGGCGTGAAGACGAAGAAGTCTATAAAAAAATCGCTGATACTCTCCGCCAGAGAAACATCGGTGCATTCCTCTACATAGGCGGAAACGATTCAATGGATACTGTCAAAAAACTTTCAGAATATTTCGCCACTATCGACCTCGATGTCAAAATAGTAGGCATACCCAAAACTATTGACAATGATTTGTGCATTACAGACCATACTCCCGGATTTGGTTCGGCTGCAAAATATGTCGCTGCTACTATGCATGAAATTACCCGTGACAGTATCGTTTACAGTATACCCTCCGTGACAATCGTTGAAATAATGGGTCGTCATGCAGGCTGGCTCACTGCATCAAGCGCAGTTCTCCATGCTATGGGTGAAACCGCTCCGCACCTTGTATATGTTCCCGAAACAGATTTTTCAATAGAAAAATTCATAGCAGACGTAAGACAGCAGATGTCAAAGCATAAGGCTGTAATCGTTGCGGTATCAGAGGGAATTGAAGTGCCTGAGGGCGTTCAGTCGGGACTTGTGGATAATTTCGGTCATAAATATCTTTCAGGCATAGGAAAATACCTTGAATCTGTTGTGAGAAACGAAATCGGCTGTAAAGTACGCTCAATAGAACTCAATGTCATGCAGAGATGTTCTTCGCATATATGCTCGAAAAATGATATTGATGAGGCTGAGGCTATCGGCTCGGCTGGTTTGAGATTCGCTATTGAGGGCGGTACAGGCAAGGTTATGGTTTTCAGAAGAATTGAAGATGCACCGTATACCGTTGTTATAGAAACCGCTGATGCTGACGAAATAGCAAATAAAGAAAAATTCCTCCCGTCAGAATATATCAATTCCGCAGGAAATAATATAAGAGAATCAGCTCTCAAATATTTCCTTCCGCTCATTCAGGGCGATATCCACCTTATAACAGAAAACGGTATTCCAAAACATTTTACTTTGCATGAATCTGTACTCAAGTAATCAGTTTTGAAAAGAGGTATAAAGATTGAAAAATATTAAAGACCTTATTAAAAATCGCTGGTTTGCAAATGCACTTGCAGGCTGTATAACAGTTGCGTTTTACCTGATATTATCAAACATTAACCTCGTATGGGAGACAATCATGGGTTTTATAGGCTATTTCTCAACCGTTATAGGCGGTATCGTAATAGCTTACCTTATGAATCCGCTGGCAGAAGTTTATCAGCGGAAAGTTTTCAAAAAAGTAAATTCTGAGTCTGCAAGATGGACTCTGTCAATAGTATGTTCTGTTGTAACGGTTGTGCTGTTTGTGGCTGTTATTATGAGTATGCTCATACCTCAGCTTTTTGAAAGCGTTGTGACCTTTGTCGGAAATATCGACTCATATGCAAAGGCTTTGCAGACTTTCCTGCATACAAGTATCAAAAATTATGAAAAGTTTGAACATCTCGTTGTTTCATCGGAAAATATAATCAATACCGTTGTAAACTATATAAAGGACAACTCCTCAAAAATAATTGATATATCCACAAGTGCGGGAAAAAGCGTTGTGACATGGGTAATTTCTTTCATTTTGTCTGTCTATATGCTCTCCGCAAAACACAGAATCTGCAACGGTGCAAAACAATTCATGGAGGCTACTCTTACAGAAGAACATTTCAATTCAATAATGAGTTTTCTCAACAGATGCAATTTCATACTCAACCGCTATGTAGTATTCTCACTTATTGACGGACTTATTGTAGGCTCTGTAAATGCAATTTTCATGCTGATATTCGGTATGCAGTATATAGGACTTGTTTCGGTTGTTGTAGGCGTTACAAACCTTGTCCCTACATTCGGACCAATAGTCGGAGGTGTAATAGGAGGCTTTATTCTCCTCATGGTAAAGCCCGTACACGCACTTATATTTATAATATTCATAATTCTCCTCCAGACAGTTGACGGATATATCATAAAGCCGAAACTTTTCGGAAATACCCTCGGAATATCAGGACTTCTCATACTTCTGTTCATTCTTGTCGGCGGAAGTATATGGGGAATTATAGGTATCCTTATCGCTATACCTCTCGCCGCTATAACAGACTATATATACCGTGAAATATTTATGCCGTATCTTAAAAGCAAACACAAAAAAATAAAAAACAACAGTGAATCCCCCCAGAAAGTCCCTGCTGCTTCTGATGAAGAATCAACAGGCAAAAGTAAAAAATCAGGAGGTCAAAAGAAATGAAAAAAATATTGCTCGCAGGCGGAGCAGGCTATATAGGTTCTCATACCGCTGTTGAACTGTTAAATTCAGGCTATGAGGTTATTATCGCAGATAACTACTCTAACAGTTGCCCCGAAGCTGTAAGGCGTGTTGAGGAAATTACAGGAAAATCCATAAAGACCTATGAGGTAGATATAAGAGACAGACAGAAACTCGAAAATGTTTTCACGGAAAATCAGATTGATGCCGTTATACATTTTGCAGGTCTTAAAGCTGTCGGCGAATCTGTCGAAAAACCTGTCCTCTATTACAGAAATAATATTGACACTACTCTTTCCCTTCTCGAATGTATGGAGAAATTCAACGTAAACAATATAATTTTCTCATCAAGTGCAACTGTCTACGGAGAAGAAAATCCCGTCCCCTATACCGAAGATATGAAAAGAGGTACTTGTACAAATCCGTATGGCTGGACTAAGGTTATGATGGAACAGATTCTCGAAGATACTGCAAAGGCAAATGAAAATATCTCTGTCGTACTTCTCAGATATTTCAACCCCATAGGCGCACATGAATCAGGAAGAATCGGTGAAGACCCCAAAGATATTCCGAATAATCTTATGCCGTTTGTTTCGCAGGTCGCTGTCGGAAAACGTGAAAAACTTACCATATTCGGCAGAGATTACAATACTCCTGACGGAACTTGCACCCGTGACTATATTCACGTTGTTGACCTCGCTAAAGGTCATGTTAAGGCTGTTGAATATATTTTCAGCCATAAAGGTACTGAAATTTTTAACCTCGGCACGGGTACTCCTTACAGTGTTACTGAAATAGTTGAAACTTTTGAAAAAGTAAACAATATCAAAGTAAATTACGTTTACGGAGACAGGCGTGCAGGCGACCTCCCTGAATGCTATGCAAATGCTGACAAGGCTCTGAAAATACTTGGCTGGAAAACTGAAAAAACTCTTGCTGATATGTGCCGTGATTCGTGGAACTGGCAGAAAAATAATCCTGACGGTTACAGAAAAGTATAAAAAACAAAGCCCGAAATTTTATTTCGGGCTTTTGTATTATTAAAGCATTGATGCTCTGAGTTCTTCTGCGGAAAGCTTTGAAAGATATGCGGGCGGAATGTCAAATGCCGTCTTACAGCCTGTTGCGCCCTCGTTTTTAAGTCTGTTCAATGCTCTTGCAAAACAAATCAAAACGCTTGCGGTAAATTCGGGATTTGATTCAAGTTTGAGGGAATATTCTATCATCTGGTGAGTTTTTTCACCGTCACCTGTCAGACCGCTTCTCATTACAAAACCACCATGCGGCATTTTATTGTGAACTGCATCAAATTCTTCCTCTGATATGAAATTTACAGTTGTATCATATTCATCGAAATAATTTTTCATGGTCTTGATAGTTTCTTCAATTTTTTTCAAATCTGCGCCTTCTTCGGGAACTACCCAGCATTCTCTGAGGTGTTTCTGACGGGTAGTGAGTTCAGGCTGACTTCCTGAGCGTACAGCTTCCATAGCGGATTCAATCGGAACTGTATACTGTATTCCTCTCTTTACGCCCTCTACTCTGCGGATAGCATCTGAATGACCCTGACTTACGCCCTTGCCCCAGAAAGTATAGCTTTTGCCGTTGGGGAGAATAGATTCGGCATAAAGTCTGTTGAGTGAGAAAAGACCGGGGTCCCAGCCGAGAGATATAAATGCAAGGTGATTGTTTTCTTTTGCAGCCTTGTCAACATTTGCGAAATGTTCGGGGATTCTCGCATGAGTGTCAAAGCTGTCGATAA
>DGRR01000149.1 GCA_002389995.1 Ruminococcus sp. UBA4383 | reverse complement strand
TTTTTATCTCTTAAAAGTGAAATTTTGTGCTGTACAAGCGGATGATTTATGATATGTAAATCTGCCACCTGAAACACCTCCTTATAAATTATTTTCAATATCTGTTATCAGGTCAATTCTTCTCTGATGTCTGCCGCCTTCAAAGCCTGTTGTCAGGAATATTTCAGCCAGTTCGACAGCAAGACCGCAGCCGAGAGTTCTTGCACCCATACACATAACATTTGAATCATTGTGCAGTCTTGTAAATTTTGCCGAGAAAGAATCCGTACACAAAGCGGCTCTTATGCCTTTCATTTTATTTGCGGCAATAGACATACCTATACCCGTACCGCATATTAATACACCCTTTTCGCATTCGCCTGATATAACTTTTTCGCATACAGCCTTAGCAATAACGGGATAATCGCAGGGCTGACCGTCAGTACCCATATCAAGAAATTCAAAGCCTTTTTCAGACAGTTCCTTTATGATAGTATTTTTCATTTCAACGCCTGCATGGTCACAGCCAATAGCAATCATTTAATCACCTCTATTTGAAATCGTCAAATTTGCACCTTTGAGCCTTGTGCTTTCGCTCACTTCACTTTTTTTCGTTCGCTCTCAGCACAAGGGTGCAAATTTTCCTTTATTTAAAATCGTCAATTTTTGCCTTTGGTGCTTGTCATTTCGTTCACTCCGCTGTCGCTGCGTTCACTATCATGACAAGGGCAAAAATTTCCTCTTGTTTAAAACATTATATTTTTCTGTCAAGAAGAACTGCTCTTGCAATTTCTTCCTCTGTTGCAGTAACTTCAAGTCCTTTTGTATACGGAAAATATATATAATCATTCACACAAAGCCCTGTTTCCTTTTCAAGAACTTCAAGCCAGTAATCAGTTTCCGCCTCCGAGTAGTCGCAGAGACAGATTTTTTTAATAATTTCAGTAATTCTCTCATCTGAAAGGTTCATTTTCTGAGCATCAGGCATGAGAAGTCTTTCCGCAAGGGATTCAACATTTGTAAACTCCCAGAAATCACGGAAATTATCAACATCAATATTTTCCTTCCCCGTTATATTTTCAAGCTGGGATTTAAGGATATTTATTTCATTTTTATTTCCGTCATCGTGGAGCAAATCCGCAATTTTTTCGATTATTTCAGAAATTTTCCGAATTTTACTGTTGTCAAACGCCATTTTTTCCTTCCTCCAAATCCTTTTCAGCCTTTACCTTTTGCAGATAAGAGACTTCGAGTTCATCAGCGGTTATAAATTCTTCCGACAAAGCCGCAAGGCACACACCGCACGCATTCTGCAAACGTGCACAAGGGGGAGCTATTATAAACATGGGTGAGCGGTAATCCGTGAAGAAATCCGCCGCACCGTCACCGCACAGAAGCGTTTCCGCACCGTTGAGGGCTATAAATTCCGCAAGTTCATCACGGCTGAAAATTTTCTCATCGCAGAGATTTTCAAGCGCATAGCCGTCACTTTTATAGACGCACGCATAAACAAGTTCAGCTCTTGCCTTCATGACAGAACATATAACTCCCTTGAAAGCGATGTTATTATAAGCGAGAGCTTTAAGAGTTGAAACTCCGCAGCATTTAACATCAAGGGCAAAGGACATAGCCTTGACTGCGGCAACGCCTATACGCAGACCCGTATAAGACCCCGGACCGTCTGCAGCGGCGATTAAATTTATATCCTGCATGGTTCTGCCTGTCTGTGCGAGGATATTTTTAACAATCGGCATTATGACCTGAGAATGTGTTTTCTGAGTATAGACAGTATTTTCAGCGATAAATATTTCGTTATCCGAATCAAAAAGGGCAGCGGAGGCAGTTTTTCCCGAAGTATCAATTCCAAGTATCAGCATAAATTCTCCTTATTTAATTCTATAATTATTTACAATCTATAATTATTTCCCTGTCATTTTCACCAACAGGATTTATAGATATAAAGATAGTATTTTTCGGCAGAAATTCCTTTATATTTTCCGACCATTCAATGACAGCAATATTATTTTCAAAGTCATAGTCAAAAAATCCTGTTGATTCAAGCCCTTCTTCACTGACTATGCGGTACATATCAAAATGGTATACAGTCAGATTGTCTCCTGCATATTCATTGACAAGGGCGAAAGTGGGAGAACTCACTTCTGCATTTTCAAGACCTGCACCTATGACAAGTCCTGATGTAAAGGCAGTTTTTCCTGCTCCGAGACCGCCTGTAAAAGCGACAATATCGCCTTTTCTGAGAGTTTTACCGAAAATTTCGCCTTGCCTTACGGTTTCCTCACGGGAATGTGTTATAATTTTTTTCATAATCAGAAAAGACCGCTGATATTGCCGTCATTGTCGCAGTCGATATTCAGGGCGGAGGGTTTTTTCGGAAGTCCGGGCATGGTCAGTATTTCGCCTGTATAGATTACGACAAAGCCTGCGCCCGAAGAAACTCTTGCATCACGGACAGTAATATTGAAATGTTTTGGTTTTCCGAGGAGTGCGGGGTTATCGGAGAGAGAATACTGAGTTTTTGCAACGCATATGGGGAGATTTCCGAAACCTATCTTTTCTATTTCCTTGATAGCCTTTTCAGCCTGTGTGGTATAGGTAACGCCTTCTGCACGGTAAATTTCCTTTGCAAGTTTTTCAATTTTTTCCTTTATTGAAAGTTCGGTTGAATACAGCGGACGGAACTTGTCATTATTATCCTCGCAGAGAGCGATAGTATCACATACTTTGTTTGCGAGGTCGATACCGCCCTCACCGCCTTTTGCGAACACTTCGCACATGGAGACTTCAACGCCCATTTCACTGCAAAAATTGCGTACAAATTCGACTTCCGCATCTGTATCCGTATGGAAACGGTTTATTGCAACGACTACGGGAACATGGAATTTATGCATATTTTCGATATGCGCCCTGAGATTCTCGATACCTTTTTCCAAAGCCCACATATTTTCCTTTGAGAGTTCGTCTTTCGGAACTCTGCCGTTATATTTCAAGGCTCTTATTGTAGCGACAAGAACTACGCAGGCAGGTGAAAGTCCGCCGTAACGGCATTTTATATCAAAGAATTTTTCCGCACCGAGGTCAGAGCCGAATCCTGCTTCCGTGATACAGTAGTCACCGAGTTTAAGGGCGAGTTTTGTAGCTCTTATTGAGTTGCAGCCGTGGGCGATATTTGCGAAAGGTCCGCCGTGAATGAGTACGGGGTTATTTTCGAGAGTCTGCACAAGATTTGGTTTGAGGGCATCTCTGAGCAGGGCTGTCATAGCTCCGCAGCAGCCTATCTGCTGTGCAAATACGGGCTGTCCGTCAAGGTCATAGCCGATGAGAATATTTCCGAGGCGTTCCTTTAAATCTTTAAGGTCTGCGGCAAGGCAGAGTATTGCCATAATTTCCGATGCAACAGTTATATTGAATCCGTCCTCACGGGGTACACCGTTGGGTTTTCCGCCGAGACCGACAACGATATTTCTCAATGCACGATCATTCATATCCATACATCTTTTAAAGAGTATTCTTCTCTGGTCGATACGCAGTTCGTTGCCCTGCTGTATATGGTTGTCAATCATGGCACAGAGGAGATTATTTGCAGATGTAATGGCGTGCATATCGCCTGTAAAGTGGAGGTTGATGTCCTCCA
>DGRR01000197.1 GCA_002389995.1 Ruminococcus sp. UBA4383 | reverse complement strand
TTCTGGGATTTATTCATACGGGGAGTGCCGTACATCAGAAAAATAGTCCGCAGACCGCTGATTTTGAAGTCAAAACCAACTTTTATAGATGCCTCTGTACCATTCCATTCAACTGTTTCACTTCTGTCAATGGATTTTTCTGTAAGACCTGTTGAATACTTACCTTTTGCAGGGAAATTTGAGTTTTTCACTTCATTGTCAAGATTGTCCATGACAACATTTTTACCTGCAACAAGGGCTTTTTCGGTAACTTTTTTCAAGTCTCCGCCTGCCTTGTCGAGTTTTTCGGCAAGTTCCTCAAAGCCCTTGAAACTCAGAGATATTCTGTTTTTTGCCATTAAGCCCCTCCCTGAATTGCCCTTATTTTTATTTTCATAAACTGATTTCTTACATTGAGATTTTCTGGAGTTCCGAGAATTTCATAATCAATGCCGTTCAGGTCACGCAGAATGCAGTCGGACTTTATATCAGGTCTGTACCATGTTTCGATAACAGCGGTATTTTCAACGGAAAGCACACCGTTCACGACTTTTTCAGTTCCGCCAAACGTCCTGAAACTGCAATAAATCAAAATTCCGTTTTCGGGATAGATTTTCTTTGTACTGCCCTTTGCCGTGACCGTTTCGGGGATAAGCAGATACATCGGGACGGTAAACGGAATATTCGGTTTATAGCTCATATTATCACCTTAAAGACAATTGCTTGCAACGCTGAATGAAATAGTCTGATAATTTTCCCTCGCCTGCACCGTAATTCCACAAATCCGATACTCCACGGGCAACCAGTCCAACAGATATATCCTCAGATTTTACGCCTGCATTTCGGACAAAATCAGTGACTTCCTCAATATAAAAGTTTAAGGTATCGTCAAGATAATCGCCCGTAATGCCGAGAGCTTTTTTTACGTCCTCAAGACTTATCATAATCCGACTTTTGCGATTGTGACCGCACCGCTTGCAAGAGTAGCCGTGTAGAGCGTTGACCCGTCAGGAGCGACTTCTGCACCTGATGTTGTAACCTTTGTGCCTGCAATTGAAAATCCCTCATAATCATATGCGGCAACGAAATATATCACCGCAGAAGTTACGGAACTGCCGAAATCAAAACTTTTGACAGGTTCATCAGCGAGCTTGTTTCCCGAACCGGAAGTCATTGCGAAAACTCCTGTATCGCCTGCACTTACAGCGGCAATTGTAAGCCCTTTGAGTTTGAGAATAAGTCCGTAAAGTGTGAGAAGGTCGGTATTTGTGACGGGGACAATTCTGTTCATATTAATCATTATTTATTCCTCCTTTTACGCTTTTGCAAGGTAAAGATAAGTAATTTCGACATTAGTTGCTTCTTTGAAAAGATTACTTGCCGTAAGGTCACCAAGTGAAGAATATCCGTTTTTACCATATATAGAATAATAAATGGTATAATCGTCCATATTAGGTGTAATACCAGATATTCTTTTTTGAACTGCCACAGCGTTAGAACCATTTACTGTGCAGCTAACTATACCTGTCAGTGCAACAAAATCTTTCGGGAGTAATTTACGAGATAACATAGCTTCCCCACTAGAAGTGGTATTGCTGTTATGTGTTCCTTTTTTAAGAACAAGACCGCCTCCTGCTATTGCACTAATAGCATTGACTACATCACTAATGTTTGTGATAGTTTCTATGTCACTCAATGTACCACCCAAAGCAGTATAAAGATTTTTTAATGCTTCAACAGTTCTCATATCAAGTTCCTTTCTTTTTAATGATATAGCAGCCTGACGGGTCAAGGATTTTGCCGTCAACGACAGTCAGACCCTTGTTTACCCATTCATTTTTGTCGTCATCGAAATAGCGTTTTATGCCGAACTGGAGATTTGTATTTATGCCGTAATCGTTCGGAATCCAGTAAACACCGATAATATCGCCTGCTGATGCGGTATCGAAATCAGCGATAACATCAGGTTCAACAAGTGTAGTTTCTCTGCCGAAAAATTTTCCTGCTTCATTTCCGATAACTCCGTCAACAGCCTCTTTGAAAAGCGGTCTGTTGTTATCATCATGCATAGTCAAAAGACAGGTTTCAACGGTAGATGCGGAGAAAAGAAATTCACCGCTGCCACGCTTTTTAATCGGAATTTTCGAGAATAATTTTGTCCTCCACGCAGTCCAGTTAATAATATCAGCCGCAGTCATTTCGACTACATTTGTAACACGGGGGTCATTTGCGATACCGAGAGGCATACCGATTCCTGTACCTGAAATTGTAGCCTTGTCCATAGCTTCAAGAAATGATTCAACCATGATTCTTGTTACTTCGCTCTCGAAAACTGAAAGTGAAACGATACTTGATAAAAGCGTCTGGGCAACACGCACCTCACCGATATTATAGGAAAATTCGATATATTCCGTTGTTCCTGCTTTCTGACGGGGAGAAACGGTCGTTTCGGAAATCCAGTTGAATTTTGCCCTGAGATTTGCGACAGGGATTTTCACACCGCCCTGAACATTGAGCTTTCTGACCTTCGCATAAATAGTTCCGTAAGATTTTTCAATGCCCTTGATAATCTCATTGAGAACATTTGTCGGAATGAGCGCACCAATATCCTGAGTAGTTGTGACACCTGCATCACCGCCTGCCCTGACGTTATATTTTTCGGGGAGCGGAGTACCTTTCTGGACATAATCCTTGAAAGCCATACGGTATTCCATGCTTGCGAAAATATCGTCATCACGTTTCTGCGGTTCAAATTTTCCGAGAGTATTTCCCATGATATTGCCGTTTACATGGACAGCGTTATCAGGAACACTTCTTGATTCGTTACTGTCAATCTTTGCGATTTCGGCATTGATTTCGCTGATTTCGCTGTCAATTTCGGAAAGAACGGACTGAATACTTCTTACCTCATTGGTATCCTGAGAGGCGAGCGCACGTTTTTTGAGTTCTTCCTTTTTTGCATTGAGTTTTGCAAGTCTTTTTTCGAGATACTTTCTCATAATTTCCTCCTATTTAAAGTCGTCAAATTTGCGCTTTTGAGCCTTGACATTTCATTCACTCCGCTGCGCTTCGTTCATTCTCATGTCAAGAGCGCAAATTTTCCTCCTGTTTAATTAAAATAACATAATCTTTGCTTTTAGCAGACTTAATTCGTCTGAATTTCGGGCAGTTTCAAGAATTTCCCTATTCCTTGCGTTTATTTCGGTATCCTGATATGCAGGAAATGTAACTGCGCTAACTTCAACAACCTTCGCAATACTTGTTATATGCCTTACAGGTTTATCGCTGTCGAGCTTTTCCCATTTTATGCCATTTATCGAAAACATGAAACTCATGCCTGAAATATCCCCACGCTTTACGGCTGAGTACAAAGCTCTTGCATCGGAATTGTTTTCGGTATCGAGTTTAACGCTTATCAGCAGACCTTTTTTGTCAACAGTCAGGGACATGGTAGAATTTTGACCTTGTTTTGAACGTGCAAGCGGGATTTTATTTATATCGTGATTCACAAGAAATCTCACATCTGAAAGGTCGGTACTGTCAAGCGCACCGCTGTCAATGACTTCTTCAAAATGCACTAAATCTGTACGGCTGTCAAATACAATAGGTCTGCCTGTGATGATACTTTCGTTTTCATCAGCACGAATTTCAAAGCTGTAACTTCTCTTTTCAAATTTATTTTTCACTGTCTGAGCCTCCTGTCTGATACTGTTTAGCATATTCAATATTAACGTAATTCAGCGACTGCATACGCACTCCTTCCAGTTCGGGGAGAGGTTTCAAGCCGAATGCAACACGCTTTTCATTTTCATAAAGACTTCCGCTGTCACCTAACAGGCGCACCATTTCAAGGGTCTGGTTTATATCCATGAAGATTAAATCTTTCGGATAGAATTTTATTTCATTTCCGAAAGAACATTCCCTGTCCGTGAAAAGAGCCTTTGTAAAAGCCTGAGAAACAGCTATAATAATTGGTTCAAGCGTTTTCTGATAAAAAGCCTCATACTGTGGTTTTGTATAGTCGCCTGTGAGAATACAAAGCGGAACACCGAAATTTCGCAGGATTTTTTCATCAATGAATTTCAGCGTATCGTTATCGACAAGCTTTATGTCACGCTGAACAGGTGTTACATCTGTTGCCATATCAGTAACGATAAAACCACTTTCAGACCTTGCAAGCATTTCGTTAAATTCCTGAATTGATTTTTCTATTTTATCCCTGTCGAGGAGCGACTTGACTTTAGCAATACCGTTTACTGCATAGCCTGCTCCGATACTTTTTGAAACGCCCTGCAAAAGCTTGTGATTGAGGTCAAGAGTTTTGAGAAGTGCCGAATTATCAGGCTGACCACATTCATTTCCGCCCATGAACTCATTTACGGAATATCTGTGTCGGATATGTATTACTTCACTGTACGGAAATGTAGTATCATAGCCGTTTGCAAACGTAAACTTCACATAAAGCGTATCAGAAATATCCTGAATGAAATCCACCTGTGCAGGCTGAATCGGATAAAGTCCCGAATATCGTTTCTGAGTTTTTCCTGTCTCGTCCTTCCATGTGTAGTAAGTCGGAACAATAAATGAATTGTAGTTCAGAAGTAAAAGCCACATGAATTTTTCAATAAAATCACTCGTTGTCATAATCTGATTCGGACGTTTCAGAACTGTCTGAATATCGCTTTTTACAGGGATTATGTCAGAATCGACAGTCCTTATGTGCTGAGGATTCAGCTTTTTGATTTCCGTGACAATACAGCTCAGAGCCTGCTGTACAACGTCAGATGCATAAATATCCGTGCCGAACTGCGAATATACAGGTGTCATTCCGCTTAAAACATCAGCATATTTTGAATTTTTCGGCTTTCTGTGAAAAAGCCCGTCAAATAGTCCCATTATCTGTAAGCCTCCTGAACTCGCTCCTGTACCGTCTGTACATTTCGTATAGAATTATAAGTGTGACCGCACCATCAATTCTCTTTGCAGTTTCTTTTTTGATACACATACACTGACCGTATTTATCGACATAGATTCCCGCATTTTTCAGACAGAATTTATCAACGGGATTCTGATTGTAATTTATGAATCTGTGTTTCAGTTCATTTTCACATAGTTTCATGGCATTTGATAAAGTCCGGGCATTTTGCAGAATCATGACAAGTTCATCATTCTGCTTATACCAACCGTATTCATTCATTCGATTAAGAAATTCATGCGAGAATTTCTGGTCATAACCGCATTTCCAGAGCCTTATTCCGTAATTTACATACAGTTCATAGAACCAGTCCGCAACGGCTGAAAGTTCAACATCATCACCCTCAGTTACAGTTATAAAGTCATTCTGCGCCCATTCACGGTAATCCGCACCTGCATTCTTATCGTCATGCTCATCAATTTTGGATTCAGGCATAAAATACCTTGTATAGATGTATTTTGTCCTGTCATTCGGTTTCATCAGCATAATTTTCGCACAAATCAGGTCAGTAGTTTCAGCGAGGTCAACAGCTCCGAGACATATGCAATTTCTGAAATCCTCAATATCAAAAACTGCCTCATAGTCGTAATCTTCGATATTCAGCCAACTTTCGGAACTGTTCTGCTTGATGTTGAAATCTTTTGAAAGTACGAAAATTCTGTCAGCCTTTGAACTCTGTGCAACGTCAAGCTGTTCTTCGAGATAATCCCAACGCTTGACAATTCCGAGAGTGGGATTTGACTTGACCCATGATTTTTTATTCTGCCATATTTCCTGCTCACTGTCCTGAGTATAGAGCCACGGAAGAAAACGCTGTGCCGCAGCTCCGTCATCTTCACCGTGAATAATTTTACGGGCTTTTTCGAGTTCCTTGTCAAGATAACCGTCAACGACAAAGCCCTCAGTCGTAATCATGATAAATTTCGGATTCTGTTTCAAGGACTGCGACTGTTCAATTGATTTTCCTATGATATTTGTTTTCATCTCATGGATTTCGTCAACTATCGCAAAGTCAATGTTTCTGCCTTCCTTGTTACGGGTGCGGTCTGACAGCTTGAAAATTTTGGTATTTGTGACCTTATTCAGGATAAACCGCTGATTCCGTTTTGAATCGAGGTCGTTCGGGTCGATAAGCTGCCGCATGGTGTCAATTGCATCATAGACGATACTTGCCTGGCTGTCGTCATTGGAACTGCAAACAATGTCCGAACCCTCATTTCCGAGGAAAAACTCCGACAGTCCGACAGCGGAACAGGTTTCGGACTTTGTATTTTTTCTGGCTATCAGGAGCAGAATTTTCTTGAATCTGTCGAGGGAGTTTTCAGCCATTTTAAAGCTGTAAACCGTTTCCACAAATGCTTTCTGCCAGTCCATTAAAATCATGGGCTGATTGTAATAAGGCGATTTTGTAAGCCTTATACAATGCTCCATGAAATGAATCCTTGCGAGAGCATTTTCGGTATCATAGAAATATCTGTCGTCTGAAAAATCCTCTTTGAGCCGCTGTAATTCAAGCCATAATTCCTGACCGACAAGAATTTCTCCGCACTCAATTTTCGCATGGTAATTCAGCAGGAAACTGTTATCGGGAGTCCATATTTTTTTACTTTGAATCAGCATGAATCTGATTGAAGTATATCCTTAAAGGACTTTCTTCCTCGGTGAAGTCGCTGCCCGTAAGTTTTGCAAAGGCTTTCAGACAGTTGATATACTGCTGTAAAAACTCCTTATACTGACGGGCTGCGGGAGTGATTTTCTGCCGCTGTGAATTATTCGGGTCAACTCTGAGCATGGGATATTTTTTCAGTTCGTCAAGCCTTGATTCAAGGAAAATTATATCATCAACGATAACCTGTGCCGAAACGCTGTCCTTTGCAATTTTCAGCAGTTCTTCTTTTCTTGTGGATTCTTGCATGGCTTTTCCCCCAAGTTCCTTTTTTTCAAACTAAAAATCCTGATTTTGACTTTCTGCGGGAAAAATAAGCCCTCCAACAGTCCCCATCAGGGCGGTTCAGAGCCTGCATGGGGCGGGTATCTGTCGAACCATTCGGAAATATATCTGCTCCATTCCTCAAAATCCCTGTCACTTTCCGCAAGCCTTTTCAGGCATTCTTCCTTTGATGCGTCAATGAAAATCTCTCTTGCGTCAAGACTTTTTCTGAGCCGCTCACGCACCGCAGAATACGGATAACCGCCTATAATCCATGCACACCGCCACCTGCCCCGCCTTGTCCTTATCATGTCAATCAGCAGGTCACGCACCGCAAAGACATTCTGATTCAGACAATTCGGCTTGACATACCGTTTACAGCCCGAAACACATTCCCAGATATTATCCATATCGACAATCAAATCACCCTCGCACATTGATTCCCTGACAAAAGATGTTTTCCCTGAACACGGCGCACCCCATACAATATATACCTCACGCCCTGAATATCCTAACTTGTTATGTATCCTGTTATGACATCTGTGATGCACAAGGGCGATATTTTCGGGATTTAAAGCTATTTCGGGATTGTTCACATTGTCCTCGGTGAGTTCAATTTTATGATGACCTATGCAGTCATATTTTTTAACTATCGGTTTTCCGCAGTATTCGCAGATAATCTGACCGTCTGCATTGACTCTCTGTAATTTTATCAGCGCAATCAAATCCGTCCATGCCTTTGACTTATAGAAATCACCAGTCACTGAACATACCTCCTGCCTTTGCAAGAAGTTCGGACGCTCTCAGCCTGTTCTTCATCTGTTCATTATCATCTTTCATAACCCTGCTCCAAAATGCTTTTATCTCCGCAGTATCGGCAATGCTTTTGTCATAATCCTGTACGGATTTATTCAGCTTTTCAATGTAAGCTTTTACTTCGGGAATTTCAAAAATCTTGTAAGCGTTTCCTCTTGCGTAACGTTTTGAATATCCTGCCATTACAGCGGCTTTTTCCATGTTTCCTGCGGCTTCGCCAACGAAATACTCAGCCGCTTTTTTCTGCCTGTATTTCATATTATCACCTATCTGCCACTATTTTTATACCGCCTGCGAAAACAAAAAAGGACAGGATTCTTTTACCTGTCCTTATCTTATCACAATTTTTCAGAAAAATATATAGATTTTTGCTAATAACTTTTCTATTTCAGTCAGTTTTCACAATGAGAATTTCTTCAATATGACAGTTAAGTCTTTTTGAAATCATATAGACCGTGTGCAGACCAACAACAGGATTATTTTTATTCTTTCTCTGGTTTGTGAAAAATGATGCAGGTTTCAGACCGCTTTCACGATACAACTGACTTATACTTTTGATTCCCTTTAATTTCATAAGTCTTTCGACTTCTGCCATATTGAGAAGATACTTCAATGTTATCACTCCTTTTTATGTTCCCGTCATACAAATATCTTTGGCGGTGTTTCAAAGTCCTGACCGCATTTCCGCCAGAGATGCAGACAAGTTTCACACTTAATTCAGCGGATTTTTCGCACCTGCAAGATATATCTGACCTGCTCCGCCGTCAAAGCCTTTAAACAGCACATTTAATCTTTCAAGTTTCAATATTTCTGCCTGTGATTTCATTTGTTCTGCTCCTTTCGCAAAGCCTGAAACTGCCCGTA
>DGRR01000174.1 GCA_002389995.1 Ruminococcus sp. UBA4383 | reverse complement strand
TTTGAGTTTTGCGGAATCAGGTTATACAATTGGTATGGTTCTTCTTGATATTATTGCACCAATTTTGTTGATGTTTGGTGTTAGCACAGGTACATCAGCCAATTCCTCCCTCTTAGGCAATTTTGAAATTGTTGCAACAACAATTATTGCACTTGTGATATTCAAAGAAAAAGTCAGCCGAAAACTTTGGATTGCAATAGGGTTCATTACTTTATCAAGTATCCTTCTTTCGTTTAATGCCAGTGGAAGCCTGAAATTTTCTTTTGGTTCACTTTTTGTACTTGGCGCAACTACTTGTTGGGGATTTGAAAATAATTGTACACGCAGTATCTCTGAAAAAAGCACTTACCAAATAGTGACAATAAAAGGCTTTTTTTCCGGAATAGGTTCATTATTGGTAGCTTTTGCAACTGGTGAAAATTTTCCTGAGATAAATTATATACCATTTGCACTTTTACTTGGTTTTGTTTCGTATGGTTTGAGCATTTTCACTTATATCAGAGCGCAGAAAACACTTGGTGCAGCAAAAACAAGTGCATATTACGCTGTTGCACCTTTTATTGGAGCGTTTTTATCATTCATACTTTTGCATGAATCATTGACTTCTACTTATATCATAGCATTACTTATTATGATAATTGGAACAGTATTCATAGTCATTGATACGCTCTCTCACAGTCATATTCATGAACACACACATACATTCACATACACGCATAACGGCTCAACACATACACATACAATAGTGCATAGTCATAAACACAATCACTATATCAGTAATGATAAACACGGACATAAGCATAGTATGCAGGAACTTGAAAATTTTTTAGTACATCACTAAATATAAACTATGATTTACAGTCAAAAATTTTTATAATGAAAATAAGGAGGATTATATGTTATTTGAATTTACTTTAAGCACCCCTGATGAGGGGCTTGTCGATGTCACAAACGAAGTCAGGGCTGCTATCCGTGAAAGCGGTGTAAATGAGGGAATATGCGTTGTTTTCTGTCCGCATACCACCGCCGCAATAACTATCAACGAAAACGCTGACCCTGATGTCAAAACTGACTTCGTTGAGGGAATGAATAATTCTTTCCCTGATTTGACAATTTTCAAACACGCTGAGGGCAACTCCGATGCCCATATCAAGTCTTCATCTGTCGGTGCAAGCGAAACTGTCATCATAAGAGGCGGAAAACCTCTCCTCGGTACTTGGCAGGGAATCTATTTCTGCGAATTTGACGGACCGAGAAACAGAAAATTTTTCGTAAAAATAATAGGAGGCTGATTTTATGGACAAAATCGAAAAATTAAGGGAAATCGTCAATTCCTCCAAAAAAATAGTATTTTTCGGAGGCGCAGGCGTTTCGACCGAAAGCGGTATTCCTGATTTCAGAAGCGTTGACGGTCTTTACAATCAACAATGGAGCTATCCGCCCGAAACCATTTTAAGCAATACGTTTTTCAGAAAAAATACAAAGGAATTTTACAGGTTTTACCGTGCGAAAATGCTCTGTCTTTCCGCTAAACCCAATCCAGCACATATCAAACTCGCCCAGCTCGAAAAAGACGGAAAATTAACTGCTGTCGTCACTCAGAATATTGACGGACTTCATCAGGCGGCAGGCAGTAAAAATGTCTATGAACTCCATGGCAGCGTTCTGCGTAATTACTGCATGAAATGCGGTAAATTCTATGATGTTGAATATATCGCAGACTCTGACGGAATCCCGAAATGTGACTGCGGCGGAACTATAAAGCCTGATGTTGTTCTCTATGAGGAATCCCTCGATAACCGTGTAGTTACAGGTGCAATAAATTCTATCGCAAACGCTGATACCCTTATTATAGGCGGTACTTCTCTGAATGTCTATCCCGCCGCAGGACTTGTGCAGTATTTCAGAGGACAGAATATCGTAATAATAAACAAATCCCCTACTCAAATGGATAAGAATGCAGATTTGCTTATAGATGACAATATCGGAGAAGTTCTCTCCGCAATTTAGGAGGTATATATGAAAATTCTTGCCATTATAGATATGCAGAACGATTTTATTGACGGTTCTCTCGGTACAAAAGAGGCTGAAAATATTGTCCCTGCTGTTGCAGAAAAAATAAAATCGTTTAAAAATTCAGGAGATGAAATTGTTTTTACAAGAGATACTCACCACGAAAATTATCTCTCAACTATGGAAGGAAAAAAACTCCCTGTTGTCCATTGTGTGAAAAATACAAAGGGCTGGGAAATTTCCGACAAACTCGATACATCAGACTGCACAATCATTGACAAACCTACTTTTGGTTCATATGACCTCGCCGAATTTATCGCAGGAAATCCACAAATTGATGAAGTGGTACTCGTGGGGCTGTGTACTGATATCTGTGTGATATCAAACGCTATGCTGATAAAAGCTAAACTCCCCGAAATCAAAATAACCGTTGATTCTTCATGCTGTGCAGGTGTTACTCCGCAAAGTCATGAAAACGCTCTCTCAGCTATGAAAATGTGTCATATCGACATCATCTAAATAAAAAACAAGCCCGAAAGCATTGAGCTTTCGGGCTGTTTTTATTTAATTATTCTTCCTCGTCCTTTTTTCTTGAACGTGAAGCAAAAGCTGTGAGAACTGCGAGTGCGATGAGTGTGATAGGAAGTGTTGCGTCCTTTACGCCTGTTGTGGGAGCATCGCCTGATGCAGTAACCTTGCTTGATGAGCTGCTGCTTGATGAAGAACCTGTCGAACGTGTTGAACCTGATGAGCTTGAACCGCCTGAACTGCTGCTGCTTACGATTCTGTTTGTAAAACCGCCGCTTGATGAGCCTGAGCTGTTTGTTGCGCTGTCGGGTTTAGCCTCGTCTATCATTACGATTTCTTTGAGTTCCTCACCGTTCTTATCAAATACTTTTCCGTCAACTATCTTGAATGTTATATTTGATGCCTTGTAGTAGCCATCGGGAGCTGCTTCTTCACGCAGTACAT
>DGRR01000117.1 GCA_002389995.1 Ruminococcus sp. UBA4383 | reverse complement strand
CGAGCGGAATAAAACTCTATAACGAAAACGGAAGCGTTTCAGACGAAATAATGAACGCTCTTGAAGTTTATTTCACAGCTTTTCAGAACCGTGACTTTGACACATACAAGGAATGTCTTTTCCCAGGATATGCCGACCATATGGAAGTATACCTCCGAAATAACTATGAATACGGCTTGCAGGAATCTTTTAACAACCAGTGCGATAACCTCGAAAATATGTGCGGCGGAGAATTTACCATAACCCGTCTGAGAGCCGTTCCCACAGGACAGGATAACTGTGCAAGCTTCTTTGAAGTTCTCAATGAAAGTTTCGATGCAGACTATTATTCCATGGTGAAAGAAGAAGCCGACAGCATTACCGACCTTTATTTTTCAGTCATGGCCGATACCAAGGGCGAAGAATCTCTCATTATAAGCGAATTTGAAATAGTATTTGCGGAAAAAGACGGAAAATATTATACCTTTGGATAACGGAGGAAAATATGAAAAGGATTATATTGAAAGCCGCTGCGATTCTTTCATGTGCTGTACTGATGAGTTTTTCTTCATGCAGTTCAGGAAATGAAAGTTCATCAGGCGGCAGAGTGGACGCAGGTAACCTCCCCGACAACTATAACGCTGATGAGGAAAATCTCCCGTATGGTGCTACTCTCACAGAACTTAAACCAAGCTATGACGAAAATGTTAAAATTGCTGTCGAGTTTGACAACAGATTCTTTAAGGCTGACGGTGAAAAATTCCCCGAAGTATATAAAATAACCGACTATATGTATGCTCTGAATAATATTGATGTTGACCTTATGAACGAAACTTTTTATCCGCCTTATCTTAAATATGCGTATGAACAGGCAGGATATGACAATGTTAAGGATTATTTGCAGTCATATTATGATAATCTGCACGATATGCTCGGAGACTTTACATTCAGCTATATTGATATAACAGGCGTACTCACAGAAGAAGATGAGGAATCAAAATCCTATTTCGATAACGTTGACAGTATACTTAAAGAAATTGAAGGAGACGATATTCTCAGTAAAATAACTTCAAGAAAAATTGTCTATATCGGCGGTTACAGTATGTATGACCTCGCAAGCGGAAGTTATCAGCTGATTGAAGGACTCGGACGTGAGGTAACTCTCTATCTGTACGAAATAGACGGTAAAACATATATACTCTGATAACAATATCCCCCTGCACAGCATAGTATACTGTGTGGAGGGATTTTTATGACAACACTTGACTGTATAGACGAGGGCGGAAAATGTTTCGTCAGCTCGGTGAATATCAGCGGGAAAATGCGCTGTCGCCTTTATGACCTTGGATTTGTAAAAAATACCGCTGTCGAATGTATTAAAAAAAATAAGACTATCTGCGCCTATCAGGTCAGAGGCACTGTAATTGCCCTGCATAATGATACTTCGGCACTTGTCTCTGTGATAAAAATTTGAATCCTTGTAAATAAGGTCTTGACAGAATTGAGTATATATGTTATAATCAGCTTTGATAATTATAAAAAGGTGGTCGTTATGACTAAGTATCAATTACTTTTGGTTTTATACTCTTTTCTTTATGACGAGTTTCAGAAAAACAACGATAAATCAGAAAGCTTTGTCGAACTTATTACAGGTATCGACCCTTATCTGTGGACGGACGGAAAAACTGCCGACCCTTATCTGTATGACTTTTTCATGGACTTTGCCGAAAAATACAATATAACTGCGGATTCTTCCCCGAAAGAGGAAAAAGAACTCGTTTTAAGCTATCTGTCCGCCCTGAATGATGAGGGCTGGGATACAAGCGAGGCTGTCGAACTTGTGAAAGAATGTTCCGATAAGGAATGGGAGGAACTTTCAAGAAAATTAATCTCCCACAAAACAGGCAAACATAAATGCAAGTGCTGCGGCTGCTATACTATGGAGGAATCCGAGGGAAATCACGAAATATGCCCCGTCTGCTTCTGGGAAGATGACCCCGTACAGAATAATGACCCCGACTATAACGGCGGTTCAAATAAAGTCTCTCTCAATGAGGCTAAAATTAATTTTGAAAAATACGGTGCCTGCACCGAAAGTGCCGTGCCTTTCGTCAGAGAACCAAATGCTGAGGAATTAAGCGGTATCGTACACGAAACAGATGACAGCGAATAAGCCCGCTGTATGAAAATAAGCCGTATATCCCGATGTTTTAGGGGATATTACGGCTTTTTTGTCGCTTTTAAGCAGTATCTTTTAACTTTTCTTTTTCTGCTTTTCTTAAATTAGTAAATATAGAATAAGTATTTTATGTGAATAGTTTTTATATTTTTAAAATACTTGACACTTTTGCGATTATGTGCTATACTTGTATTCAGAAACTATATGCAGAAATTGATTTTATCAGTCGATTTATGGATTTTTTTATAATTTGATATAACAATAATGCCACTTGATTTGTCCTAAACCGCAAAAAATACAGACGGAAAGAAAGGAGAATGTCATGTCTTCAAAAAAAATGAAATCAAAAAAAAAGCGTCTCTCAGAAAATGATGTCACACGGGAATTGCTTGAATCCCTTAAACATGGCAAAGATTCCAAGATTATATCTCTTGAAAAAACTTCAAAGGGCGGTGTTACGGATTACCCTATTCTGGAATTTGATGACCACGCACTCAGACTTCTCTATCAGGGCGTTTCAGAAACTCTCAAATACAGCAAAGTAAAGCCTGCGGGCGGTAAAATGTATGAAGTAACAAAAAGAATTTTTGATATCGTTGCATCTGCCTGTGCCATGACTGTGCTTGCTGTCCCGATAGGTGCAGTAGCACTGATTATTTACATTGACGACAGGGGAAATCCGTTCTTTTCACAGATTCGCCTTACAAAAGGCGGAAAACCGTTCAGAATGTATAAACTCCGTACCATGTGCATGGACGCTGAAAAACGTTTTGCAGAAGTTCAGAAAAATAACCAGACGGACGGACTTGCTTTCAAAAGCGATAATGACCCACGAATTACAAGAGTAGGCGGATTCCTCCGAAAAACTTCAATTGATGAGCTTCCGCAGCTTTTAAACGTATTTCTCGGACAGATGAGCATCATAGGTCCACGACCTCCGCTTCCCCGTGAGGTAGTTCTGTATACTCCCCAGCAAATGGACAGACTGCTCGTAAAGAGCGGACTTTCATGTATTTGTCAGACAGAAGGACGCAGTGATGTGGAATTTGACAAATGGGTTGAAGGTGATGTCGAATACATCAGAAAACGCAGTATAGGTCTTGACCTTAAACTGATGTTCAAGACTGTCGGCGCAGTTGTCATGCGTAAGGGCGCAAAATAATCTTATCTTAAAAAGTCAGATACTTCATCATGAAGCATCTGACTTTTAATTTTTATTCTTCGGGTTCTTTTATTTCGCCAACTATCGGGAGGGGGTCTATACCCTGTCTTGTGTAGTAATCCGAAAGGGCAGACCTTACAGCCTGTTCAGCGAGTACAGAACAGTGTATCTTTACTGCTGGGAGTCCGTCAAGAGCTTCTACAACGGCATCATTTGTGAGTTTGAGAGCGTCCTCAATAGGCTTGCCCTTTATTAATTCAGTAGCCATTGAAGATGTTGCGACAGCAGCACCGCAGCCGAATGTTTTAAACTTTGCATCTGTGATGATACCGTTATCTATTTTGAGATACATTTTCATGATATCTCCGCATTTTGCGTTGCCTATTTCTCCCACGCCGTCAGCGTTTTCGATTTCGCCTACATTTCTTGGATTTGAAAAATGGTCAAGAACTTTTTCACTGTATAACATAATTTTACTCCTTATTTAAAATCGTCAATTTTCGCCATTTAAGCCTTGTGCTTTCGTTCACTGCACTTCGTTCCGTTCACTCTCAGCACAAGGGCGAAAATTTCCTCTTATTTAAAATCGTCAATTTTCGCCATTTAAGCCTTGTGCTTTCGTTCACTGCACTTTGTTCCGTTCACTCTCAGCACAAGGGCGAAAATTTCCTCTTGTTTTTTATTTATTTGATTATCATATCGCCCTGTTGTATCTCATCAATACTTATGCCACGGAGAATAAACAAAGCCTCCTGATTTTCCGTAACTGTTTCGGCTGTCTGATTTTCAATGCGTATTTCTTCAATATATGCTTCCCTGTATTTGCCCGAAAGGTTATCTATATATACCTTGTCGCCCGTGCCGAAAGAACCTTCTATGACTTCTCCCTCTGCGGAGACAAAACCGTTAAGGTCAAATATTTTCTCTGCAACAAAACATGAAGAACCTGTATCAGGGGCAGTATCTTTCGATGAATCCGATTTTTTGCCGAATAATTTATCCAAAAAGTCCATTATTCGTACTTTTCGCCTTTCATCATCTTTTCCCATACGGGTGACATTGAACGCAGACGCTCAACAACTTTCGGGATAACTTCAAGAATATAATCAACATCTTCATCGGAAACATTCTCATCTATTGAAAGTCTGAGTGAACCGTGTGCGACTTCATGTTTAAGACCTATTGAAAGAAGAACGTGTGACGGGTCAAGCGAACCTGATGTGCAGGCTGAACCTGATGATGCGCAGATTCCGTTCATATCGAGCATAAGAAGAAGTGATTCGCCTTCAATTCCTTCAATGGAGATATTGAGATTTCCTGGGAGTCTCTTGTCCCTGTCGCCGTTAAGTCTTGTATATGGAAGTTTCAATATTCCGTCAATAAGCCTGTTTCTTCTGGGAGTTATTATTGCAGCCTTTTCGGAAATATTCTTTACAGCCTCCTCAGCAGCTACTCCGAGACCAACTATTGCGGGAACATTTTCAGTACCTGCTCTCTTGTTTCTTTCCTGACCGCCTCCGTGAATGAGATTGGGGAGGGCTATGCCTTTTCTTACATACAGTGCGCCAATGCCTTTCTGGGCGTGTATTTTATGACCTGAGAGGGAGAGCATATCTATACCCTGTTCATGGACATTTATTTCGACATGACCGACAGCCTGTACAGCATCAGTATGGAAAATAACTTTTTTCTCCTTGCAGATTTTTGCAATTTCGTCAATGGGCTGGATAGTACCTATTTCGTTATTTGCATACATAATAGTTACAAGAGCGGTATCTTCTCTTATAGCATTTCTTACATCTTCGGGATTGATAAGACCTTTTTCGTCAACGGGAATATATGTTACTTCAAAGCCCTGTTTTTCGAGGTACTGAGTTGTATGAAGAACAGCATGGTGTTCAAATACAGATGTAACAATATGTTTCTTGCCTCTTTTTGCAAGTCTTTCAGCAGTACCTTTTATAGCCCAGTTATCGGATTCAGAGCCGCAGCTTGTAAAGAATATTTCATTGGGGTCTGCACCGATAGCCTTTGCGACTTTAACTCTTGCGGCTTCGACATCTCTCTGAGCATCTCTGCCGAGTTTATATATACTTGACGGGTTGCCGTAAGCGGTAGTGAAGTACGGGAGCATAGCATCGAGTACTTTCTGAGATACGCAGGTTGTTGCGGCATTATCGGCATATATAAATCTTTTTTCCATTTTTAATCCTCCTGTTTTAGTGAATATATATCTCTCTGCTGTACAGCGAGTGTGTCACAGCGTTCATTTTCGGGGTGTCCTGCATGACCTTTTACCCAGACGAACTGTACATAATGTTTTTCGAGGAGCGGGATAAGTTTTTCCCATAAATCAACATTCAGGGCTTTTTTGCCGTCTGACTTTATCCAGTTTTTTTTCTTCCACAGGTAGACCCAACCTTTTGTAATGCTGTCAACGACATATTTGCTGTCGGTTGTAACAGTGACGTTACATGGTTCTTTGAGGGCGGAAAGCCCCTCGATAACTCCCATAAGTTCCATACGGTTATTTGTGGTAGATTTTGCTCCGCCTGAAATTTCCTTTTCATGAGAGCCGTATCT
>DGRR01000233.1 GCA_002389995.1 Ruminococcus sp. UBA4383 | reverse complement strand
GCTTCCCCATGAAAAAACTGGGCGGCTTCCCCCCATTAAAAAACAGGAGGTTTTTATGAAAAAAAGAATAATATCTTTTATTATGTCGATACCGTTTGTATTTTCGCTTAAATTGTCGGATATTCGTGCAGAAGAATTAAAATATACATATACAGTCATAAGAAATGAAGCTGTAATTACAGGATTCAGCGGAAATCCCGAAAAAATAACGCTGCCCGAAAAAATAGAAGGCTGTCCCGTTACTGAAATAAGAGACAACGCATTTTTTGACTGTAAATCCCTTAAAGAAATAGAATTTCCCGATACTCTCGAAAGAATTGGTCATCACAGCTTTTATGCCTGCGTATCGCTTGAAAAAGTGAATATACCCGAAAATGTAAAGTCCATGGGGACAGGCAGTTTCTGCGGGTGTACATCTCTTTCAGAAGCAAAAATAAATGCGGATACAGAATATCTTCCCGAATCATGTTTCAGGGCTTGTATATCCTTGACGGAAATAAAAATTCCCGAAAGCGTTGACTATATAGGGAATTACTGCTTTTCAGGGTGTACATCGCTGACATATGTTTCTCTTGGCGGGAAAACTGAGAAAATCGGCAAGGGAGCATTTTATATGTGCAATTCGCTCGGAAAAATATATATTCCGCCCTGCGTGAATACGATAGGTGAGAGGGCATTCGGATATATTCCCGAAAACAATGAACCTGTACTGAAAGAAAAATTCTGCATCATGGGCAGTAAAAAATCAACTGCGGAAAAATATGCAGACGAAAATAATTTAAAATTCCGTTCTGCGGAGGACATAGTTCAGGCAATGGCAGTTAATATTTCAGATAAAAAAATGACATTCAAGTCAATAATTTTATTTTTTATCGGTACGGCAGTAATTTCGCTCCTGTTATTTTTATTTATAAGGTATTTTTTCGGAAAGAAAAGAGTATAATATAACACGGCTGAAAGGGGGACAGGATTTGCAGACAATATATATTGATGTGCTTATAGTTCTGAATATTTATGTAAACTGTATTCTGCTGAAAACTACTGCAAAGCTTACGCATACCCCTTTGAAGAATATGCGGTGTATTATGGCATCTGCATACGGGAGTTTATATTCTCTGCTGATATTTGCCCCTGAACTGGGAATATTTATAAATTTTTTAATAAAAACTTTTGCCGCCGTCACTATTGTTATCATATCATTCGGAATGAAAAGCAAAAAGAGAATATTTATGAATACAGCGTATTTTTTCGGAGTGAATTTCATATTTGCAGGCGGAGTATACGGGGTATATTCGTGGCTGAAACCTGATTTCATGCATTTCTCGAATACATATTTCTACATAGATTTTTCCCTTATAGTATTGATTGCAACGACAGCGGCATTATACGGAATAGTCTGTATATTCCGCAGAATATCCGACAGATATACCGATTGTCAGTACAGGGTCGTCATAAGGTATGAGGGAAAGGAAATAGAATGTGAAGGGCTTGCGGATACGGGCAACGGACTTATAGATTATTTTTCGGGTCAGCCCGTTATAATATGCGGAAATGAAGATTTTTCAAGGCTTACAGGATATGAGGACGGAGGGGATATTCTTCCGAAAGGCTATCGTCTTGTACCCTGTTCGACAGTTTCCGAAAGCGGATTCATGGCGGTTTTCCGTCCTGATGAGATAAAAATAATAAACGGCTGTTCAGGGGAGGAAAAACCTGTTGAAGCTATGATTGGTTCAGGTCACAGCAGAGGAAAGGCTATTTTCAACCCTAAGATATTATAAACGAAATATAAAGATTGGAGAGAGAAAATGAACAAGATAAAAGAGATTTTAAGGAAAATAATGGAGTTTTTCAGCAGTGAGGAAGTCTATTATGTAAACGGTGCGGATACGCTTCCGCCTCCGCTTACAAAGCAGGAGGAAGAAGATGTTTTCATACGGCTTGTCAACAATGACCGTGAGGCGAGAAATATTCTCATAGTGCATAATCTGAGGCTTGTGGTGTACATAGCGAAAAAATTTGAATCATCGGGTGTCGGCATAGAGGATTTGGTTTCGATAGGTACAATAGGACTTATCAAGGCAGTAAACACATTCTGTCCGAATAAAAATATAAAGCTTGCCACATATGCATCAAGATGCATTGAAAATGAAATACTTATGTTTATGCGTAAGGCATCACAGTACAGAAATGACCTTTCAATAGATGAACCGCTGAATATAGACTATGACGGAAATGAACTGCTTCTGTCGGACGTTCTGGGAACTGATGAAGATGTAGTCAGCAGGGGAATCGAAAGCGAGGCTGAAAGAGAAATGCTGAGGGAAGCCGTTTCCGAACTCTGCGACCGTGAAAGGGAAATAATGGAAATGCGTTTCGGACTTGTTGACGGAAAAGAAAAGACCCAGAAAGAAGTTGCTGAACTTATAGGTATATCACAGTCATACATATCAAGGCTTGAAAAGAAAATCATAAAGAAACTGCGTTCAAGGCTTGAAAAAATATCATAAAAAAATATCCTGCACAAGCAGGATATTTTTCATGTAAAAAGATATTTGTCGAGGAAATGAACTACCGAACAGCCTATTAAAATTCCAAGCACAACTCCGAAAAGAATATCTGTCGGAAAATGTACATACAGATACATTCTCGAAAAAGCTATCGCAGCAGCTATAATTAAAGCGGGAATACCGATTCTTTTATCATAGTGCAGGACAACCGTTGCAAATATGAATGCCGCAAGAGTATGCCCTGACGGAAACGAATAATCTTTCGGCACTTCAATAAGCATATCTATTTTATCATTTATCCAGCACGGTCTTGAACGCCTGACAATATTTTTGACTATAAGGTTTCCCACTATAACGCCGCACATCATTCCCGTAAGACAGGATATTCCGCAGTTTCGGTACTGTTTGAAGAAAAGCATAAAAATTGAGATAAATATAAAGAAAAGTCCTTTGTCTCCGAGAATTGTTACTTTTGGCATAAGTTCGTCCATAAAGGGATTGCGGAGATTTTTCTGTATTGCATCGAGTATGATGAAATCAAATTTTCTTATATTATAAGCCAATATACTCTGCCTCCATATTATTATTTTTTCATGGATTATATTATCGCATATTTTTACACAAAAGTCAAGAAATTTATTCTGATATTCAAGATAATTTTTATTTTTGTTGACTTTGGAAAAAAATTGTGATATTATGATAAAATGGAAAGTATTCATTGAAGAAAGGAAAAATAATGAAATTTAAAGAATTGAATTTATCACAGGAGATACTCCTTGCGGTTGATGAACTTGGATTTGACGAAATGACAGAGATTCAGGAAAAAAGCATACCTCTGCTTCTCGAAGGAAGGGACGTTGTGGGACGTTCCAATACAGGAACGGGAAAAACTGCCGCATTCGGAATACCTGCTGTCGAAAGTATTACAGATGCAGATAAAAAAACTGTTGCAGTGCTTGTAATGTGTCCCACCAGAGAACTTGCCATGCAGGCTGATGAGGAAATCAAAAAATTCGCAAAATATAAACATATCGTGAAAACCTGTGCTGTTTACGGCGGCGCAAGCATGGAAAACCAGATAAGACAGCTCAAAAGAGGTGTCAATATAGTAATAGGCACTCCCGGACGCATAATGGACCATATCCGCAGAAAAACCCTTAAACTCGATTTTCTGCGTACCGTCATACTTGATGAGGCGGACGAAATGCTCAATATGGGATTCAGAGAAGATATAGAGGAAATTCTCTCATATATCCCTGCTGAAAGACAGACAGTCCTGTTTTCAGCTACCATGCCCCCCGAAATCATGGCGATAACTGAAAAGTATCAGGAAAATCCCGAACATATAAAGATAAAATCCGCAGGAAAAACTGTTGAATTAATAAATCAGTTTTATTTTGAAGTGCCTATGGGAAGAAAAACTGATGCACTTAAACTTCTGCTTGCGGCATATAATCCCGCATCTTCAATGATTTTCTGCAACACAAAGAAAATGGTTGACGAACTTACAGAGGAACTCGTAAAATCAGGATTCCGTGCCGCAGGACTTCACGGAGATATGAAACAGATTCAGAGAACTCAGGTGATGAACAGCTTCAAATCAGGCAGCACTCCCATACTTGTCGCAACAGATGTTGCCGCAAGAGGTATTGACGTAAGCGGAATTGATGCAGTATTCAATTACGATATCCCGCAGGATAACGAATACTATATACACCGCATAGGTCGTACAGGCAGGGCAGGCAGGACAGGTACTGCATATACTCTCATTTCAGGCAGAAAACAGTTCTATTCTCTCAGGGATATAAGCAGATATATAAATGCTGAAATAAAGGAAATGCCCCTCCCAGATAAAAATGATGTAATTTCTGCAAAGAAAGAAAATATTATAAATGAAATAACAAATTTCGGACACGTTTCAGACCGCAGAGCCTATGAAATTCTTGACCGCCTTGCCGCACTCGGCATAGATTACAGAGAGGCAGCCGCAAGAATTATCGCTGAAAGACTTAAATCCGAAACAGACAACCTCCCCGATTATGCCGCAAGACCCGTCAGAAAAGGTAACCGCAAAGGCGAAAAAACTGTCAGGGTAGATATAAATATTGGAAGAAGCCACAGAATCGCTCCCAATTTCATACTCGGCGCACTCGCTGATGCTACGGGTATGGCAGGCAAGGATTTCGGAAAAATTGATATCTATGATGAACATACAACCGTTGAAGTACCCGAATCAGATTATGACTACATAATCGAAAGCACCAACCCAATGAAAATAAACGGCAGACAGGTAGAGGTAAAACTCTATAAGGGCGGCAAAACCGAAAGAATCTCCGAACGCAGAAACAGGGAAATTTCAGGAAAAGAAAAACATAAAACTCCTTTCGGCAAAAGCCGTAAAAGAGAGGTCTATACAGACTATATCCCCGACCGCAAGAAAAGAAGCAAAAAAAGACATTGAGGTGATATGAATGAGCCAAAAATATAAAAAGCCCCGGAAGAAACTGTGGCAGAGAATAGCTGTCCTCGGACTTGCAGCAGTTTTAATTATAGCTTATCTCATCATGATATTTATATAATCTGTTAGTTTGTGTTAACCAAATAAGTGCCTGAAAACTGTATTAAGCAGAAATTCAGGGCTTAAAAGACGGTTTTCCTTTCGGAAATTGTGAAATACATGAGAAATTTTCAAGAAAATATGGAAATCCGATGCAATATATGTTATAATAACTGTGTAAATTTTTTTAAGGAGTGTAATGCCAATGAAATACAACAGGACAGAAATATCCGATAAAATAGGATTTTCGTCAGTCACAGACCCGAAATTCAAGACAAATCTTCTGACTGTCCGCTTTATTACATCGCTTTGCAGGGAAACCGCCTCCGCAAATTCCCTCGGCATAGGTGTGCTTTCAGATGCGAACAGCAAGTTTAAAACTATTGCGGAACTCAGCGAAAAACTTTCATCTCTCTACGGTTCAGGCGTGAGAAGCGGTTCTTCCAAAAGAGGTGACCTCCAGATACTCTCTTTCACATCATCATGGATTAATAATAAATATGCATTTGACGGAGAAAATCTCGATGAGGAAATGACCGAAATCATAAAAGACTGCATTTTCTACCCGAATGTCAGTAACGGCGAGTTCGACAGCGAACTTTTCAAAATTACAAAGAAAGAACTCCTCGACCGAATTGATGCCGAACTCAATAACAAGAGAGGCTATGCAATATCAAAGGCTGAGGAAATAGCTTTCAGGGGCGAACCCGCAGCACTTTCGGATATGGGAAAAAAAGAAGATGCCGAAAAAGTTACTTCCGCAGATGCTTACAGAGCATATCAGAATATTCTCAGAACTGCACAGATTGAAATAATGTATGTTTCTTCCGAAGAAAACAATACTGTAAAAGATATGTTCACCGAGGAATTTTCAAAAATCGAAAGACAGCCGAAAGAATATGTTTTCAATTCAAAAAGCCCAGTAAAGCCCGAAATTGAAATTTCTTCCGAAGAAATGGACGTAAGACAGTGCAAAATGGTAATGACCTTCAAAACAGATTCAGACGACAGGTTTGCTCTCCAGATGCTCAGTATGATTTACGGTGCAACTCCTGTTTCAAAGCTTTTCGCAAATGTCAGGGAAAAAATGAGTCTCTGCTACTATTGTGCAAGCCGTTTTTCTTCTGTTAAAAATATCATTATGGTTGACAGCGGTGTTGAAAAAGTCAATATCGAAAAGGCAAAAGCCGAAATACTCAATCAGCTTGATGAAATCATAAAGGGCAATATCTCAGATGAGGAGATACAGAGCGCACTTCTTTCACTTGACAATGCATACAATGCGATAGGTGACACGCCGTCATCATATTCTTCATGGTATTTTGAAAGATTCTGCAACGGAAAAATTCTTACTCCGCAGGAACAGTTCATGAATTTTCAGAACGTCACCAAGGCAAGAATAATTCAGGCAGCATCAACCCTTAAACTCGACAGCATTTACTATATGCTCAACAAGGAGGCTGAATAATGGAAAAAAATATCATAACAAGCGAAAGAACAGGCGATAAAATAATCCATGTCAAGCACGACAGCGGTCTTGACATATATATCTGCGAAATGGAAGGTTACAGCAGTATAGAGGCTCTTTTCGGAACAAAATACGGCTCGGTCAATACCATGTTCAAAATGGCTGATGACAAAGAGTATACCGTTGTACCCGAAGGAATTGCACATTTCCTTGAACACAAGCTCTTTGAAAACGAGGACTGCGATGTTTTTGAACTCTATGCAAAAACAGGCGCAAGCGGAAACGCTTTCACTTCATTCGACAAGACCGCATACCTTTTCAGTTGTACAAAAAATTATAAGGAGTCACTGAAAATACTTCTCGATTTTGTACAGGCTCCCTATTTCACTCAGGCAACCGTTGACAAGGAACAGGGCATAATCGGTCAGGAAATCCAGATGACAAACGATAATCCCGAATGGAGAGTATTTTTCAATATGCTCCGCTGTATGTACCACAACCACCCCGTAAAAATAGATATAGCGGGAACTATTGAAAGTATAGCACAGATAAATGCGGATTTGCTTTACAAATGCTATTATACTTTCTATAATCTCAACAATATGGTGCTTTCAATCGCAGGAAATGTAAAGGCTGATGAAGTGCTTGCAATATGCGATGAGTGCCTCAAAAAATGCGAGGACAAAGGTCTTGAAACCGTTTTCCCTGATGAACCCGAAAGTATTGTACAGGCTGAAATAACCGAAAAACAGCCCGTAGGTGCATCTATATTCAATATAGGCTACAAATGTACACCGTGTAAGGGAAATGAAAGACTTGAAAAGGTTATGGCTGCATCTGTTGCGGCAGATATCCTCTCAGACCCTTCAACCGAAATGTATCAGAAACTCCTCAGAGATGAAGTTATAAATTCGTCTTTCGGCACGGAAGTATTTACGGGTGACGGATATTTTACAGTAATATTCAGCGGTGAATCAGATTCTCCCGATGTGATAAGAGATACCGTTTCGGCTGAAATCGAAAGAATAATAAAAGACGGCATAGATGAAAATTTATTCCAGAGAATCAAAAAATCAACATACGGCGGTCTTGTAAGAGAACTCAACAACGTTGAAGCAGTCGCAAATCTCATGATGAACAGCCACATGGACGGAGTATCTCCGTATGCCACCATACAGGTTCTTTCAGACCTCAAAAGCAGTGATGTGCTTGAATTTATGAAGAATGAACTCAGAAAAGACAGACTTGTAATGTCAGTAATCGAGGGGACGGTGTAAGTCTTGACAGAGGTTCAGACCATATCCGACCCGAATATAATATCATTTCCGAAAATTGGCTGGGAATTTCATATAGACCCCACGGCATTCACGGTTTTCGGACTCGATATACAGTGGTACGGAATAATAATCGTCACGGGACTTCTTCTTGCAATACTCTACTGTTTCCCGCATATGAAAAGATTCGGCATAGATTCCGACAGGGCGATAGATGCCGTGATAGGCGGTGTCGTAGGCGGAATTGTCGGAGCAAGACTGTACTATGTCGCATTCCGCTGGGACGAATACAGGGGCGATATAAAGGCAATACTCAATACACGAAACGGCGGACTTGCCATTTACGGCGGAATAATCGGCGCAGTGCTTGTCGGACTGCTTATATGCAAAGCCCGTAAAGTAAAAATGCTCCCCATGCTCGATATTACCGTAATTGGATTCTTAATCGGTCAGGGCGTGGGAAGATGGGGAAATTTTGTGAATCAGGAGGCTTTCGGCACAAATACCGACAGCCTTTTCGGAATGACAGGCGGAAGAATACAGCAGACTATCTTTCATAACAGCGCATATCTTGATGGTGAAATGTACCGTCAGGGACTTGAAATGTCAGAAAAATATGCCGTACACCCATGTTTTCTCTATGAATCGGTATGGTGTCTTTTGGGATTTGTCATACTTGCATCATTCTCAAAGAGAAGAAAATATGACGGACAGATTTTTCTCATGTATCTTGCATGGTACGGTGCGGAAAGATTTGTCGTTGAAGGTCTGCGTACAGACAGCCTTATGATAGGCAATATGAGAGTTTCTCAGGCTTTGTCGCTGATAATATGCATAATTTCAATAATATTGCAGATAATCTTTCATTTCCGTGTGAAACGTGACCCCGAAAGATATATTCTTTATGCGGATACAGAAGAATCAAAACTTCTTCTCTCAGAGTCAGGCGTTAAATCTAAAAATAAATCAAAGGAAATAAAAAATGATTCCGAATCGGATATCAAGGAGGAAAATCACAATGGCACAGATAATTGACGGAAAAGCAGTTTCCGCAAGCGTTAAAGAGGAAGTAGCTGCCGAGGCTGCAAGACTTAAAGATGAAAAAGGTCTTAAAGTAGGTCTTGCTGTCGTAATCGTGGGAAATAATCCCGCATCAAGAGTTTATGTAAACAATAAGAAAAAGGCTTGCGAGGCAGTGGGTTTCCAGTCCTATGAATACGCTATGGACGAAGATACAACTCAGGAACAGCTTCTCGACCTTGTTGAAGTTCTTAACCGTGACACAAGAGTAAACGGCATACTTGTACAGCTTCCTCTCCCTAAGCATATTGACGAAAAAGCTGTAATAAATGCTATCTCCCCCGAAAAGGACGTTGATGCATTCCACCCTGCAAATGTAGGCAGAATCATGATAGGCGACTATGCATTTCTTCCCTGTACTCCCGCAGGAGTTATGCGCCTTATCGAAAGCACAGGCACGGATATAACAGGTAAAAACTGCGTTGTAATCGGCAGAAGCAATATTGTCGGCAAACCGCAGGCTATGCTCCTCTTGCAGAAAAACGGCACTGTCACAATATGCCATTCCAAAACCAAAAACCTCAAAGAAATCTGTCTCAGTGCAGATATCCTTGTAGTGGCAATCGGAAAGGCTAAATTCGTTACAGGCGATATGATAAAGGAAGGTGCAATAGTCATAGATGTAGGTATGGACAGAGATGAAAACGGCAAGCTCTGCGGAGATGTTGATTTTGAATCCGCTGAAAAGAAAGCCTCCTACATAACTCCCGTCCCCGGCGGTGTAGGACCTATGACAATAGCTATGCTCATGAAAAATACCCTCACAGCCGCAAAACAGCAGGCAGGAATTGAATAATAAAAAAATCCCCGAATATTCGGGGATTTTTTATGTATTTACTGTATTTTGTAGGTTATATCGGCTGAATCGAGTTTTTCTCTCAGTTCGTCCATAGTATCTGCAATTGCACTGTCATC
>DGRR01000011.1 GCA_002389995.1 Ruminococcus sp. UBA4383 | reverse complement strand
ATACCTTGAAAATATGATGAAATGATAAAAACAGACTTCGGAAATTTTTCCGAGGTCTGTTTTGTTATCTGAAAATAATTTTTATAATATTACTTTCAAAATTTTTGGAATTCATTTTTATAACTTTTAAATTTTTATGTTATAATATTATATAATTAAAGAATAAAACGTCGAAAAATGCTGATTTTGCACAAAAATAGTTGACTTTTGCTCGAATTTGTGCTATAATATTAAACAACAAATTTCAAAATTTAATGGTGATTGTTATGAAAAAATATATTACATTTATTATTTCTGTAAGTTGCTTGTTATTGTCAGGCTGTTCGGCAAATGAAATAAAAGACAAGCCTGATGAGCTGATGGAAACATATCTTCTTCGTGATAATACTGAATATAATGATTATGTTGATGAAATAGGCAATAAAGATACAGACAGCGATGGTTATTATATAGATGAAAATATTCAGCAGTCGGAACTTGAAAATCATTCAGGTGAGATTCATGTTTCGTTTGCTTCAAACAGTTCGCTGAATGTCACTTACTATAAAGATTCGGAATATAAGGAAATAATTGACATTGATAACTGCTGGCTCTGTCCTGATGATACGATATATGCAAAAGTGGATTTAACAAGTAATGTTCAATCCAATACATATGAGTTTCAAGGATTCAGAATGGCTGTATTTAGCGGAGAACAGTCAAATTTTGATTATTCCTATTTCAGTGGAAAAGAAATCAGAATCCCGAATGATATACAATACAGAGAAATAAGCATTATTCCCGAAGGTGCTTATAAAAAAAGAAACCTTACATTCAAAGCGGAATATGTAGATACTGACGGAAATACACTTTCATTGTCACCCTTATGGGAAATTACTGCAAACGGACAGGAATATCAGACCACATCTGACAGTTTTTCCATTCAGTCATGTGATGAATTTTGTGTTTCTGCCAGCTATGACCCGAATGAATACTATGTTGAAAAAACTGAGCCTGAATATGCATCATGTTCCGATGATGAAGGAAAAATAAAATTCAGTAAGTACAGTCCGCAGGATTCTGTTGATGATTATAAGATTGTATTTGGCAAGAAATTTGAAATTGAAATAGAAAAAATTTCTGCAACGGGAAAAGTAAAAATATTTGTCGGTGATAAAAGTTATGACTATAATTCTGATAAACCTTTCAGAGCTTATGCAAAATTAGGTACGGAAATCAGAATTGAATCTACGGGCAAAATAAAAAGTATTGATTCTACTAAAAATCTTTTCAGACTTACAAATAACGGCTATATGTATTCCGTCTATAATGAATCGGAAACAATTGAATTTGACCCGACATTGTATACCTATCAAAATGGAAAAGTTACATTCTATGATATCGAACATAAAGAGATACAGGAAAAAACTGAATTGTGTGTTGGTGATTCTATCTATTATATCGGTGAACCTGATGAGGGATATACGTTTAGTATGGGCAGCGATGAAAACAAAATCACTGTTGATTCAAATATAGACTATATGCTGAAAAAAGAACTCAAATTCAATCAGAAACAGAAAATTGAACTTCCTCAGCCCGATGAAGGCGGAAAAATTATCTATTACCTTAACGGAAAAGAAGTAAAGGAAAATATAGTTTACTTTGCCGCAGATACGGATGAACTTACTGCAAGCTTTCAGGCAGATGACAGGTATAAGGCAAATAATATTTCCGATAATGCCGTATGTATTTTAACTTCAACAGACCATTGTATAAAATTCAGAGACAATGAAGGAAATGAAATAGGTACAGACAGCATATTCAAACTCAGTTCCTCCCAGAAAGCAAAGCTTTCAGTTGAACTCGATGAATCTGTCGGAACTGAAATAAAGTTCAATATCTATAACGGCTCTGATGAACCGATAAACAGCCAGAAATCATACATCAAGAAAGAAATGTTCCACAGCATATGGAATCCCACAGGTATAGATGACAATGAACTGCTTGGCAATAAAAAAATTGAAACTGTTTCAGGAATCAAAATAGCTGTTTCCGACTGGAGTCCTCTGAAAAATCAGGCTGTAAGATTAGATATCAGAAAAATAAACAACTCCGATAAGGAAACACATGAAATCTACTATATACTCAGCGGAAGCGGTTCTCAGTGGATAGATACAAATTCAGGAGACAGCAACTACTACAAAGATATAAAAATTTATGTGAGCAGAGTAAAAGGTTCATATTTCAAAGAAAAGGATTATTCGTGCGAAAATGCACAGGTAAATATCCGCTATAATGACATTTCAGGCAAACCACAGGTTAAAGACGGTGATTTTGTCGATAAGTCAAGAAAAATTAAAATGAACGTGACAGCAGACGAGAATTACAGCATATATGAAAAAAGTTCAATTCCTTTAATCGGTAGTGATGACGTTAAGAATAAATATGTGATAGACTGCGAATATGGAGAACTGGCAGATGAATTTTTTGAAATGCAGTCAAATATTGAAATCAAATGAGGTGATATAAATGTCTGATGTAAAAATTAGGAAGCTTGTCAATATATTAAAAAAATTATCGAAAAATACTCTGATTGGAGTATTCTTTGCAGTTTCTTTATGCTTTTTAGTATATTCTGCATATAAGTTCCTCAATGCAAGAAAAATAGGTTCTGAAATTGGTACAACAGCAGGAGAGACAGCAGGAAAGTTTGTTGGTTCTTATCAGGGTATAACAGATGGAGTGGCTGAAGGTAAGGAAGAAGGCATAGCAGAAGGACTATCTGCCAAAGATACGGAATCGAGTATTGGCAATAAAATAAAAACAGTCGGAAATTTAGAAGTTTTATCTGCATCTGTTGTGATGCATGATTTAATGGAAATAGGTGATAAGTATAAAGCACTTCTCGCTTTTTATGGTGATATAACCTTTACTGTTGATTTGTACAAAGCCGAATTAAATTCTGATGGTAATTTTTATGAAGTATTGTTGCCAATGCCTGAGGCAACATTAAGAATTGATGACAAAAAAAGCGAGCAGCTTGCATCTGATATGAAACATAACTGGTCAGGAAGTAATGAGGACGGATATACTGCAACAATGAACTCCATAAAACAACTTTCTCTCAATGCAGAGAAAAGTGTTTCAAATTATAATATGCTGAAGGAGCAGGCAATGGATTCAGCAGAAAAACAAGTAAAATTCCTGATACAATCCGCAACTGAAAAGGAGGTAGCAGTAAATGTCAGATTCAAAGAAGATATTCAATAAATATAATATCATTATATTTATTTCCATTTGTGCTATAGTGGGAGGAGTTGTTTTATCATTCAGAACATTAAAAAATGCAAAAGAAGCATCTGATAGTGCCTTTTCAAAAATTTATGAGGAAACAAAACAGGATACATATGATAAATTCAAACAGAAAGCCTTTGATTATTTTGAACAGGAAAATCATGTGCAAAATCGTGCCACAATAAATATCGGTAATATTAAGGAGGAAAATCTCCTCGAAGTTCTAAGCGTAAGTGATAGCTGGGTAAAAATTTCAAATTCCAATAGCAGTAATGACAATACTACTCGTTGGGTGGAATTTAATGCTACGGGAGTATATACTGTGGATATGAAGACAAGTGAATTTATTATTGATAATTATAATAATTTTGTGCTGGTCAAATTAAAAACTCCTCAGCTTAATCATGTTGCGCTTGATAATTCAAGTATAAATATATATAATTATGATTATGAAACAGGTTTTCTCAAAATAAACGGTGACTACAATAAAGGTACAGAAATGGCAATTGATGACCGTGCGGAAGCTCTGAATAAATTGACGGAACAGCTTGAAAATAATGACGAAAATCTTTCAAGTGCAAAAATTTCGGCTGAAAAGCTTATCAAAACATTTATTAAAAATGTAAATCCTGATATAAAATTCAAAGACAGTGATATTCAGGTTGAATTTATATGATTTTTTCCATTTATGAGTATATACAAACTATCAAAACAGGACAGGCAAGCTATCCCTGCTCCCGAATAGTAACACTAAAAAACACACAGTACCTATCAACAATAATCATAATTATAGAGAACAAGGGCGATACCTAACAGTTTAAAGGTATCGTCCTATTTTCTTTTTCAAAAGACTATTCTGTTCACACTTTTTCTGATTCATTATGTTATAATAAAAGGCAGAACAGGCAAAATCCATAAAAACTCACCTTGATTTTTGTCTGATATTACGAAATTAATTGAGTGTGTCTAAAAAAGTGTTACAATCTGCATTTATACAATAAGAAAGATTGAAAGGAGTTGAAGTATGCTTCCTGACGAATATAAAATTTTATTGGATAAATATTATACCAAAATATATAATTACTGCCTTGTAAAAATGAAAAATGAAGATGATGCTTATGATTGTGTACAGCAAGTGTTCTATATACTCCTTGTCAAGCTCGATAAAGTGGAATTAACCAATAATATTTCGCTTTGGCTTTACAGAACGGCTGACAAGGTTGTTAGCCGATATTGGAAAAAGAATAAAAAGCATATTGACCTCGATTCTATAACGGAAGCAGATAACTCGGTTCAATTTGAGAATAGTTATGAAATACTTGAAACGCTGATATCTCAGGAAGAAATATCGCTTCTTGAAAAATACTACTTAAAAGGAATAAGCGTAGAAGAACTATCTATTCAATATAATATATCTACTGCTGCTATGTATAAGCGCATCGAACGTCTGAAAGTCAAATTATTAAAGCATAAGGAGGAATTGCCTTGAACAGAGAAATAATTGATATGCTCTGCACAGATGATTCCTTTAGAATAGAAGGCACAGAGCAGCTTCGCAAACAACTCGAATCAGAGATGTTAAAATCTGAACCTGATATTGATTTAATTGAAGAACTTGTATCTTTAATTATGTTATCTGAGAATCTTTCTCCCAAAACATTTGATACCACTTTGGAATACAATAAAATTACAACGAAAAGGCGTAAAAAGATTATTACAACTTTTATCAAAAGAGCATTGATAACAGCCTGCATGATTTTGTTTATTGGAAATATTGTAACATTTACCGCATATGGCAAAGACCTTTTTACTGTGATAACACATATAGGCAGATATATCAATATTGACCTTACCGAAAATAATGATCCTACTGTTGAACAAACTGATATCTATGATAAATATGGTATAAAAAAACTATTTGAAGAAGAAGGACATTATATCGAAACTCCCATGTATTTGCCTGACGGATATCATATTACAGAATACAGGAAAGAGACAGCTCCGATATTGGATTTAAGTGACGGAAAAGGCAAAATAAGTATTTCATTTATGTTCTATGAAAGTGATGAGGAAGTTCGTAATTTCAGTATTCTGGAAGAAAAATCGACCGAAACTGAAATAACAGTAAATGGTCACATCGGATACTACATTGCAACTGAAAAAGGCGATTTTCTCACTTACAGGTTTGAGAATACCATCGCTCTCTATGCATTTTCTGATATTGACCAAAATGAAATCAGCAAGATAATCAATTCAATTAAATAGGAGGTTTTAAAAATGAAAAAACTTATCACATTATTAGTGTCACTGACCATGATATCATGTGCATCTGCATTCTCTGCTTACGCAGGAGAATTTGAAGTTCCGGATTTACCGAAAGCAGAGAGAGAAGCACTAAAGGAAATCGCAAAGCAGTTTGGCTCTGAAACAGACTATCTCACATATGTTAATTACGCTACATTAACAATAGCAGATAAGATATCGAATAAAAGCTATGCTGAATTTCTGAATCGATGCAATAATGCTCAAACTGCTCTTGATCCGTCTGCAAGCTACAGTGCAACACTTCAAGGCGGCAGATGTATGGGTATTTCGTTGATAGAGATATTATCTCATAACGGTTATTTTACTCCATCTGACATCCATGCGGGAGCAACATATCTTACTGATATAGAACTCGACAATGAAGCTAAATATTATACAGATTTTTATTCGTCTGTTCAGCTTTATACAGAATTTGATCTGTATATGAGGTGGTATCTATCTCATTACAGTAATGAGGAAAGGGTTAAAATGCTACTTGATACCGCAGAGAAAGCTACAAAAGAAGGAAAATATTTTCTCATGGTTCTTGATGCCTCCAACTTTAGTCATGCGGTCACAGGAATAGGCACAGTAGACGGTGATTGGATCATTGAGGATAAGCATTATGATAAATGTGTACTGACCTATGATTCCAATGCTGTTAACGCTAATTATCTTCCCCAAAAAATGGTTTGCTGGGGATTTACCCCTGAAACATCGCTGTTTATAAATACAGAGACCAACGAGATATGTATTCCTGCATATTGCAATTACGTTAAAAGTCCTCTTAATGTGTTTTCTACTAATGACGACTCTCTGATGAGGTATAAAGGTTTACTGAATCCCATCGATTCGGTAGATACTGATATTTCGGAAATAACAGAGATAGATGTAAGCGGCAGCAGTACATATTCTATGACAGGAACAAGAGCTGACGGATCATCTTATAACTGCGGAGCCGATTCTTACAAGAACTTTCCAACTAAAAACGGAAAAGCTTATTACCTTGACGGAAAGAATTTTACTGTTGAAAACACTTTTGGCACAGACCTTGATGTAACTTTTACCGATACGGCTCACACCATAATTTGTGATACAAATGGCAGTGTGAACAGTATATACAAGGACGATTCAGTGGTCAGGGTTTTAGGCGGCGGAAATGAATTTGATTATGATATATCAGTTATATTCAATGAAGGAAATTATAAATTTACACCGCATTACCGTTGGAATTTCAAGGGAGGCACTTCAAATCAAATGGGTGTTTTTCAGACTGATAATGGAATTATACTTAGCGGAAACAATGGTGTAAAATGTTCATTATCCATATATGATTCAATATTTGATGAGGATATGCATGATGCGGTATACAATACCGATATAAATATATTTTCTGCAAATGATGTTATGATAAGTTGTAAAGAAAACTCAAACGATTTAGTTTTTTCAATAGGAGAAAACTTTGATATTCCCGTTGAAGTCGGAGATGTAAACTGCGACGGAAAAATTGATGCAGTTGATGCTTCATATATTCTATCAGACTACGCTAATGCTTCAACAGATAAGAAAACTATTTTGAACGAGCAATTGGCTGATTATGATAACGACGAAAAAGTGGACGCCATTGACACATCTGCTGTTCTTGCTGAGTATGCAAGACTTTCTACAATTTAATTCACATCGCACTCTTTGAGAATGTTGTTGTGTTTAACATTCAATAAAATAGCTTTTTATCTCAATTATGTAATATCAGATACCCCTCATGCAGATCCGCTTCCTGTCCTTATGGTATACGGCGGCAGAAGATGTGATGTCGGAGAATAGCTCGGAGATATTATTGATGTTAGTGACACGCAGCAGGAAGACTATAAATTATTAAAAGAGATTCATATTGATTGATAGCGCAGAAAATCGGATGCCCTGAAAGCTATCAGCAACCAGTTTGACTGGACTATTGTTTGCACAGTTCTTGTGAACACAAGGTTTCAGTAAAATTTATTTTTACAAACTGTAATCAAAAACTTTTTTCCTTTGTTCCGCTGAAATTTTGAAATTTTTTGGAAAGGTGTAATGTCAGGAACAAGTGAAATACAGGGTCTGGACAAATTTAAAAAGCCGTGATATAATATGTCTGTAAGCCGAAAGGCAGGCAACTTGAAAACAGAATATGGAACGTCAGATTAAAAAATACAATTTGATTACAATGTGCCAAAACCTCTTGAAAAGACCGAAAAACTGCGCTATTATAATGGTAACGGTTTTAGGTCTGTCTGAAAAACAGGAGGTTATTAAAATGGCACAGACAGGCAAAATTACAGCTTTATATTGCAGATTTTCCGCAGATGACGGAATGAAAGGCGACAGCGACAGCATCGCACATCAGAAAGATATTCTCACGGAATATGCAAACAACCACGGACTCACAAATCAGCGTTTCTACGTTGATGACGGGGTAAGTGGAGTGACGTTTGAGAGGGCTGGCTTTAAGGCTATGCTCACTGATATTGAGAACGGCTTGGTTGGAACGGTTGTAGTCAAGGATATGTCAAGGTTTGGCAGAAATTACCTCATGGTTGGACAATATCTTGAAATCGTGTTTCCCGAATACGGAGTGCGTTTCATTGCAATCAGCGACAATGTGGATTCCAATGAGGGAATAAATGACCTTATGCCGATAAACAACTTACTGAATGAATGGTATGCGAGGGATATTTCACGCAAGCAAAGGGCAGTAATTCAGAATAAAGGCAACAAC
>DGRR01000223.1 GCA_002389995.1 Ruminococcus sp. UBA4383 | reverse complement strand
TGGAGAACATCTATGCAGCCGTTTTGAGCTGTAAGAATTGTTCTCTTTTTTGTTGCCCGAAAACAGGGCTGGATTTCACGGATTCAGGTTTTCCTTGACAATCGTATCCAGCCTATGGAAAAACTTGATTTGCTTTCCTATGGTATTGTAATACAGATTTTTCGCATGATGACAACTATTGCCGCCAAAGGTAGTAAAACGAACGGCTCAGTCCGGCTTATTGATACTTGTGAGCCTGACAAGAAAGAACATACGGAAGTCAAAAAAATGGCTCATCATTGTTTTTCTTTAAATGAAGAAAGCTTTACCAAATATATTGATAAAGGCATAGAGTATTTTTATTCTCATGATGACGAAGAAAAGATCAACAAGAGAAGAAAAGATGCTTCCGATGATACCATAAAGGTTATAAGAAAACTCGGCAAACAAGCTATAAGTTTCTGCACCAATACATTTGAAACGCATAAAGAAAGGTATGAACATTATTTGGCAGATACCGGTTTGAGTGGTTTAGTAACTCCCAAAGCGATAATTGAGGCACTCGAAAACGCTGACAAAGCGGTATTCAATGCTGTCAATGAAGTTTATAAGGAATTCATGGGGACATATATCCATGCTGAATTAGATGTATCTGCCGCCGATGTACTATCTCTTATTGTAAAGAAGTACTGTATTGAAAGTCCTGTTTTTGACCGTATCTATATTCTGTTTGACGAATTCGGCAGATACATTGAGTTCACTGCAAATAATCCCCGTGTTGCAGGTGATTCGTCATTACAGCAGATATTTGAGGCAGTTCAGAACGCAGATGGCAGAATAATTTTTGATGCTTTCATTCAGAACGATTTGAACTCATATATAAGGCGAGTAGAAAATGCCGGCTCCAATATTTCACGATATGTCGGCAGATATGAAAATAGTGAAAAGTTCTATCTCTCATCGAACTTTGAAACAATACTTGCAAACCTCATTGAAAAAAAAGATGATGATGCTTTTGAGCGCATAATCGCCGGAAACATTGATGATGTATATGCTCAGTTCCATAAAAACACTTTTATGAGTTTGTGCCGCTGGGCAGCTCCTGAAATAGAAAAAAGAGCTGTATGGGTAAATCAAAATATGTACTTTGATGTTATAGCAAAAGGCTGTTATCCTATACACCCTATAACCGTATGGTTCTTAGGGTGCTTGAAATTAACATGAAAGAAAAAATCCGATGTATTTAAGCATCGGATTTTTTTGTCGCCGATTTGCATAATTTTAGCAAATTTGCATATTGACAAAGAGTTCAAACAGTGATACAATAAAACCGATATATCTTTTATAATTTTTATATAACGCTTATGCTGTTGGGAAAGGTTGCAAAATGCAAACAAAAATTAAAATTTTACCTGTAATTCTTATTGTTTCTGCAATAATGCTTTGCGGCTGCGGTGACAAAAAAAATACAAACAAAGAAGAAACAGCGGACACCCCTGCGGAAAACAGCGAAATTCCCGCTGAATCATTGTCTGCAAGTACAGAACCCGATTCAGGTACAAATACAACCGAAAATACAAGTTCCGTTACAGATAATGTATTTTCATCGGAAACAACTGCGGCAGATTCCGAAAATTCCGCCGAAACAGAAAAAACTTCCGAGACTGTACAGGTCAAAGCCGACAATTTAAACCGTCCCGCATATCTCAAAGGAACGGAAGTATTTATCGGCTGGGAGGAAAATGACACGGATTCCGATACTCAGGATAATTCGCTTACGGCTGAAACAGAAAACATAAGCGAAACCGAAAACGCAATATTCAATGATACCGTGTATGTAGGGGACAATGCCGAATATGCAGATATTCCCGTAACAATAGGCGGAAATGCTTATTTTTCCGTTCTTGACCTCGAAATAACTTTTGATAAAAATATTTTCGCTTTCGATTCGTTCGGCTTTACGGATTCCGATTCGGAATGTAACTGTACCGATGACGGAAAAATTTTAATCAGCTTTGTAAGCACCGAAAATATTACGGCAGATGTGAATTTATGCAGTATAAGGCTGAAAAAATTAAGTTCTCAGCCCGCCGAAACAAATTTGAATTACAATATTAAAGATATAGCCGCATGGAATCAGGATTTTACCGATTATGTAAATGTGACATACAAAATTGTAAATGACAAAATTGTTATTTACTGACTGTAAAAAATCAGTCGTAAAATAAATTAAAAACAGGGAGGTTTATTGAATGAAAGAAAAATTCAGAAACAGTATCAGGCATACTGTCGCTTTTGTTTCTGCAATTACTGTTATGACATCTGCTGTTCTTGTAACAAGTTTTGCAGAGGAAGAAAAAGCGTCTGAACCCGTTTCGGAATCCGCTGTGACAACGCTGAGCGAAATTCAGGAAACTACAACATCAACCGTCACAAAAACAGATACATCGGATTCTTCGGACGGGAAAGCAAAAGTGAAAATTTATGACTACACCAAGCTTTTTCCCGGACTGACATCGCCCAAACTCAAACTTTCAGACCCGAAATTCACGGAAAAAGACTGGTATGAATATGTTGAGTACGAGTTTTATACCGAAGTAAAGGACGGCGATATAACTTACCGCATATATCAGCCCACAGATTACAAAGATGCTTCAATTATGGCAATAACCGACTACAACCCGAAAGAAGTTCTCGGCGGTACTTCAAAGCTTATAATGAATCTGGGCGAATTGCAGGGTATTCTTGATATTGCCGCTCAGGGCGGAAATATCTCAAAACAATATGCAGGGCTTAACCTTGCAACAGGTATTGCTTCGCAGATGAACAGTATAAACGATGTCATGGACAACAGCAAATACTATTCAAAATCAAGTTTTCTCGGTATTCCGGGAGATAAAAAGTATAAAGGCGTAAGCAATGACGGATTCTTCAACGCTGATTCCCTTGAAATTGAAATAAGCGAATCCGAAACAGTTTCCGCAGGAAAAACAGTTGCCGTAAGTTCGGATTATTCAACATCTGAAAGCAACGTATCTTCAAAGGATTTCACTACTTTCAGCGAGGCAAGCGAGGCTAAGTCAAATACCCATGAGGAAAATGAATCCCGTGAGCATACAAAGTCCGCAGGAAAATCAATTACAAAATCAAAATCGGAAACAGAAGAAGATTCCGAATCTACCGTAGAATCTGTTTCAGATGAAATTACGGATTCCATAATCGGCAAAATCAGTACATCTTTTTCCAGTTCAGTAGGAATGGAAGCAGGAATGGAAGTAGGTGCCGATGCTAAAATTATAGCAAATAAAACATTCGGATTAGAGGCAGGACTTGAAACAGGGCGTGTCACCGGACACACTACATCACAGTCAAAAGAAACAGGTCACACCCATGCCTCCACAAATGAAAAATCAGACACAACTTCCGAGGAAATGTCAGATACGGAGGGAAATGCAATTTCCGATTCCGAAACTTTTGAAAATACAGTTACAAACGGCTCAAATTCTTCATCGGGTCAGCAGCACGCAAAAGATATGGCTGTCGGCATAGGATACGGCGTTGACTATCAGTACGGAAACGACCATTCCCTTTCGGTAGGCGTTTCAAGAACTTTCAATGCAAGAGATGACAAGGAAGTAAAAAATGTCGGCTGGAAACTCTGCGAATATGTGGTTAAAGTTCCTTATTATGTTGAGGCTGTAAAAACAGATTCCACAGGAGAAGAAAAAGTCCTCTACGGTCAGTATGTGAATTATAATCTTCTCAACGGTGTAAGCAGAGTTTTCGCAAACGGCTATATAGAACACTGGTACACAGGCGAACTTGTAACTTATGCTGATTTCTTTGATAATTTCATAACTGCTTCCGAACTGATTGACAAGGCAAAGGAGCAACAAAAAACAAAACTTCCCGAGGAGGCGAGATAAGCTGTGAAAAA
>DGRR01000158.1 GCA_002389995.1 Ruminococcus sp. UBA4383 | reverse complement strand
GTAAAGGAAAATGTTCAGAATATGACAGGCGTTGCAGTTGCAAGAGTTAATGTATCTGTTGCAGGCGCAGTATTCGATTGATGTAAAGGAGATAATAAATGACAAGACGTGAAATCCGTGACAGCGCATTCAAGCTGCTTTTCGAGCAGCTTCTGCGTGATGATGATATTAATGAACTCTACGATATTGCCGAAGAAATAGAAGAAATAACCGTAAATGACGAGGTTAAAAAACTCGTTGACGGTACTCTTGAACATAAAGACGAAATCGACAGCATAATATCAGGGTACAGCAAGTCAAGAAGCTTTAACAGAATATCCAAAATAAATATAGCTATCCTCAGACTTGCCCTCTATGAATGTCTGTATGTCGAGAATACCCCCATGAATGCCGCAATAAGCGAGGCTGTAAAGCTTTCGTCAGTATATACTTATCAGGAGGATTCTTCATTCATAAACGGGGTACTCGGAGCTTTTTCCCGTGACAGAAAAGACGGAGATACACAAAATGCCTGATTTCCTCGGAATAGATACAAGCAACTACACTACCTCAGCCGCCTTGTATATCAGCGATGAAAACCGCATAATACAGGAAAAAATGCTCCTCCCCGTCAAGGAAGGTCAGCTCGGTCTGCGTCAGAGTGATGCAGTTTTCCACCATACAAAACAATTGCCTGAAATTATTGAAAAATTATTTAATCAATGCGGGAAAAGAAATATTTCCGCAGTATCTGCATCTGTAAGACCAAGAAATATACAAGGCTCATATATGCCCTGTTTTCTCTGCGGAGAGGGATTATGCCGTTCATATTCGGCAATAAATAATATTCCCATGTACAGTACATCTCATCAGATAGGGCATATTCTTGCCGCATTGTATTCTGCGGATAAACTTGACCTTGTAAGGGGAAAATTCATAGCTTTTCACATAAGCGGCGGCACGACTGACTGTCTTTTATGCCAGCCCGACAGGGATAATGTTCTGAATATAACCGAAATCGGAACATCTCTCGATTTAAAGGCAGGGCAGGCAGTTGACCGCACAGGTGTTATGCTGGGACTTAAATTTCCGTGCGGTATCGAACTTGAAAAGCTTGCCATGAAATCAAATAAAAAATTCAAGGCAAAAGCCGTCCTCAAAGGCGGAAACTGCTGTCTTTCAGGACTTGAAAACAAATGCCGTGATATGATAAACAAGGGCGAGTCTCCCGAAAATACAGCTAAATATTGCCTTGATACCATTGCGGAAACAATAGTTTCAATGACAGGATATGCAATTGACAATTACGGAAAATTACCCCTTGTATTTGCAGGCGGAGTTATGTCAGACTATATTATAAAAGAAAAAATATTGTCGGAATATCCCGATGCATATTTCGCACAGCCGCAGTTTTCATGCGATAATGCCGCAGGTGTGGCGATATATGGATATTTGAAGAATACGGAGAAATATATATGAGCATAATAACCGTAACACAGCTTAACAGATATATCGCCTCAGTTGTAAGGGGTGACAGAAATCTTTCAAATATACTCCTAAGGGGTGAAATAACAGATATTTCCACATTCAGCCGCAGCGGAAAAAATTATCTGTTTTTCACGCTTAAAGACAGTGAAAGTTCTGTCGGAGCGATTGTATTCAATGATGCACTTAAACGTCTGAAATTCAAGCCGACTGACGGTATGTCGGCAGTGATAAGCGGAAAAGTCACTGTCTATGAGCCGAGAGGAAATTATCGCATTACAGTAAATGACATTATCCCTGACGGAGCAGGAAAAGAAAGTGTATCACTTGAACAGCTTAAAAAGAAATTATCCGATGAGGGAATATTTGCCCGTGAACATAAGCGTCCCGTCCCGAAAATGCCGCATAAAGTCGGAGTTGTCACATCTCTCAGAGGTGCGGCTGTAAGGGATATCATAAATGTGATAAGCCGCAGATTTCCGCTCACTGAAATATATGCGGTAAATGCAGTCGTTCAGGGTGAAAATGCCGTTGATTCCATATGCAGAGGAATATCAAAGGCTGAAAATGCAGGCTGTGATTTGGTTATAGTCGGCAGGGGAGGCGGTTCGGCAGAGGATTTGAGTGCATTCAATTCCGAAAAAGTTGCCCGTGCGGTATATAACTGCAAAATCCCCGTAATATCTGCGGTAGGTCATGAAACTGACATATCATTGTGTGACCTTGCATCTGATTTGCGTGCGCCTACGCCGTCAGCAGCGGCAGAACTCGCTGTACCTGATATTCAGGAACTTTACGGCAGAATTGAATTAATTGAGAGAAGAATGAAAAATATCGCTGAAACTTCACTGACAAGGGCGGAAAGCAGATTAAGATATTTAACAGCATCTCTTTCAGCAAATTCTCCGCAGAAAAAATTTGAACTCAATGAACAGAAAATTAATTCTCTTGACAAAAATCTGGAATCTGCCGCTGAAAGATATATCGAAAAGCAGGAAAATATCCTGTCGGAAAAAATAACTCTCCTCGAAAATCTCAGTCCCCTTAAAGTTCTCGCAAGAGGTTATACCCTCGTTTATAACGGAGATAACATAGTTAAAAATTCCGCTGATGTAAATATCGGTGATACTGTTAAACTCGATTTCGGAAAAGGCGGCGCAGATGCCGAAATAAAAAATAAGTGGTGATATAATGGAAAATATTTCTTTTGAGGAAAATATCAAAAAACTCAGTGCTGTCGTTTCAGAACTCGAAAAGGGCGATATTCCCCTCGAAAAAGCAGCACAGCTTTACAGCGAAGGCGTAAAGCTTTCAGCAGTTTGCAGAAAACAACTCGACGAAGCTAAAATTATGATAACGGAGGCAGACGCAGATAAAGCGTCAGAATAATATTATGAGCAATTTTAAAGAAAAATTAAACGAATACGTTAAATATACAGAAGAAAATCTCAGGGCATACAATACCTGTACAGCAGAAAATGAACACCAGAAAAATCTCATAGATGCTATGAACTATTCCCTTGAAGCAGGCGGAAAAAGAATAAGACCCGCCCTTGTGTATGCATTCTGTGAGGCACTCGGCGGAGACATTAAAAAAGCTGTCGCCCCTGCCTGTGCAATAGAGATGATACATACATTTTCTCTCATTCATGATGATTTGCCGGCTATGGACAATGATGATTTCCGCAGGGGCAAGCCGTCATGCCATAAAGCTTACGGTGAGGCTATGGCTATACTCGCAGGCGATGCACTTTCAGTTCTTCCCTTTGGGATTATAGCCGAAGATAATAAATTATCCGCAGAACAGAAAGTTAAAATCATATCCGCACTCGCAAGGGCAGTCGGCAGGGACGGCATGATAGGCGGTCAGGTAATCGACATGGAAAACGAAGAAAGAAATGATGTTGATGAGGATAATCTCCGAAATATGTACCGCTGCAAAACAGGTCAGCTTATCGCAGTTTCATGTGTTATGGGCTGTATCTGTGCAGGTG
>DGRR01000100.1 GCA_002389995.1 Ruminococcus sp. UBA4383 | reverse complement strand
AAGTACTTCGCAGAACTTGGCTAATTAATATTAATGTACAGACGATAAAAAAAGGACAGCTTTCGGGCTGTCCTTTTTGTTATTTATTGTTTTTTGTCAAAAAGCTTTTTCATAAGCGGTATGAACATTCCTCCGCAGGCATTTCCGAAAGCTACCGTCAGAACATACAATATCCCTTTCAAAGATACCCCCGCCGCAAACATATAAAAACAATCCGCAACTGAATGATTGAATCCGCAGAATATAAATACCATTACGGGAACAGATACCCCAAATACAAATGATACATCTGTTTTGTCAGTCCTGCATTTTTTGCCGTTGTCAACCGCAAGATACATCAGCATTCCGCAGAAAAATCCCAGAAATATTTGACTTAAAATATTATCGCCCGTTTTTACTGCCATTGATGCGGCTGCCGCCTCATGAACTTTATCCCATATTCTTGTAAAGCTTACGAAAAGTGCCGCAATTCCCGTACCTGCTATATTCCCCAAAAGAGTTATCAGAACTTCCCTTATGTAAATCAGACTGTTTTCGGGGATATAACCGACTTTTCCCGTATAAAGCGCAAATCCACGCTGAATTATTGTGAAAAGTCCGAAACTGAACATAAACGCTCCCATTAATTTATTTTCCATGACAAGATAAACTATTCCGCCCATTCCTATCATGATGCCTGACATTACGGCTTTTGTCAGAATACTCCTGAAACTTTCTGTCTTCATTGAAATTCTCCTTATTAGCATAATCAAACAAATAATATTATAACACTTTGTCAAATAAATGTCAATATCCTGCACGATAATTTTTTCCGTCTGCACTATTCGTCATTACGCAAAATTATACCCCTGTATCAAGCTTATATTTTTATAAATAAAATTGATTTATATGGTAAATTATTGTATAACAGTTGACTTTATCAGGTTTTAGATGTATAATAAAATAAGAATGTGTATTTGCATAAAATCTATAATACATATAAAAAGGACGTGCTTAAAATGTCGAATTATGATGTAATAATAGCAGGCTGCGGTGCGGCTGGACTTTATGCCGCTATCAATCTGCCCTCCGAACTTAAAATACTTATCCTCTGCAAACGTGAACTCAGCCTCTGCAATTCCTCTCTCGCTCAGGGCGGTATCGCAGGTGTATACAACTCCCCCTCAGACAATATCCAGTACCACCAGAATGATACCCTTATCGCAGGAAGTTTCAAGAATAATGTCGAGGCTGTACATACTCTCGTAAGTGAAGCAGCTCAGGATATCGAACATATAATAAATCTCGGCGTTGAATTTGATAAAAATTCCGACGGCTCATATCACCGCACCCTTGAGGGCGGTCACAGCCACCACAGAATTTTCCACCATGCAGATGCAACAGGCAAGGAAATTACTTCTACTCTCCTCGAAAATGTTAAAAAACTTGAAAATGTCACCATTATGGAAAATACCATTATGTGCGGTGTGAAACAGACTTCAACAGGATATTCCGCCTTTCTCAGACTCCCAGATGAAAGCTATCAGACCTGCAACTGCCATTTCATGATTCTCGCTACGGGCGGTATCGGACGAGTTTACCAGTTCACTACAAACTCCGCAATCGCAACAGGTGACGGTATAACTTTCGCTTACGAAATGGGTGCAAAAATTAAAAATCTCAGCTATGTGCAGTTCCACCCCACAGCTTTCAATAACAGAAAAACTCGTGAATGTTTCCTTATTTCCGAAGCCGTAAGAGGTGAAGGCGCATATCTCCTCAACTGCCATAAGGAAAGATTTATGCATAACTATGATGAACGCCTTGAACTCGCTCCGAGAGATGTCGTTTCCCATGCAATAATCCTTGAATCAAGAAAACAAAATTCAAACGATTTCTACCTCGATATAAGCTATAAGGACAGCGATTTCCTTAAAAACCGCTTCCCGATGATTTATAAGAACCTCCTCGAACAGGGCTATGACCTCACAAAAGAACCCGTTCCGATTTTCCCATGTCAGCATTACCTCATGGGCGGTATAGATGTCGATAACAATTCACAGACAAGCCTGCCCAATCTCTATGCCTGCGGAGAATGTTCACATACAGGCGTTCACGGAAGCAACCGCCTCGCAAGCAATTCACTCCTCGAAGCCCTTGTATTCTCACGCCATGCCGCTCAGAATATCGCAGCAAAAATAAATTCAGCCCCCAAAGATTTTGAAGAGGCTCATTTCGATGCAAATATCGGAAATCCCCGTATCCCGAAAGGCATAAGAACCGAAACAAGAAAAATTATGCAGAACAGCCATTTTGTCATTCCCGATAAAAACGCTGCCGCAGAAGGTTTCAGACGTGTAAAGGAAATCCGTGACGACCTCCTCAACGGAGGATATTATGTCGATGCGGATTATGTCCTCGCCAAATCAATTGTTACTGTTGCTTATATAATTCTTGGCGAAATGATTCAGTAACCCGATTTTGCTTTTTTATCTTTGAAAGGACGATAATATATGAAAATTTTAAAGGCATTTATATCGTTTACCACAGCCGCAGCCATGCTTAATTCCCCGTTTCTCGCAGATACAGCTATATCTTCTCTGGCTTTGACCGACAGCGATATCGCAATAGGCGAAAGCAATACCGTCCGTGGCGATTTGAACGGCGACGGGAAACTCGATATCTTCGATTTGCCTATAATGCGCCATTCACAGCCTGCTCCGCAGACACATACATCTACTACCATAACAAATATTTTAACAGGTCAGTGGAAAACAGAAGGAAGTATCGGCATAAGAGACTTTACATTCAATAACGGTACAGGTACTTTTATAATGGAAGATACAGGCTTTCAGCAGGATTTTACATATACCGTACAGGGCGTAAGCTTTATTATGAATATCCCCTATACACTGCCACTCACTGCCGTTATGACATGGACGGATTCAGCGCATTTCTCCCTTAAATGGAATGACGGTACTCTTGAACATTTCACTCTCGTTTCGGATAATTCCGCAAACCGCCAGCAGAATACAACTACTCAGCACAGTATTTCAAACAGTCAGTATTCCTCCCCCACAGGTCAGCATACTATACAGAATATAAACGGTGTCACCTATATCGACGGAATACTTGTTGCAAACAAAACTTATTCGCTCCCTGCCACATATAACCCAAACGGTCTGCTCCCCGAAGTAGATGCCGCTTTCATGGAAATGGCAAGGGCTGCATGGAATGACGGAATATCCCTCTGGATTTGCTCAGGTTTCCGTTCATATGAATATCAGAAAACTCTGTATAACGGCTATGTTTCCATGTACGGAAAAGATGCTACCGATACATTCTCCGCCCGCCCCGGACATTCCGAACATCAGACGGGTATGGCTATGGATATCATCGAGGCAAGTTCCGCATTCGAGGGAACTCCTGCCGCTATATGGCTCGCTGAAAACTGCTATAAATACGGATTCATAATCCGCTACCCGAAGGGAAAAGAAAATATAACAGGCTATAAGTATGAACCATGGCATATACGCTATCTCGGAAAAGATACTGCATTGGCTGTATATAATTCAGGTCTTACATTGGAGGAATACCTCGGAATAGATTCTGTATACAATTATTAAGGGGGATTTTTATGAAACTCTTACAATGCTATATTGATAATATAATCACTACCGCTCTCATGGAGGATATAAATTATATTGACGCTGCTGCGGATAACCTTATCCCCCCTGAACATAAAAGTTCCGCCTACTATGTCGCAAAAGATACAGGCGTAGTCTGCGGAATCGAAATCGCAAAACGTGTATTTGAACTCGCAGGCGGTGACGTTGATTTTAAAATTATTCTCCCTGACGGCACTAAGGTCAATAAGGGCGATATAATCGCAGAACTCAGCGGAAGCACTTTAACTCTCCTCAAAGGCGAAAGAACTGCCCTGAATATCTTACAGCATATGTCAGGTATCGCTACTGCTACAAATAAATGCGTTGAACTTGTAAAGGGTACTGATGCATCTGTCACCGATACAAGAAAAACTCTCCCCGGATTAAGGGCTTTGCAGAAATATGCCGTCACTGTCGGAGGCGGTAAGAATCACCGCTTTAACCTCTCAGATGCGGCTATGCTCAAAGATAATCATATTGATGCATATGGAGGTATAACCGCTGCTGTATCCGCTCTGCGTGAGAAAATCGGTCATACCGTCAAGATAGAAGTAGAAGTCCGCACACTTGACGAACTTAAAGAGGCTCTCGAAAATAAGGTTGAAATTATCATGCTTGACAATATGAGCTGTGAGGATATGAAAAAAGCCGTTGAAATAACCAACGGAAAGGCTCTGTTAGAGGCTTCGGGAAATGTCACCGCTGATAATATCCGTGAAGTTGCCGAAACAGGCGTGAATATAATATCCCTCGGTGCATTGACACATTCAGTTAAATGCTTTGATATTTCAATGAAAATCAAAAAATAAAAAAATTGCCTTGACTTTCGTCAAGGCAATTTTTAATTATGAATTATGAATTATTTTACATATTCTGCAAGTCCTGAGATTTTCTGGTCTTTTACAGCCTTTGCAACAAGTCCTGCAACAATGTTTGCACCTGTTTCGCAGAAATGTGTGCCGTCTGTTGAACCTTCAACAACACCCATAAGATGATATGTAAGTGCTGTATTATATCCTACTGAATTGTAGTGATTTACCATAAGTGTGTTGAGGTCTATGCAGGGAATATTATATTTCTTTGCAAGGTTTTTGCAGGCATCGCAGTAATTTGTATAGCTGTTCACAAATTTTCCGTTTGAATAAGCTTTCATGCCGATTACAGTTGTAACAAGTATGGGAGTAGCTTCCTTAGCCTGTGCGGACTTTATAAATTCAGTCATATACCATTCATATGAACCTTCTGAGGGATTGTCAACATTTCCGCAGGTAGGAGCGTATCTGTCAGCATTTGATGCACCTGAATCGTTTATAGCGAACTGTATCATTACATAGTCGCCACGTTTGAGATTTTCTGCGATAGTATTCCATCTTCCCTCGTCATAGAATTTCTTTGTACTTCTTCCTGCTATGGAGTGGTTTGCAACGTTTACATTGTCTGTAAAATAGTCTCCGAGGTAATAACCCCAGCCCTGCTGAGGAGCATACTGCGCTCTGTAACTCTGTACAGTTGAATCGCCTGCTATATAGATAGTGGGGTTATTTTCGTCAAGCTGCTGCTGTTCCTGTGAGGGGTCATAAGGCTCTGCATATGGTTCATCTGTGAGAGTAAGTGTGATATAGTCGAGGTTAGGACCGCCCTGACCTGCAACGGCTGATACAAATTTAATTGTATTTGCTCCTGCTTTAAGGGGAAGGACTATTCCAAATTCTGTCCAGTCAGTCCATGCGCCTGTACCTGTGAATGACTGTTCCCAGAACATATCTGTATTGCCGTTCACATAGACTTTCATTTTTCTGTCAGCAGTTGAACCGTTTGCGAATCTTATATGCGTCATATAATTTCCGTCCTGCGGAACATTTACACTGAAAGTGATATTGCTTGTATCGTTATTGTCAAGGTTTACATAACCTTCGGGCTTTGTATATCCTGCATTTGAAGTTTCCGCAACGCCTTCCTCCCAAGTCTGGTCTACTGCGAAATAGTATCCTTCATAGGGGTCGGGTTCGGTGGCAGGTTCTTCAGGGACGGTAGTAACTTCCTCATGATTTTCTGGAACGTATACAGGAAGTGTTTCAATACCTGCATCGACAGCCTGAATCAGTGCGGCATCTTTGGCAGTTACGCCTGAACCGACTTCAAATACATCTGCATTTATCTTTGAAACATCATCAAGAGGATATTTCTGAGCATTTGCGATATACTGGAGTATTCTTACTGCATCGGATATTGAAACTTTGCCGTCAACATTGGCATCTCCGAGCAATATCTGTTTACCTATCGGAGGAACAGGAATATCTGTTACAGGGTTGTCAGGTTTTTCCGTAGGAGGCTCTGTGGGAGCTTCAGTAGGAGCTTCTGTCGGGGGTTCGGTAGGCTTTTCAACGGGGTACTCAACTTTTTCCATTATCCATTTCTGGCAGTTATGGTTATTTGTTTCCCACTGCTGAATATTTGCGCCTGCATTTGTCAATGCACTGCCCACTTCAACGGCACAGGCATCACGGGAGGCTCTTGTCACGATAGTAACAGTACCGTCACCGTTATCAAGGACTTTAAAGAACTGTGTGCTGTAACCGTTTTTCTCATATATGTCTATATTTCCGCCGTTTTCTTTGCTTCCGTCCTGAACATCGAGGTAATATTTTCCGTTGTCGAGGTTGGAGATTATGTAGTAATAATCGCCCGTAGCCTTTTTGAATTTCCAAGTATTCCAGTCGCCGAGGTCTGTAATAGTCCACTGCTGAACATTTGCAGCATTGGCAGCCTCGGCATTTTTTACTTCCATATAAAGACCGCTGTTTACATTCTTGAAAGTATAGCTTACGCCTTCATCGGGATAGATTGATTCCTTAACGCCAATTTTCATCATACCCTGCATGAGTTCGGCAAGTTTGAGAGAACCTTTCTTGCTCTGGTGGAGGTCATCTGCCGAGCCGTTAGCCTGTATTGCGTAATATTCGCCCATAGCATCATAACCGAGCGAAAGTCCGAAATCCTGCCAAGGTGTAAACAAATCAAATACGGTTACATTCTGTTCTTTACCGATAGTATCAAGCTGACCACCGAACCAGCGTCCGCCAAGCTTCGGATTTCTCTGCAAATCTCCACGTCTGCCCTGCTGTTTTACGAGGTAGACTGTCATGCCTTTGGCTTTGGCTTTCTTTACCATATCAGAAACATAGTTATAATATTCGTCACCGTTTGAATAGTTTGTATCGTTGATGCCTATTGAGATGATATAGTAGTCGCCTGCTTTGCCGTAGTATTCTATTGGAGCGAACTGACCGCCTTCAACAAATCCCTTTGCATACTGACCGCTTGTAGCCATATTTCTTATTTCATAGGTTTTTGTATCGACATAGTTTCCGAGGAACTGTCCCCAGCCGTGCTGTGCGGTATCTGCGGCATTATAGTAATTTGCAACGGTAGAATCTCCGCAAATCCATATAGTAGGCTTCATCTGACCTGTTGTATTTATCTGTGTTATTTCGAGGGCGGCTATTGACTGTTCTCTGCCTGACATACCTTCGACAGCCTGAATATTAAGCTGACCGTCTGTTACGGGTATCTGGATAGTTTCGGTAGCACCGCAGCCCGTGAGGTTCATCATCTGGAGCATACCTTCCATTTTAATGCTTGTTCTGGGACTGTTGCCGACTGTTACAGTTACCTGATACAGACCTTTCGGGAGGTCAACGTTAAAAGTATTAGCCGCACCGTAGTTATTGAATTTTACAGCATCGGCAATTGCATTCTTGCCGTTTGCGGCTACATTTGAAACGTTGCCTGTCTGGGCGAAACCGTAACCTTTTGATGCGTTATAGCCGTCAGCAGCGGAAACGCCTGTATAACCGCTTGCCGTACCGCCTGCGCCGAAATCGAATTTCCAGTTGGCAGTTGCAGCATTTGCCTGAATTTTTTCAGACGGAATACTCATTCCTGCGAAAGCTGTCATGGAAAGCGCAAGAGAGGTAACGCCTGAGAGAAGTTTTTTCAGCTTCATAAAAATTCCTCCAATTCCTTTTTAAAAATTAAACATTATAAAATTATGACCTTTGTATCTTATTTAATTATATCACGATAATTTTACAAAGTCAATACAGACTATATGTATTTTTCAATCAAATTCATGATATTTTATGACTTTTACATATTGTAATATATAAAATAATGTTATATCAGAGAATATTATTGTGCATACTACTTTTCGGGTTCTATTTCCCTTATGTCATATGTGAGTGAAAAATCATCATCATAGCATTTACTGTAAAAATTGCTTACAATACGGTTTGCAACAAGATGTCCCCCGTCATCGTCCGCACCCATTAGAATAATAGCTATCTGATTTGACTGGCAGACCGAAAAAATATCTCCACGCCTGAGACATATTTTTACTGCATCTGAAAGAATATCCATAACATCATCAGTTTCCTTTTCTGATTTTTCATCTTTGTCAAGAGTGAAAATAAGTGCCTGACATTGTTTTTCAAGTCTTTCCATAATTCTGAGTACGAATTTATAAATATCCCCGAAATTCTGTCTGTGAACGAGATATGCACCGTCACCGCCGTTAGTTTCTTCAAGCTGTGAAAAACAGGAAATATTTATATTGTTTTTTTCGAGAACATCATTACTGCCTGCATTGAGAATACTTATTTTCTTCATAAGAAATTCACGGCAGACAGGCATAAAAATGATATCGTCCGCACCCATATCACAAAGATATTTCTGATTTTCAGTGCTTGTATCAGATGTCATTACAGCAACGCTTCTCATATTGTCTTTTATGGCATTTATTGCATCAGAAAGCCTGTTTCCGAGAAAATCCTGACATAAAAGGAAAACATCAGCTTCATTTCCGATTATTGTCTGATATATTTTAAATTTCGGACTGAATTTTTTCCAGTTTTCTGTATTTTCTATATTATCGACAACTGCTGTCAAGTACATAATATCTACCTCCCGCACAAAATCCATATATTTTCCATATTATAACATATTTTTAGTAAAATTGCAACAGATTTATAATAAGTAAATATATAAAATCCAATATTTTACATTTATATTTCACAAATACAGTGATATAATACTATCACGGCATCAATAATTATCCAAAAGGAGATTACTACAATGAGCAACAGTAATAATAAAGGCGTAATGACTGACAAGGGCAGAGAGGCTCTTGAAAGATTTAAAATGGAATCTGCACACGAACTCGGTATCGACCTCAAACAGGGCTATAACGGCGACCTTACTTCCCGTGAAGCCGGTGCTATCGGCGGCAGCATGGTCAAGAAAATGATTGATTCCTATAAACAGCAGTAAAAGTCTTTTCCTTGCTGATGAGAAAGGCTGTCGGTTATCCGACAGCCTTTTCTGAATTATTTTATTTTATAATGGGCGATATTATTTTCCATACCTGCAAATTCAATATATTCTGAGCCTGCGGTTACATAGTCATAAAAACGTCTGCCGAAAACGCCTGAAATACCTCTTTTCATGGAATACCAGTCACTTCCGTATATATCAGAAAGAGTGAAAGGCTTGTCACCCTTCTTGAATTTTCCGACAGCTCTTTTTTCGGCTTCTTCGGGGGTAAAAATTGTATTCATGTTGGGGAGTACAATTTTTCTGATATAGTCCTGAACAGAAATTCTGTCTGCTGCGGCAAGGTTTTTAATAATCTGAAAATCCTCATCGCTGAATGAAATTTTAATTACCGGCATAAAGCCACCTCCTGAAATATGTTTGTAACATACATAGTATGTTATATTTAGATTATACTACGTATGTGCCATACATTCAAGTGCTTTTTTAAATTATTCAGACATTTTTTAAAACTTTGTATAAATATACAAAAGTCCGTACTTAAAAAGCACGGATTTTATGTATTATTTATTTTTTCTTCTCACTAAAACCCCTACAAGGTCAGGTCCTATATTTGCGGCAACTACTGCTCCTATTGGATTATAAAGTTCAGCCTTTCTGCCTGTACGCTTTATAATTTCCTTTTCAACCTCTTTTGCGAGGGCATTATCTCTGCCATGAACCATGATATACGGTGTTTGTGGGGTCATATTTTTCTCAACGCAGTCAACAAGCTTTGAAACGATATTTTTCTCTCCCCTGATTTTATCGACAGTTTCGGTAGTACCGTCAGCAAAGAGAATTATGGGTTTAAGTCCGAGGAGTTCGCCTGCAAATGCTGCGGCTGCGGAAATTCTGCCTGATTTTCTTGCATATTTGAGGTTATACGGAACGGCATAGATACCGCATACATTAAACCAGTCTTCGAGATATGCAACGATTTCTTCTGCTTCCGCACCTCTGCGGATTTTCTTTACAGCCTCCATAATGGGATAGCCATAGAAAATGGTATAGCATTTTGAATCCACATTAAAAATTCTTAATTTTGCATCGGGGTTATTTTCAAAGAAATTATTTTTAGCAATATTTGCATTGTTAAAAGTTCCTGAACCCTGACTGTTAATAGATACGCAGATTATATCTGTATAGCCCTTATCATAGATACTCTTGTAAGTTTCCTCGAATGTAAGGGGAGAAATCTGAGAATGTTTCGGGATTTCGTCGGTAGTAGCCATAAGGTCGTAAACTTCCTGAGTAGACTTGTCGAATATCTCCCTGAAAGTCTGACCGCCCACTGAAAGTTCAAAGGGAAGAACAGTTATACCGAGTTCTTCAATAGTTTCTTTTGACAGGTCGCAGCAGCTGTCTGTCAGTATCATAATTTTTGACATAAAAATCTCCTTTTTCAATCTGAATTATAAAGCATACCCTCTGTTGCAAGGTCGGGATAATTCCACTGGCGTAAGACTTCATAAACTGCAATTGCAACGGAATTTGAAAGATTAAGGCTTCTGAGATTTTTTCTCATGGGGATTCTGACGCATTTTTCAGTATTTTCACGCAGTAAATCCATTGGCAGACCTTTGTCTTCCCTTCCGAATATGATATATGCATTATTGGGATATTCAACATCGCTGTGAACTTTAAAGCCTTTTGTTGTAAAATAGAAAAAATCCCCGTCTTTATTTCTTTCAAAGAAATCCTGCAAATCATCATAATATGTTATATCCAGTTTATCCCAGTAGTCAAGCCCTGCACGTTTCAGATACCTGTCACTCACCTCAAAGCCGAGGGGCTTTACAAGGTGAAGCCTTGCACCCGTTACAGCGCAGGTGCGTGAAATATTCCCTGTATTCTGCGGTATCTGCGGTTCGACAAGGACTATGTTAAGATTATACATTTTTTTACCTCACGAATAAATTTCAATATTTTTCAGAAAATAATATAGCTGCTGATTAATCAAAATTACAAGGCAGTAAAAGGAGTGATTATATGGATATCAAATCCGTTGCCAAAGGTGCTGCCGCAGGTGCTGCCGTAGGATTCGCCTGCTATCTCTTTTCATCTGCAAGCCCTGTGAAAAAACACAATATAAGGCGTGATGCAGGCAAAACCCTTAAAGCCGCCGAAAGTCTTATCAATGATATAACATCTGTATTCAGCTGATATTATTTTTTCTGTATCCGAGATAACTTTCAAGGATAATAACCGCTGCAACAGCATCAACAACGGCTTTTCTCTTTTTTCCTCTTGTATTGGTGGTATTGAGATAATTATGAGCTGATACGGTTGTACAGCGTTCGTCCCAGAGTTTGACGGGACAATTTGCGAGTTTTTCGAGTTCTTTTGCGAAAAGCTCGCATTTTTCGGCTCTTTCGCCGATAGTGCCGTTCATATTTTTGGGATAGCCGACAACGATTTCCTCCGCCCTGTGTTCTTTCGCAAGGGCGGCAGTTTTTTCTATACATTTATTGAAATCTTTTTCTTCGATAACGCAGACAGGCGAGGCAATCATTTCGCTTTTACCGCATATTGCTATGCCTGTCCTTGAATCTCCGAAATCCACTGACATTATTATCATACAATCACCACGGCTTTACCGCACCGATAATTTCACGGACGGAAGATATATTTTTACTGTCAAGGAAATCATTCATTTCATCAATAATCTTAACAGGTGCATAAGGGTCAGTGAATATAGCCGCTCCGACCTGAACAGCAGACGCTCCTGCCATCATGAGTTCAATTGCATCTTTTCCTGATGATACACCGCCCATACCTATAACAGGAATATTTACGGCATTTGCGACCTGCCATACCATTCTCACGGCAATCGGGAAAACTGCTCCTCCGCTCAGACCGCCTACATTGTTATGAAGAATCGGTCTGCCTGTATTTATATTTATTCTCATACCGAGGAGAGTATTTATAAGGGATACCGCATCAGCACCCTCAGATTCAACAGCCCTTGCAATTTCGGTAATATCCGTTACATTGGGAGATAATTTGACAACAAGAGGTTTTGAAGTAGCTTTTCTGACCTGTTTTGTGACTTCTGCGGCTAAATCGCATCTTGTACCGAAAGCCGCACCGCCATGCTTTACATTGGGACATGATATATTAAGTTCAATCATGTGAACATCAGTATTTTCGAGTTTCTGTGCAACTTCCGCACATTCCTCAGCGGTAGAGCCTGCGATATTTGCGAGGATAACGACATTTTTTTGCAGAAGATAAGGCAGTTCCTTTTCGACAAAATGGTCTATGCCGGGGTTCTGAAGTCCGACGGAATTTAACATACCTGACGGAGTTTCAGCGATTCTGGGGGATATATTTCCTGTTCTTCTGTGGAGGGTAGTACCTTTTGTGGCGATTCCGCCGAGTTTTTCAAGCGGGAAAATCTCCTCATATTCGTGACCGTAGCCGAATACTCCCGATGCGGGAATTATGGGATTTTTAAAATCTATACCGCATACATTTACAGACAAATCAGCCATTACCAGATTACCTCCTCAGCATTGAATACAGGACCGTCCTTGCAGACATGGGCGAAATATTCCTCATCATTTCTCATTGTACGGCACGCACAGCCGAGACAGGCACCTATTCCGCAAGCCATTCTTTCTTCAAGCGATATTTCGCAGAAAATATTATTATCCTTACATATTCCCGATATATTTTTAAGCATAGGCATAGGACCGCAGGCATAGACTGCATCTATACCGCCATTCTTTACAAGTTCCTCAAAGGGCTGAGTTACAAAGCCGTGAATACCTGCCGAGCCGTCATCGGTACAGAGAACAGTTTCCGCACCTGTTTTTCTGAAATCCTCCTGCAATATAACTGCGCCTGAATTTCTGAATCCCGATATAGCCACGGCTTTTTCACCGTATATCTGAGCGAGCGGAAGCATGGGAGGCGTACCTATTCCGCCGCCTATGAGAATAACTTTTTTGAAATTCTCATTTATGGTAAATCCATGACCGAGCGGGGCGAGCATATCAATTGTATCGCCCTTGTTAAGCTGAGATATTTTTTCTGTACCCTCTCCACGCACTTCAAATACAATGCGCAGAGTGCCTTTATTTTTATCTATACCGCAAATTGAAATAGGTCGCCTCAAAGTAAAGCCCTCAGCCCTGATATGGACAAACTGTCCTGCACAGGCAATTTCTGCAATTTCGGGGCATAATATTTCAAAGCTGTATATTTCCTTTGCGATAGCACATTTATTAGCTATAATAAAATTTCCCTGTTTATACTTCATAATTTCTCCTTATTTAGAATCGTCAAATCTGCGCTT
>DGRR01000147.1 GCA_002389995.1 Ruminococcus sp. UBA4383 | reverse complement strand
CTCTTTTGTTGCACTACCCAAAAATAGCCCTTGAAGAACTCGATGACGGTGATATTCTTTCAATAAGGCTCAATGACGGTGAACCCGTAAACAATGTTCCAAGAAGTATCAAGGAGGAAGGTCACAAGGTTCTCAGCCTTTCTCAGAATGATGACGGCACATATCAGCTTATCGTACAGAAAGTGGGTGACTGATATGCCTGAAAGAATAGGTGAAGCCGAATTTAAAACCGAAGTTATTGATTCAGATTTGCCTGTACTGGCAGATTTTTATTCGGACAGCTGTATCCCGTGCAAGAGAATTTCACCCGTTCTCAGTCAGCTCGAAAGCGAATACAGCGGAAAAATTAAGATAGTAAAAATAAATACAAATTTTGAAAAGTCACTTGTACAGAAATATTCCGTACAGGCTGCGCCTACACTTATTCTTTTCAGTAAAGGAGAAGAAATCTCCCGCATAAGAGGCGCAGTAAAAAAAGATGAAATAGTACAGCTTATCAGTTCAGTGCTTTAAGGAGGATAATGATGAATATAACAGTTGCAGGAGTAAAAAAGGAAGTAAGGGACGGTATTACCGTTGCCCAGCTTATCATTGATGAAAAAGTTGAAACACCTGAATATGTTACGGTTACAGTAAACGACGAATTTCTTGAAAACACCCAGTTTGAAGAAACTGTACTCAGTGAAGGTGATAATATAGAATTTCTTTACTTCATGGGAGGCGGTCAGTAATGGCTTTTACTAATGAACAGATAGAGCGTTATTCACGCCATATTATACTGAAAGAAGTAGGCGCAAAGGGTCAGAAAAAACTCCTCAATGCAAAGGTACTCATAATAGGAGCAGGCGGACTTGGCGCACCTGCGGCTATGTATCTCGCTGCCGCAGGAATCGGAACTATCGGAATTGCAGATGCCGATGAAGTAGACCTTTCAAATTTACAGCGTCAGATAATTCATCAGACCAAAGATGTTGGCAAGCCAAAAGTCGAATCCGCAAGGGAAACTATGGAGGCTATGAATCCTGATGTAAAAGTTATAACATATCATGAATTTATTACAAGTGAAAATATACTTGATATTATAAAGGATTACGATTTCATCATTGACGGAACAGACAATTTCCCCGCAAAATTCCTGATAAATGATGCCTGCGTAATGGCGAAGAAACCGTTTTCACACGCAGGAATCATACGTTTTCAGGGACAGCTTATGACATATGTTCCCGATAAATCCCCCTGTTACCGTTGTGTATTCAAAGAACCGCCCCCGAAAGATGCAGTTCCTACCTGCAAACAGGCGGGCGTTATAGGTGCTATGGGCGGAGTTATCGGCAGTTTGCAGGCTATGGAGACTGTGAAATATATTCTCGGTGTGGGAGAACTTCTTACGGGATATCTTCTTACTTATGATGCACTTAAAATGCAGTTCAGAAAAGTAAAGCTCCCGTCAGATACCCATAAATGCGCCGTATGCGGTAACAATCCGACTATTACGAAACTTATCGATTATGAACAGGCAGAATGTGACGGTGTGGGATTATGATAATTTTAAGTAAAAATGATTATGAAAAAATACTTGCTCATGCTAAAAATGAAGCACCTGTCGAGGCTTGCGGACTTATAGCGGGAGAAATTTCAGGGAATGACAAAATAGTTAAAAAAGTATATATCCTCACAAATACAGACCATGCGGAGGAACATTTCACAATTGACCCGAAAGAACAGCTTTCTGCAATAAAGGATATGAGAGCAAACGGACTTATTCCCCTCGGAAACTGGCATTCTCACCCTGTTTCACCGTCAAGACCTTCCGATGAAGATAAAAGGCTTGCCTATGACAGCAGTGCAAGTTATCTCATACTTTCGCTTATGAATAATGAATCTGTTTTAAATTCTTTCCATATCGAGGGCGACAAGGCTGAAAAAGAAGAACTTGTGATTGGACAGGAATAATATGTATGATATATTAATAATCGGAAGCGGCTGTGCAGGACTTTCTGCGGCAGTATATGCAAGCCGTGCAAGGCTGAACTTTGCAGTTATTGAAAAGGAATACATGGGTACGGGACAGATTGCCTTTACCGAAAAAGTTGACAATTATCTCGGATATTACGGAATTGACGGATTTTCTCTTGGTGAAAAATTCCGTGAACACGCTGAATCTCTCGGAACAGAATTTATCGAGGGCGAAGTTGCAGGATTTGAAAAATCTGAAAACGGCTGGAATGTGATACTTTCAGACGGAAATGTTTTTCACGCAAAAGCTGTAATTTATGCGGCAGGTTCTCACCCTAAAACTCTTGATATATCAGGCGAAAAGGAATTTTCAGGCAAAGGAGTTTCATATTGTGCATTGTGTGACGGGGCATTTTTTTCAGAGAAAACAGTGGTTGTCATAGGCGGAGGAGATACCGCCCTTGAAGATGCTTTGTATCTTTCAAATCTGGCAGAAAAAGTATATCTTGTCCACAGGCGTGACAAATTCAGGGCAAACAGAAGTTTGCAGGAGAAAATATCAGAAGCTCCCAATATTCGTATTATATTCAATGCAGTACCCGTTGAGATACTTGGCAGTGACAGTGTAAACAGTATCAAAATTATACAGGATAATAAAGAAAAAATACTCAGTACAGACGGTGTTTTTGTCGCTGTCGGAACAGTACCCAACACTGAATCCGTTAAAAAAATAGCAGACCTTGACAGCAGCGGATATATAATTGCAGGCGAGAACTGCATTACATCAGCAGAAAATTTTTTTGCGGCAGGCGATGTCCGCACTAAAAATCTCCGTCAGGTCATAACTGCGGCGGCTGACGGTGCAAATGCTGTAATGTCAGCATCATGCAGTATCAGGTAATACAAAAACGTATCAATTTTAAATTGATACGTTTTGTTTTTATTTTATCATGATTCCGCAAAACTAAAAATGATTCAGCAACTCTAATGTTACAGTTGTAAAATAGAAAAGAATAGACTTGTTCTTAAACCTCGAAGTGTGGAGAAAGCACATAAAACTTATAATTAGTCTCTCCTCAAGCCATAAACATTCATCGAAATATCGACAAAAGCGTACAGATGTGATATAATATAAGTGCAAGGAAAAATATGGAAAACGATGAAAAAGCTTGCACTTCGGAGGATGTTATGTATAGATTTGAGGAAAATCAGTTATCATTCACAGATTTTACAGCAATTCCAGTATAG
>DGRR01000122.1:4802-7861 GCA_002389995.1 Ruminococcus sp. UBA4383 | reverse complement strand
ATATTTTTCAGACGGAATATTTTTATTCCGTCCGCACTGTCGAAATACTGTGCTTCAAAAGAATCATCTCTCAGGGGGATATTTTCGCCTTTTACCTGAATTTCAGTTTCAAGCCTTATATCCTCAGATGAAGAACCTGCAAAGAGTTTATATCTGCCGTTTTCGGTGAGCATTTTTCTGCTGTGGGTATCGTATATCTGCAATATATGCTCAGGGATTTCGAGGGTTAAAGATTTTTCTTCGCCTGCTTTAAGGTGTATTCTTTTGAAGGTGCAAAGCTTTTTAATTGGTCTGCTTACCTTTGAATCGGGAACGGAATAATATATCTGCACAACCTCATCACCGTCCGTATCTGATATATTTCTGACGGATATTCTGCATATCAGACCATTTTCAGACTGTTCTGCGCTGAAATTTTTGTATTCAAATTCGGAATATGAAAGACCGTATCCGAAAGGATAAAGCGGTTCACCCCTGAAATACATATAAGTTGTCTGATTTTTTTCTATATCATAATCAGTTATATCGGGGAGGTCGAGTTCTGACTGATACCAGGTCATAGCCAGTCTGCCTGCGGGATTATTTTTTCCGCAGATAGTTTCGGCGACAGCCGTTCCGAGGTTTGCGCCTGCATGGGTAGTATAGAGTATGGCAGGGAGCAGTCTGTTTTCGGTATTTATGGCATACGGATAACTTGAAACGAGTATCATGACAGTATTTTTATTTTTATACCATAGGTCACGCCCCCTGCCCGTCTGCACATCAAAGAAAAGTTTTTTTCTGTCATAACATTCTCTTGCGCTCTGCATGGGGTGATTTCCCGTACAGAAAAAGACAAATTCACATTCCTTTGCTATTTTTTCAGCTCTTTCAAAACCATAGCTCAGAGTTTCGATACGGAATTTGTTTTCTTTTTTGACATTTGTTCTCTTTTCAAAAGAGATATTGCCGTTTTCATCTGCCTTCATTCTTTGATGATGCAGATATGATTCAATGATTTCATTTTCACATATTGAAACATTGAATGTTTCAAAAGTAAACCAGTCATAAACTGTTCTGTTATGGAGTTTAAGGGTATTATCCTCAAAGCGGAGATACTTTTTATATTTAACCGAAAAGAAATTTGTTGTACCCTGTCCCCATTTTCGGATTTCAAATTTACAGCTTTCATCAGGGATATTTTTATCAGCGCATACAGAGCCGTCCTCATGGACTGAGATATATTTTCCGTTGGGGGCTTTTATGCAGGCTATATCCCACAGGCTGTCGTGAATCACTTTATTTTCGGGAAATGCTCTTTTTATGCCCTCATAAACCGAAACTGCATCACGGAATTTTCCTGTATACCAGTCGCATAAATTTTCATCTGCGAGCGCACCTACAACAGCTATTCTGCCTTTTATTTTCTTTACGGGGAGCAGATTATTTTTGAGCATGACAACCTGTTCTCTTGCGGCACGGAGATTTATCTCCCTTGCCTCGTCATTGTCGACAATATCCTTTGATATTCTGTTATAGGGGCAGTTTTCGTCAAGCAGTCCGAGCCTGATTCTTGCATAGATTACATTTTCGATATTTTTATCGAGTTCTTCCTCGGTTATGAGATTATTTTCAATGGCTTTTTCAGCGGCATTTCTGACGAGAACATCATCGTCCGTCATAATATCGCAGCCGCTTTTCAGGGCATGGGCGAGAGTTTCAGCGTGTGAATCAAAATATTTGTGAGCCGTTACAGTCTGAGCGAAATCTCCTCCGTCAGTCACCGCAAACCACATACCCCATTCCTTTTTAAGTATATCGTTAAGTTCGGGGTTTAACATGGCAGGCAAGCCGTTTATTTCATTGTAAGCGGTCATGACGCTTCTTGCACCGCCGTATTTTATAGCGTTCATGAATGCGGCATAATAATATTCATATTTAAGTCTCAGAGGAATATACGCATTGTCTTTCATACGGGTTTCCTCGTGGTTATTGGCACAGAAATGCTTTAATGCAGGGATTGTAAGGAAGTAATCCTCATCATATCCAGCCATTCCGACAGTATAAGCCTTAGTCATTTCACCTGCGAGGCATACATCTTCGCCATAGGCTTCTTCGGTGCGTCCCCAGCGGGGGTCACGCTCCATATCGACAGTGGGACCCCAGTAACAAAGGCTTATTTTTGGATTTTCGTTATGGTATGCACGACATTCCCTGCCTGCGATTTCGCCGAGTTTCTGCATAAGTTCAGTATCGAAAGTTCCTGCAAGACCTATGGGCTGAGGGAATACTGTTGAAAATTCGTCATCTTTTCTGCCCACAAATCCCCTTGCCGCTTCTGTACCTATGAAAAATTCTTTGAAGCCGATACTTTCAGCAGGCGGCTGATGAGTAGCTATGAAGTTAAATTTTTCGTCAAGAGTAAGTTTTCTGACAAGTTCTTTTGCTTGTCTGCGAAATTTATCCATATTTTACTTCTCCGTTCAGATTTAATTATCATAATTATACATTATTTTATCTGTCGTGTCAACAAATAACCATAAATTATTTACTTGACAAAATAATATTATTAATGTAAAATTATATTTCGGGGAACAGATAAATTTTTATTTATGCGTGATAATTTTCAACTATTATATTTAAAAAATATTTATTGTCACGAAAATTCTTCTGCAATTCTAAGAAAGTTTATTTATCCTATTGACAAAGTAGGAAAAGAATGCTATCATATATTCATCACAGAAAACAATAACAATTTTTTTAAAGGAATGATGATGTATGAGCAATTACAAATTTGAAACTATTCAGGTACACGCAGGACAGGAAAATCCCGACCCCGCAACAGATGCAAGAGCTGTCCCGATTTATGCAACAACTTCTTATGTTTTCAAGGATTCCGCTACTGCCGCAGGAAGATTCGGTCTTACCGAGGGCGGAAATATCTATACAAGACTTATGAACCCCACTTCCGACGTTTTTGAAAAGAGAATCGCTGCACTTGAAGGCGGTGCTGCCGCACTTGCAACTGCATCAGGTTCAGCCGCTATAACATATGCAGTACAGAATATAGCACTCGCAGG
>DGRR01000122.1:0-4646 GCA_002389995.1 Ruminococcus sp. UBA4383 | reverse complement strand
GACCCCCGGAATTTCGAGAAGGCAATAAAGGAAAATACAAAGCTTATCTATGCGGAAACTCTCGGAAATCCGAACTCTGATGTTATAGATATTGAAGCAATTGCAGAAATAGCACATAAACACGGTATTCCGCTTATAGTTGACAATACCTTTGCAACACCTTTTCTTCTCCGTCCCATTGAACACGGTGCGGATATAGTTGTACATTCCGCAACCAAATTCATAGGCGGTCACGGTACTGTAATGGGCGGTGTAATCGTTGACGGAGGTCATTTTGACTGGGCGCAGAACGATAAATTCCCCACACTTTCACAGCCTAATCCTTCATATCACGGAGTAGTATTTACTCAGGCTTGCGGAAATATCGCATTTGTAATGAAGATACGCACAACTCTCATGAGAGATCAGGGCGCAACTATTTCGCCTTTCAATTCATTCCTGCTTTTACAGGGACTTGAAACACTCTCGCTGAGACTTGAACGCCATGTTGAAAATGCTCTGAAAGTAGTTGAATTTCTTAACAGTCACCCGCAGGTTGAAAAGGTCAATCACCCTTCACTTTCAACAGGAAATCAGAAGGCTCTCTATGACAAATACTTCCCGAACGGTGCGGCTTCAATATTCACATTCGAGATAAAGGGCGATGCTGAAAAAGCTAAGAAATTCACTGAAAGCCTTGAACTTTTCTCACTCCTTGCGAATGTTGCAGACGTTAAATCGCTTGTCATTCACCCTGCATCAACTACTCATTCACAGATGAGCGAGGAGGAACTCCTCTCCGCAGGAATCAAACCCAACACCGTAAGACTTTCAATAGGAACAGAGCATATTGACGATATAATCGCAGACCTCAGCAAAGGATTTGACGCAGTAAAATAATAATAATCCAGAGGTGTTCTGAATGAACGAAAAAAACCACAGTAAAATAAAAATGATGACGCTTTCCGCCCTTCTTGCGGCATTTACGGCAGTCGCCACCATTATGATACAGATTCCCACTCCTACTAAGGGATATGTCAATCTCGGTGACTGTGTTGTAAATATAGCAGGCTGGATATTAGGACCTCTATACGGTGCGGCAGCCGCAGGAATCGGCTCATCGCTTGCGGATATCATTTCGGGATATACCATGTATGCGCCCGTTACACTCATCATCAAGTCTTTAATGGCGGCTGCATCATTTTTCACATTCAGGGCAGTAAAAAAGCGTTTCAGCAATACCGTTTCGAGAATAATTGCGGCATCTGCGGCTGAACTGATAATGGTTTTCGGATATACAATGTTTGAAGTCATAATCTATCATTCATGGAGTTATGTGCTTATAGGTACGGCAGGAAATATCGCTCAGAGCGTTATGGGAATTATAAGTTCCGTTGCCGTCTATGAACTTGTTATCAAAAAAATACCAAATTATAAGTAAAAAAAATCTCCCTCGTCCGAAACGGGGGAGATATTCGTGTTTTAACAGAAAGGATTTTTATGGATATATTTTCAAGGACAGAATTAATATTTGGAAAAGAAGCTATGGATATTCTCAGGCTGTCAAGAGTTGCAGTTTTCGGAACAGGCGGAGTCGGAGGCTATGCCGCAGAAGCCCTTGCACGTTCAGGAATCGGAGTTCTTGACCTTATAGACAATGACACTGTAAGCATTACAAATATAAACCGCCAGATTATTGCCCTGCACAGCACTGTCGGAAAATATAAGGTCGATGTCATGAAAGAACGTATACTCGATATAAACCCCGAATGTAAAGTAAATACATACAAGACTTTTTTTATGCCCGATACTTCACATCTCTTTGATTTTTCACAGTATGACTATGTTATAGATGCAATTGATACCGTAACAGGGAAGATAGAAATAATTATGCAGGCAAAAAAGGCTGATACTCCCGTCATCAGTTCCATGGGAGCAGGCAACAAAACTGACCCCACAGCTTTTGAAGTCGCTGATATCTATAAAACTGAAATGTGTCCCCTTGCAAAGGTTATGCGCCATGAAATGAAAAAAAGAAACGTGAAACATCTCAAAGTAGTCTATTCAAAGGAAAAACCTCTCGCACCAAAAGGAATCACAAACGAAAAAGTTGTCGGCAGACGCAGTATTCCGGGGTCAAATGCCTTTGTGCCGTCTGTTGCAGGACTTGTAATTGCAGGGGAAGTTATAAAGGATTTAATCAGAGATGCATAATAAAAAGTCGGGAATATCCCGACTTTTATTTTTTGAGTTTTGCCCATATAAGATTGAGATATTGTCCGTCCTCAACGGTTATTTCCTTTGAACCCGTATCTTCGGAAATCTCGCCGCTTATAATAACATTCTTGCTTGTCTTGTAAATATCCGAATATACGGAATAATAAGCATAGCCGTCATTATTTGTCGAAATGATTTCATAAGTACCTGCGGGAAGGTCACGTCCCACAAGAAAAGTTCCCGAACGTGAAAAGGGGTCATTTTTTACCTCTGTATTTTCAAGGCTGTATGCAGTTGCCCATGTAAAACTTACATATCCGTCACCCTCAATCACAACATAAGATGAAAACTGTTCCCATGAAAAATATACTTCATCTTCCGCCTCAGGGTCGGTATATATGCCGTATGGAAAAGAACCTGTTTCGTCAAGCATATCTGATATAAGCAGATATTTCCCTTCGGGAATGTCAACGCCTATCTGATATACACCCGCAGGATAAATTCCTGTTGCATTGTTTATGTCGGATTTTGAAAAGACAGGCTTTTCGATTTGCGGTATCTGTATGTCAGGGACTTCTATTTTCGGCATTTCATCGGTTGAAAGTTCAAAACTGTATGTATTGTTTTTCGAGGAAGTTTTTGAGCTTGTGACCGTTGAATTGGTATTATTCGCTGATTTTGTGATACTTATGACAGACATCAAAGTTATCAGGAATGCAAATGAAACGGCAGCAATTATTGCTATTTTTATATTTTTCCCTGAGTCATCGTTATTTTTCGGAGTTTTTTCGGGCTTTGGGATTTTGGGAGCAGGATTATCGACAGGACAGCCGCAGTAATCGCACACATCACCCTTTACTATTGCCCCGCAGTGTTCGCAGATATGATTTTTCATTTTATCACTCCAATAATTCATAATCATCTACGAAATTATTATACAGCAGTATTTTGATAATGTCAATTACAATATGATAACAAAAATGCGTGACTTAAAAGCCACGCATTTTTTATTCACCGAGCATTTTATACAATATTCTATAAAGAAACTGAGCTTCTTTCGCTGTAAGTTTTGAGCAGTTACCGATTTTTTCGGGGATATGCAGGGCTTTTTCTTTAAGGTTTTCGCCCTCCTGAGTTATTTCGGCAATAAGCACACGTTCATCTTCCCTGCTTCTGTAACGGGTTATGAAACCTTTGCTTTCGAGGCTTTTCAGTACGGGAGTGAGAGTGCCTGAGTCGAGGAATAATTTTTTTCCCATATCCTTTATGCTTATTTTTTTATTCTCCCATAAAACCATCATAGTGATGTACTGGGTATATGTGAGGTCGATTTCGTCGAGAAAGGGGCGGTATTTTTTTATTATTTCCCTTGAACAGGCATAAAGCGGAAAGCAGAGTTGATTTTTAAGTTTAAGAGCATCATAATTATCACACATGAAAACATCTCCTATTTTTAATGGGGGAACGCCGCCCTTTTGAACCTTGACTTTTCGTTCACTTCGCTGACACTACGTTCACTCCCAAGTCAAGGGGGCGGCTTATCCCCCAAGCCCCCTGATATTCTGAATGGGGGAATGCCGTCCATGAAGCCTTGACTTTTCGTCAGATTCCTTTAATCAGGCAGTTTTGGATTTTTCGTAAGCCTCTCTTACAGCGAGACAGAGCTGGTCAGCGCATGAAGTGGGTCGTCTGCCGCAGGTATTGCCTTTGAGTTTTTCCTCAATCTGTTCAACAGTCCAGCCGTCAACGAGTTTGGAAATAGCCTTTAAATTGCCGTTACAGCCGCCGTAGAATGATATATCCGTTATGACATTTCCGTCAATATGGAAACTGATTTCCTGAGCGCATACCATCTGAGTTTTATAAGTATAATTCATTATAATACCTCCTCAATATTTTTGTCAATTTTTTCGGGAGTAACCGTAGGGGCGAAACGTTCGATAACATTTCCGTCACGGTCAACGAGAAATTTTGTGAAGTTCCATTTTATATTGTCACCGAGTACGCCGCCTTTCTGTTCTTTGAGGAATTTGTAAAGGGGGGACTGATTTTTTCCGTTTACCTCTATTTTAGCGAACTGTCTGAAAGTTATGCCATATCTTGAACTGCAAAAGCTTGCGATTTCCTCCTGAGTGCCGGGAGCCTGGTTGCCGAACTGGTTGCAGGGGAAGTCAAGGATTTCAAAGCCTTTTTCCTGATATTTTTCGTACAAATCCTGCAAACCGTCATACTGTGGAGTAAATCCGCAGCCTGTGGCGGTATTTACGATAAGGAGAACCTTGCCCTTGTATTCTGAGAGTGATACGTCGTTTCCGTTTGCGTCCTTAACCTTGATATCATAGATGCTCATAAATAAAACTTCCCTTCAGATTTGATTTAACTCAATTCGATTGAGTACAATTAAATTATACACGATAAATTTCAATTTGTCAAGGGGTTTCTGAAAATTT
>DGRR01000019.1 GCA_002389995.1 Ruminococcus sp. UBA4383 | reverse complement strand
TACTGGTACGATACATGGGCATATATCAATGCAGAGGACATCGCTCCCGAATTAATCGGTGAATGGGGCGGACATATGAACGACCCCGCAAACCTCAAATGGATGACACTTCTCCGTGACTATATGATTAACAACCATATCAACCATACTTTCTGGTGTCTTAATACAAACTCAGGCGATACAGGCGGACTCTGGAAGAGTTTCTCTTACAGCATAAATGATGTTTCCGACAAATCAAACGGAACTACTATCGTATGGGAAGAAGATAAATATGCACTCTTTGAGGAATCTCTCTGGCAGACTCAGAAAACAGGCAAGTATATAGGTCTTGACCACCAGATTCCTCTCGGCATAAACGGCACAGGTCTTTCCCTCAATGAATTTTATTCAAGCTATGCGTCAACAGAGGGAAGCAACCTCGACGGCGGAACAATCGCAAACGGTAAACCCATAGATGCCGATACCCCCAAGGATACTACTACTACCACTACCGAAAAGAAAGACTCAACAGTAACAACTACTACCACTGTTTCAGAAGAAACTCCTGACGGCAGTTACCTCGCAGGTGATGCAAACCTTGACGGAAAAGTAAGCATATCCGATGCTGTAAGGATTCTCCAGTATGTCGCTAACTCAACAAAGTATCCGCTCGAAGAACAGGCTAAGAAAAATGCCGATGTTGACGGCTCGGAAGGCGTTACAGGTAAAGATGCCGCTTCCATACAGAAATATGATGCAGGCGTTATAACTTCTCTCCCCGAAAAAGCCTGAATATTAAATTTTTGAATTATCAGAAAAATTTTCAAAAAACCCTTTACAAAGTCCCGATGATGTGATATAATAGTTTTACCGTTCACTCGGACATGGGTCAGACCTCGTTTTTCACCCTCGTCTGTGTCAGCGGAATATTATAATCAAGAGGTGCTTTCAATGTTACTGAAAGAAGAAAAAACAGCCATTATCGAGGCTAACAAAACACACGAAAACGATACAGGTTCCCCTGAGGTTCAGATTGCTATTCTTACAAAGAGAATCAATGACCTTACCACTCACCTCAAGGAACACAAGAATGACCACCATTCAAGAAGAGGACTCCTCAAAATGGTAGGTCACAGACGTAACCTTCTCGCTTATCTCAAAAAGAAGGACATAAACAGATACCGTGCTGTCGTTGAAAAGCTCGGTCTCCGTAAGTAATAACAATACGCATAACAAGGCAGACGGGGTTCATGCCCCTCTGCCTTTACGTCTATGCGGAGATTTCGATGTTGGAAGTCAAAGGCAAGCGATAAAATTAAATGCGTTTATCTTTTGCCTTTAACTTCTTAACTGAAATCTCCTGTAGACATCAGAATATTTCCAATGGAGGCATTATCAGATGTTTGAAAATTACAGAACTTTTGAAACCACATACGCAGGCAGACCCCTCGTTGTCGAAACAGGCAAAACCTGCGGTCTTTCCAACGGCTCTTGCTGGGTAAGATACGGCGAAACTGTCGTTATGGCTAATGTTACCGCAAGCGCAAAGCCAAGAGAAGGCGTTGATTTCTTCCCGCTTTCCGTTGACTACGAGGAGAGAATGTACGCAGTAGGCAAAATCCCCGGCTCTTTCACCAAAAGAGAGGGTAAACCTTCCGAAAAAGCCATACTCACTTCAAGATGCGTTGACAGACCTATCAGACCTCTTTTCCCGAAGGATATGAGAAACGATGTTTCCGTAGTTATGACAGTCCTTGCTGTTGAACCCGACAATTCCCCCGAAATCGCAGGAATGATTGCTACTTCTATCGCTATATCAATTTCTGATATTCCGTGGAACGGTCCTGTTGCAGGTATAAACGTAGGTCTTGTTGACGGTCAGATTGTACTCAACCCCACTCTCGAACAGAGAGCTAAAACCGACCTCGTTCTTACAGTTGCAGGTACTGCCGAGAAAATTGTCATGATTGAGGCAGGTGCAAACGAAGTCCCCGAAGATACTATGCTCGAAGCTATCCTCACAGGTCACGAGGAAATAAAGAAAATGGTAGCTTTTATCAGCGATATACAGAAACAAATCGGAAAACCCAAGTTTGAATTTGAATCTCAGGAAGTTGACCACGATATGTTCGATGCTGTCGAGGAATTTGCCGCTGAACGTGTTAAATTCGCCCTCGATACAAATGACAAGACTGTCCGTGATGAAAGACTTGCCCCGATTATAGATGATATTCACGCTAAGTTCGATGAAACTTATCCCGAAAAAATCGCTATGATTGACGAGTGTATCTATAAACTCCAGAAAAAAATCGTCCGTGCATGGCTCTATGAAGGCAAACGTGTTGACGGCAGAGGTATTGACGAAATCCGTCCCCTTGCCGCAGAAGTAGGCGTTCTCCCAAGAGTTCACGGCTCAGGACTTTTCACAAGAGGTCAGACACAGGTTCTCACTATCGCTACTCTCGGTCCTGTAAGCGATGCACAGAAAATTGACGGTCTTGATGAAGAAGAATCAAAGAGATATATGCACCAGTACAATTTCCCCAGCTATTCAGTAGGTGAAACAAAGCCCAGCAGAGGTCCCGGCAGACGTGAAATTGGTCACGGTGCGCTTGCTGAACGTGCGCTTGCACCTGTTATTCCGTCTGTTGACGAGTTCCCCTATGCACTCAGACTTGTATCAGAGGTACTTTCTTCAAACGGTTCAACATCACAGGGAAGTATCTGCGGTTCTACACTCGCACTCATGGACGCAGGCGTTCCGATAAAAGCTCCCGTTGCAGGTATTTCATGCGGACTTATCACTCTCCCCGACAGTGACGACTTCATGACAATGGTAGATATTCAGGGTCTTGAAGACTTTTTCGGCGACATGGATTTCAAGGTAGGCGGTACTCATAAGGGTATCACAGCAATTCAGGTGGATATCAAGGTTGACGGTCTTACTCCCGCTATCATCAAGGAAGCCTTTGAAAAGACAAGAAAAGCCCGCATTTATATCCTCGATGAAATCATGCTGAAAGCTATCCCTGAGCCGAGAAAAAGCGTTAATAAATATGCTCCCAAAATGCTCCAGACAAAAGTTCCCGTTGACAAAATAAGAGAAGTTATCGGTCAGGGCGGTAAGGTTATCCAGAAAATTTCTGCTGACTGCGATGTTAAAATTGATATAAGCGATGACGGAAATGTATTTATCAGCGGTATTGACGGAGACAACACCAAAAAGGCTCTCCAGATTGTTGAAACTATCGCCAACGGTCCGGAAGTAGGCGCAATTTACAGAGGCAAGGTTGTCCGCATTATGGATTTCGGTGCATTTGTTGAAATAGTTCCGGGTATGGACGGACTTGTCCACATTTCAAAGCT
>DGRR01000073.1 GCA_002389995.1 Ruminococcus sp. UBA4383 | reverse complement strand
ATACAGGTTCAACAGAAACAAGCACATCTGATACAACAGATACAGGTTCAACAGAAACAAGCACATCTGATACAACCAATACAGGTTCAACAGAAACAAGCACATCTGATACAACCGATACAGGTTCAACAGAAACAAGCACATCTGATACAACTGATACAGGTTCAACAGAAACAAGCACATCTGATACAACCGATACAGGTTCAACAGAAACAAGCACATCTGATACAACCGATACAGGTTCAACAGAAACAAGCACATCTGATACAACCGATACAGGTTCAACAGAAACAAGCACATCAGAAACAACAACTGAAACAGGTGTTGTTTCACCCGGCGTATATGCAGTAGGTGAGCCTACAACTGTTGGTGGTTTTTACTTCAGCCACGATACAAGACCTTTTGATATAGGTCATGTTGAGGATACAATCAGTATTGTAGATGTAGATGCAGAAGGCGTTGAAAGCGACCCTGTACAGATAGATACTTCACTTGTAACATTCAAGGAAGTAAAGAGCGGTTCAGATAATCCCGCAGGCGCATTCAGAGGAAAGAATGCATTGCAGTCTTACACAGTTAATGATTTCTACTATGAAGTACAGGTTTATTACAACGGCAATCTGCTTACATATAAAGACGGCAGCCCTGTAAGCTTTAAAGTGTTCATAGGTGTCAAGGGTGATGCAAACTTTGATATGAAAGTTGATGCAACTGATGCATCAGCAGTACTTGCTTATTTCTCAAAACTTTCTACTGCACATTCTGAACAGGAGCGTAATGCTGCAAGAATCGCTCCCGCAAGTTGTAAGCTTGTTGACGAGAATCCCGGACTTGACGATTTTGCAGGTTTCCTTGTAGATGTTACTGAAGATGTTTATTCTCCTCTTAACTGGACTATTCTCAAACCTGCAAGAGTAATAAATGCGTCTGATGCAAGCTACATACTTGCCTACTACTCATATCGTTCATCAGGTAATTATGCAAGCTATACAGATGCTGACATATGGAATTTGGTTATTATCGGAAGAGAAGAAAAATTGAGAACTATTCTCGGCTGATATTAATTCATACGAATATAAATAAAAGCATAGACCAGTCTGCTGTCAGGCGGCAGCAGACTGCATTATAAAATTAAATTATCTGAAAGGAAATTAACTAAAATGAAGAAGGATTCTTTAAAAAAGGTTTTTTCTGCTATTGCTATGACAGCTGTGGCTGTTTCAGCAACTTCTGTTACTGCTTTTGCAGATTCATATCCGGTAGGCGATATTGATGTTGCAGGTGCTTCAGTTAAGCCTACAATTACAGCAAGTAAAATAACACTTACTCTCGATGAAGCAAAGAGAATCATTGCTGAAGAAGATGGTAAGGTAACATGGTCAATCAATGTAGAGGGTGCTGATTCAGAGTACTGCTCAACAGGTATTCACATTTACTACGATGAAAGACTTAACCTTGCTCTCGATAATCGTGGTAATGAGATGGTTAAAAAAGGTAGTGCGGCTGAATCTCTCGCACAGTCCATGTGGAAAGATGATGGTGCAAACGCTGCTGATTATCCTGCTCACTCGGGAAGTGTTTCAAATTCCGGAAAGACAGCAGGCATGAAGGGTTTCTTCGTTACAACAGGAAGCGATCAGAACAATGGTTATGACGGAGACCTCTGGAATGTTACAGTATCTCTTCCCACTGATGTAGAAGCAGGCGATGTATTCCCCATTGATATCGTTTATAAGTCAGTTGGCGGAGTTGCTGACCTCTTCCGTGATATGGATCAGCTTAAGTTAGATATGGAAGCTTACGCTTTCACACAGGGTATCTACAACGAAGATCATCACAACCTCGAAGGTGCAACAGATCCTGCTGATAGAAACCCGATTTATGACACAGAATATGACGGTTACATCTATATCTTACCTGAAGAGGAGACAACTACTACAACAACTACTACAACTACAACTACAACAACAACTACTACTACAACTACTACAACTACAACAACAACTTCTACTACAACTTCTACTACAACTTCAACAACAACAGGTGCTTCAACTACTACAACTACTACAACTGAGGGTTCAGGTATAACTTCTACAACAACAGGTAGCACTGATACGACTGTAACAGGTAGCACAGATACAACAGTATCTTCTTCTTCATCAACAAATCCTGTAACAGGCAAGAACAGCAGTTCAAGCAGCTCAAGCAGCAAGACAAGCACAAGCTCAGGCAGCAAGTCAGGCTCAACTACAAGCAGCTCAGGCAGCTCAGGCAGCTCACCTAAGACAGGTGTTGCAGGTGTAGGCGTTGCAGCAACAGGTCTTGCAATTGCAATCGGTACTGCATTTATCCTCAAGAAGAAAGAAGACTAATTATTCTTCATAAATAAAAAACTCTCCGAAAGGAGAGTTTTTTATTTTTACCAGCCGTCAATTCCTGAACGTTTCAAAGCTCCGAATATACGGTCTTTGAATCCGTGGTCATTTCTTTCGGATTCGATAAGAAATTCTTTGGTTTTCTGTCTGTTTGTGTGACCGTCAGCAGGACAGGCAGATTTTACAATCTGAATATTATTTTTTCTTACAGCACGGCGGATATCTTTTTCAGGGGCAAAAATAAGCGGTCTGATAATATGCATATTCCTGTCCTCCATGTATGAAACAGGAGAAAAACAACCGATGCGCCCTTCATTGAAAAGATTCATTATAAAAGTTTCAATTGCATCATCTTTATTATGACCGAGTGCGATTTTATTACAGCCGAGTTCTTCGGCAGAATTTTGGAGCGCACCCCTCCTCATTCGTGAACACAGACTGCATGGATTGGATTCTTTTCTTACATCAAAAACTATTTCCGCAATCTGAGTGGGAATTATATGGTATTCCACGCCGATATTTTGGCAAAATTCCGAAACAGCCGAATAATCTCCGCTTATTCCGTTGAAATTCGGGTCGATAGTCAGACCGATTACGTCATAATCTATTCCGATAAATTTTTTCAGGAGTGCAAGACCGTAAAGAAGCACAAGACTGTCTTTTCCGCCCGAAATTCCGACAGCAATTTTATCACCGTTTTTGATTAAATTGTATTCTTTAATGGCTTTTCGCATATATCCGAGTATTTTTTGCATATAAACCTCCATTATTTTTAACAATATTATAACATAAATAAAGGAAATTTGCAATTATATCTTGCAAATTTCAAAAAAATATACTATAATAATAAAGTGGTATTTTTTTAAAGGAGAAATTGCGCCTTTGTGCTGATATTGAAGAAAATATAGTGCAGTGAACGGAAGCACAAGATTAAAAATGCACAAATTTGACGATTTTAATGGAGGAGTTTGTATGAAAGAGAGTTTTGAACTCAGCGAAATAAGTTCAGGTACAGGCGATTTGAACTTTTTTATAAATATGATATACGGAAAGGGAAGTTCAGATGACACCCCAGCTTCATAATTTATTGATAGTCCTCGGCGGAATCGCCATAGTCCTTATACTTATTATATTGTTTTTCAGCGGAAACAGCAGGTTTATGCGGTATATCACAAAATTTCTCGAAAATAAAGAACAGGAAGACAAGTATTCCCGTGCAAAAAAACGCAGAGAGGGCAATACCGAACAGCCCGTCGATGTAAGTCCCGATGACAGGGAAAATGTAAGACGGTTCCGTAATATGCAGGTTCAGTCCTATGAAAACGAACAGCGCAGAACTTCATCAGAAGCAATCGTCGAAATGGCTACTCTTATACAGAAAAGTGACGACCGCCTGAGAATAATAGAAAGCACAGGTCAGACAAGACTTGTCGATGAATACTATGAACTTGTATTCATAACAAGAAAAGGAAAAAAAGTCAAAATTGAATGTTCAAGAGATGCTTATGAAAAAATACCCTTCAATCAGCAGGGTTCTCTTACATACAGAAGAAATAAGCTTGTAAAATTCAAGTATTACGAAGATATTGTATACAACAGTTAATACAATGGGCGGCAGGTGTCGCCCGATTTGCAATATAGTTTACATATAAAATCTATATGAAAAGGAGCAATTATGGTAAATTTTGGAAATGACTGGGACGAACTTCTCAAAGACGAATTTAAAAAGGAGTATTATCTCAAATTAAGACAGACCCTCATAAATGAGTACAGAACACAGCGCATATTTCCCGGAATGTATGACATTTTCAATGCGTTCAAATATACTTCATATGAAAATGTGAAATGTGTGATAATCGGACAAGACCCCTATCACGGTGAAGGTCAGGCACACGGACTGAGCTTTTCAGTGCAGAAAGGCGTAGCACCTCCGCCCTCACTTGTCAATATATTCAAGGAGATATATGCAGATGTGGGAATAAACAATATGGGCAAACACGGAGATTTGACAAAATGGGCGCAGAACGGAGTATTATTGTTAAATTCCGTCCTCACAGTCAGGGCAGGACAGGCGAGAAGTCACAGAAATATCGGCTGGGAAGAATTTACCACAGATGTCATAAAACTTCTCAATCTGCACGAAAAACCGATAGTTTTCATGTTATGGGGAGGAGATGCAAAGGCAAAGTCAAAATTTATAACCGGCAAACAGCATTGTATTCTCAAATCAGCACACCCAAGTCCGCTTTCAGCGTATAACGGATTTTTCGGGTGCAGACATTTTTCACAAGCCAATGAATTTTTAAGAAATAATGGAATTGACGAGATAGACTGGTCAATTGACTAATGGGGGTAATTTTATGAAAATCAGAGATTTATTTGAAAAAAAGACGGTTTTTTCCTTTGAAGTTTTTCCGCCCAAGAAAACAAGCACAATAGATGTCATCTATGATACAATTGATGAACTGCGTGAACTTAATCCCGACTTTATAAGCGTGACATTCAGTGCGGGCGGAAGCAGCAACAATGCACTTGCCCTTGACCTCGCTTCAAAAGTTAAGGAATACGGCATAACACCTATGATACATCTCCCATGCATAAACTATACAAAAGATGAAATATCAGGAACTCTTTCAGAAATACAAAATAGAGGCATTGAAAACATTCTCGCACTGAGAGGGGATATAAACCCCGAAATACCTCCGAAAAAAGATTTTCTCCACGCAAGCGACCTGATAGAATATATAAACAGCAAAGGAGAATTTGATATAGCCGCTGCCTGTTATCCTGAGGGTCACCCCGATGCGGAAAGCCTTGAAAGAGATATCGACAACCTTAAAATAAAAGTAAATGCAGGTGCAGACCATTTAATATCACAGCTTTTCTTTGACAATTCATATTTTTATTATTTCAGGGAAAAAGCTGTATGTTCAGGAATAAATGTTCCGATTGAAGCGGGGATTATGCCCGTTGTAAATAAAAGACAGATTGAAAGAATGGTAACAACCTGCGGTGCAAGCCTGCCGCATAAATTCGTAAAGATAATGCAGAAATATGAACATAACCCCGAAGCACTCAGAGATGCTGGAATTGCCTATGCAATAGACCAGATTGTTGACCTCCTCGCAGGCGGTGCGGAAGGTATACATCTGTATACTATGAATAATCCCTATGTGGCAAGAAAAATAAGTGATGCTGTAAAGGGTATAATTAATGTATGATAAAACTGGATATGCTTTCAAAATCCGAAGCCGCAAGATATATGGGCGTAAAAGGTCAGCCCGACAAGTCTGTAAATGATATACTCGATAAATATGAACCAATAGTCAGAGAAAAATTAAGACCGAATTACGTCTACCGTGAATCAGATATCGAATTTACAGAAAATGGTGTCAGATTATCCGTAATGGAAAATACTCTCAGAGGTAATGACATAAAAAAACATCTCAAAGGCTGTACAAAGGCTGTAATATTTGCCGCAACTGTTTCAGCGGAGGCTGATAAGCTTATACGTCAGACTGCTGTCACAAATATGGCGGAATCCCTTGCAGTAGACTGCCTTTGCAGTACAGCAATAGAACAACTATGCGACAAGATAGAGGAAGAAATATTCAGTAAAATAAATGCACCGTACAGGACATGGCGTTTCAGTGCAGGCTATGGGGATTTGCCAATATCATCGCAGAAAGATTTTATAACATCTCTCAATGCACAGAGAAGAATAGGTCTTACAGTTACGGATAATTTTCTGCTTATACCGTCAAAATCCGTGACGGCTATAATAGGCATATCCGAAAATCCGCCCTCCAATGAAGTTAAAAAAGGCTGTGCAGGCTGTAATTTAAGGGAAAACTGCGCCTATACCCATAACGGAGGCTGTCACAGGATTTAATTCCTTGCAGGCAGAAATTTTGTATGTTTTCCGTTTGAAAGCAGAATTGATATTATGTAAAATCCTCCGCCTGATATTGCCGAAATAATTATGGTTATCAGGGGAGAGGCATTGTTTTTTGATGCGATATCCTCCGCAAGCCATGCCGCACCTCCACACATTATTCCCGAATACAAAACAGATATAAACGGTGATGTTTCAATATGTATATCTGCGGTTCTGAAATATATAAGTGCCGATACTATAAGTATGACAGCATAGCAGACAGATGTTGAAAGAGCCGCCCCGTTTATTCCCATGAGCGGGATTAATAAAAGATTTCCTGTAAGTTTTACGGCAGTGCCTATGAGCATTATTTTCATGGGGACTGCCGCTTTTCCTATTGCCTGAAGCATACTGAAAACAGGAAACGAAAGACAGAGACAGACCATTCCGAACATAAGAATTTTCAGCGGTACTACGCATAAATCCGCTTCATCAGCCTGACGGGAAAATAAAAAATCAAGTATCTGTTCCGATAATATACCCATTCCCACAGCACATGGTACAGCTATGAAAGACGCTGTAAAAAGTGCCTGAGATGTGTTTGAATTGAGTGATTTACTGTCATGATTTTCCCAAGCCTGAGTAATTACGGGAAGTATGCCTTTTCCAAGCATATTCGTGACTGAGGGGACAAGATTGAATACAGTCAGGGCGATTCCTGCAAATGAACCATAGACAAACTGCGGAAATTCTTCTTCTGATATTCCGACAGGGATATTATTATATGAATATCCCGAAATACAGCCGATAACAGTCCACATATCTATCAGGGCGGTGAGATTTGTAACGACTGCACTTATACCCGTGGGGAGGGCATTTTTAATAAGTTCATGGGATATTTCACGGAAAGTCAGAACTTTATCATTTTTAACCGTGGGAGTTTTTATTCTGAAAACTGACAGTATAAGAAAAAATATAACCGCTCCCAGTGATGAAAGCGTCACCCCAAGTATTCCAGCCGCCGCAGACAATGCACGGACATCATGTATATCAGGGAAAAATTCAAGGAAATAACTGCTGTTCTGCGAAACGTATCCGCACAGCCACAGCCCTGCCGTAACTTTTACGATTCCCTCAGCCGCCTGCGATAATGCCGTAGGATACATATTGCTCATACCCTCGTAATATCCACGCTCAACTGCTGTAATACAGCCGAAAAGCACCGCAGGCGAAATCATAGCCGCTGCAAGCCAGCCGTCAGGATTTCCTGCGGAATATGCGCTGAAAGGTTTTGCAAGGAAAAATATAACCGTACTGCCTGCCAGTCCCACCGATGAAAATATTATATGTGCAGTAAGACGTATTTTTCTTATATTTTTATACATACCGAGAGTTATATTTTTAGCTGTCATTCTTGCGACTGCCGAGGAAAGCCCCGTTGTAGTCAGTGCATACAAAGGCATAAACAGACTGTATGCACTGCTGAAATAACTCATTCCCACACCGCCGAGTATATTTGTAAGCGGTATTTTGAACAATGCACCGAGAGCTTTTGCAATTACAGCCGACAGCATAAGGATAATTGAGCCTTTGAGGAAATTCTGTTTTTTCATATGTCCCCCCAGTTTTTTTGGAAAAATCAGAAAAATTTTGATTTTTTCGTGTTTTTAATAAAAATATATGTTGCACAAATCAAAAATATGTGTTATAATATATGATAGGCTTATTGCAAATTAAATGAAAGGCTGGTTTTTTAAAATGGAATATAAATTTTCCGATAAGGTTAGCAAGCTCCAAGCTTCTGCTATAAGGGAAATACTTAAATTTACAGCAGACCCTGAGGTTATTTCATTTGCCGCAGGAAATCCCGCTCCCGAAGCTTTCCCGAAAGAGAGAATAGCCGAAATTTCAGCGGAACTCCTCAGAGATGACCCCATTCTCGCCTTACAGTACAGCGTCACCGAAGGTTATACGCCTCTGCGTGATTTCCTTAAGGAATGGCTTGCCTCAAAAGGCTGTTTCCATAAGGAATTTGATGAGCTTATCGTTACATCAGGCGGTCAGCAGGCTAATGAACTTTCATGTAAGGTACTGCTCAATGAGGGAGATACTCTCATCTGTGAATCACCGAGCTTTATAGGCTCACTTAATGCATTCAGGTCATATAATGTAAACCTTGTGGGAGTGGATATGGACGACGACGGAATTAATGTCGAAAAACTTGAAAATACTCTCAAAGTTCAGCCCAATGTCAAAATGCTCTACCTGATACCCAATTTCCAGAACCCCACAGGCAGAACTATGTCTCTCGAAAAAAGAAAGGCTGTCTATGAACTTGCCCGCAAATACGATTTCATAATCCTTGAAGATGACCCCTACGGCGAACTCAGATTCGCAGGCGAAAACGTACCCACTATAAAGAGTATGGACACAGAAGGCAGAGTTATCTATTCAAGCACTTTCTCAAAGATTATTTCAAGCGGATTCCGTACAGGATTTGTTTCAGCCCCTGCACCGATTATACAGAAAATAGTCGTATGCAAACAGGTTTCAGACGTTCATTCAAATATGTGGGCGCAGGTAGTTTCACACAGATTCATGACCACTGTTGACAGACAGGCTCATTTTGAAAAACTCCGTGATATCTACCGCAAAAAATGTGACCTCATGTGCGGTTATATAGAAAATGGTTTCTCAAAGAAAATAAGCTATATCAAACCGCAGGGCGGACTCTTTGTGTGGTGTAC
>DGRR01000093.1 GCA_002389995.1 Ruminococcus sp. UBA4383 | reverse complement strand
TCCCTGTTGAAAGTAGTAGTCAGTATGAAAGGATTTTCAAGGCGCAGAAGTTTTGAAATATCCTCTTTGACTTCAGGTGTTGCGGTAGCGGTGAATGAACTTATTATCGGTCTGTAAGACAATTTACTGATAAATTCCACAATTTTGAGATAACTTGGTCTGAAATCCTGTCCCCACTGTGAAACACAATGCGCCTCATCGACAGTTATCATGGAGATTTTTACATTTTCCGCAAAATTAATAAAATCCTCTGTCAGAAGTCTTTCAGGGGCGACATATATTATTTTATATGCTCCCGAATATGCATTTCTGAAAAATGCCTGATATTCCGAAAAATTCAGCGAACTGTTTATAAAGGCGGAATTTACGCCTGATTCTTTCAGTGCATTCACCTGATCTTTCATAAGGGAAATCAGCGGAGATATGACAATTGTTATGCCGTCAAGCATAATTGCGGGGACTTGATAGCACACGGATTTTCCTGCGCCTGTGGGCATGATTCCGAGGACATCACGGCATGAAAGAATATTGTCAATAATTTCAGCCTGTCCCTCCTTGAAAGACTTGTGACCAAAATAATTTCTTAAAACATCGGATTTATCCATTAAAATTTCCTTTCTCAAAAAAATCTTTCCCCCGCTTTTGCGAGGGAAAATTATCTGACATAATCTACAACATCTCAGACGATTATATCATATTTTTTAATAAAAATCAATATAAATTCTGCACATAATAGCGATATAAAATTTGTGAAATAAGAATAGATAGAAATTTTACTGCCAAATAATATTTTGGTATAATAAAAAAGGACTTATGCATCAAACACAAGCCCTTTTTAATCAATTACATCTGTGCAATTTTTTCGGCTGCACCGTTAAGCCATTCGCCCTCAAAGAGTTCTATTGTACCGTTGTCGCACTGTTTAGCGAGGTCTGTGCAAATCGGGATTCTTGCAAGTACGGGGATATTGTACTGTGAAGCGATTTCATCGAGGTGACTGTCACCGAAAACATTGATTTTCTTTCCGCAATCGGGACATTCATAATAGCTCATATTCTCAATTATTCCGAGAATCGGGATATTCATAAGCTGTGCCATTTTAACGGCTTTTTCGACAATCATGGAAACGAGTTCCTGCGGAGAAGTCACTATAACTATTCCGTCAACGGGGAAAGACTGGAATACAGTAAGCGGAACATCACCTGTTCCGGGGGGCATATCGACAAAAAGATAATCAACATCTTTCCAGATAACGTCTGTCCAGAACTGTTTTACAACGCCTGCGATAACAGGACCTCTCCATACAACGGGGTCAGTCTCGTTCTCAACAAGCAGGTTCAGGGACATTACATCAATGCCCATTTTGCTTTTCTGCGGGAAGATTCCGAGGTCGCTTGCCTCTGCCTTGTTGTGTATGCCGAAAGCCTTCGGGACGGAAGGACCTGTGATATCAGCATCGAGTATGCCGACATTCTTACCCATTCTCTGCATTGAAACGGCAAGGAGTGAAGAAACCATAGTTTTGCCTACACCGCCCTTACCGCTGACAACACCGATAACCTTACCGATTCTGCTTAATTTGTTTGGCTGTTCGAGGAAGCTCTGCGGTTTGCTGCTGCAATTGCCTGCGCTCGGACAGCTTGAACATGATTCAGGGTTACAATTTTCGCTCATTTAAAAAAACTCCTTTATTAAAATCGTCAAATTTGCGGTACTTATATTATAACCTTTTTTTTACATATAGTCAAGGTTATTTTTAATTTTATACAATAAATCAGAATTTAATGCTCTATGATTTTAAGGTCAATGCTATTATTTACCGATAAACGAACTCTTCCACCGATAGGAAAAGAGAACATCGGAAATACATGACCGAAATCTACACCAAATACAATTGGAATGTCAGGAGATACTTTGTCCTTGACGATTGCTTTTACAATATCTTCGGTCATTTTGCAGCTTTCATCAAATCTGCCGAACACGATTCCTCTTATCGTGTCTGCTCCGCTGATTTGAAGAAGCGATTGCAGATTACGGTCAAATTCGCACACGAAGTAATCGCCCATGATATTATCATCTTCAAGGAACAATACTCTATTTTCAATCTCAGGCATATAAGGCGTACCCTGTAATAGATTCAACGTACAAAGATTTCCTCCTATTATCTCGCCCTCACATTTTCCTTTCTGAATGACTGTATAACTTTGCGAAGCTACTGACGGTGTGACAGCGAAAGAAGCGTCACTCATTATACATTCCGAAAAGTATTTTTCCGTATATTCACGCTCGTTAAGAAATCCGAGTGCCGCAAGGTGAGGTGCATGGTATGTCACCAAGCCCGTTTTTGCATAAACGGCATTAAGTAAAGCTGTTATATCCGAATATCCGCAAAGTATCTTCGGATTTGCTCTTATCAGCTCATAATCAAGATACGGCAATATTTCATTTGCATTAAATCCACCGATACAAGCCATTACTGCCTTGACGTTTTTATCTGCAAATGCTTCATGTATATCATCGACACGAGAGCGAATAGACGAAGATAAAAACATATTAGTTTCTCTGCAATTTTTGGAAAAGGTTACATTGAAGCCCTTGTCCTTCAGAAAAGTGAATGCGCTGTCATAAATATCAGGACGAACCCTCGTCAAACTGCTTGACGGAGCGATAATGCGAATCTCATCTTCTGGGTTCAATTTTTGGGGTATCATTCTGTCACCGCCTTATTAAATTCCGATTTATCTGTATTTATATACTGTCACAGCTTCAAAGCCGTCAAGAAGTGTTGTCATCTGCCCGAAAGCCATGCCTGTACCCTTTGCCACGCAGTTTATGCAGTCCTTTGCGATACGGCACTCAATGCCGAGAGTACGTTTTATCAGGAGGGTAAGACCGCCCAGCAAAGCACCTCCGCCCGTGAGCAGGAGTCCGTTTCCGTGGATATCTCCGACAAGTTCAGGGGGAGAATCTTCGAGTACCTTTTTAATAGCCTCCATTATTGCGAAAACGTCATCTTCAATGGCATCAAAGAGTTCTGTTTCGCTTAAAATTACCTGAGCAGGCAGACCTTTCAGGAGACTTCTTCCTTTTACTGTATATGTAGTTTCATCGCTGGGGTCATACAAATTGCAGAGTTCTTTCTTGACAGTTTCGGCAGTGCGTTCACCGATTAAAAGTTTATACTTATTCTGCATATACTTTATGATAGCTCTGTCGATTGAATTTCCTGCATTTCTGACAGTATGTGAAGTAACAATACCGTTCATGGAAACTATTGCTATATCGGTAGTACCTCCGCCGATATCGACAATCATATGTCCCTTAGCCTTTGTGATATTTACTCCTGCGCCTATCATGGCGGCTATTGGTTCCTGTATGAGATATACCTGACGTGAGCCTGCGCTTTTGGCGGCATCAACGACAGCACGGCTTTCGATATCCGTGATGAATGACGGGACGCATATAATTATTCTGGGCTTTATTAGCTGATGCCCTGTAACTTTCAGTATAAATTCCTTAATCATGCTGTGGGTGAGGTCATCATCTGAGATAACGCCCTCGCTTATAGGTCTTGCAACGGCTATATAGTCGGGATTTCTGCCTATCATGTCATAGGCTTCCTTTCCGACAGCGAGTATGCGTTCTGTACGGGTATTGTAGGCTATGACAGACGGTTCGCTGAGGACAACGCCCTTGTTGCCCATAGTCATAACTATATTTGAAGTACCCAAATCTATTCCAATATCAGTATTAGCCATAAAAACTCCTTTCTGAATGGGGAACGCCGCCCCCTGTTTATTTCCTGAATGGGCAAACGCATTTTTAATTATGAATTAATTTCTCAGCATATGTTCAAGGCAGGTATGGCGCATAGTTTTCCTGTCATTTTCGACCATATTGTAAATTTTCTTTTCCGAGCCGACAAGAATCATCAGATGTTTTGCACGGGTAACGGCAGTATAGAGGAGATTGCGGTAGCTTAACTTTTCAAAGCCCTCCATGACAGGCATTATGACCGCATCAAATTCACAGCCCTGACTTTTATGGACTGTTATTGCATATGCGAGGTCTACCTGAGAGAGATTATCGAATGTATACACGGCATTTCTTCCGTCAAAGTCAATTACGGCAGTTCTTGAAAGCTTGTCCATATCCTTTATTATACCTATATCGCCGTTGAAAATGCCTGTACCCTGTTCGTTGTTTTTGACCCACGGGATATCGTAGTTGTTTTTAGTCTGCATAACCTTGTCACCGAGCCTGTAAGTATAGACAAATCCCTTGTATTCGGGCTTCCTGTCGGACGGGGGGTTGAGCTGATTCTGCAATACTTTGTTGAGTTCAACCGAGCCGACAGTGCCTTTTCTTGACGGGGTAAGAATCTGTATATCGTCAATGGGGGAGTAGTGGTATGCATCGGGAAGCCTTGTTTTGGCGAGGTCAATTATCAGCTGTACAGCCTGAGAGAAGTCAAGTCTCTGGAAAAAGAAGAAGTCGCTGTCTTTTCTGGACAAGTCGGGGTATTCGCCTGAAACTATCTTGTGTGCATTGGTGATTATACAGCTTTTTTCAGCCTGACGGAATATTTCTTTAAGCTTTACAGTGGGAACAGTACCGCTGTTTATTATATCGTTCAGGAGATTTCCTGCGCCTACTGAGGGGAGCTGGTCACCGTCACCGACCATTATGAGCTTACAGCTGAGTCTCAGCGCACGGAGCAGGCTTTCAAAGAGTAGTACATCGACCATTGACATTTCATCGACTATAAGCGCATCGCAGTCGAGGGGATTATTTTCCTTATGGGCGAAAGTGAGTTTTCCCTCCTTGCTGTAAACGACTTCGAGAAGGCGGTGAATAGTTTTTGCTTCATGTCCTGTCAGGTCTGACATACGTTTTGCAGCCCGTCCCGTAGGAGCGGCAAGGAGGACTTTATCGCCTTTTTTTTCAAGAATGGAAATTATTGCATTGAGGGCGGTAGTTTTTCCTGTACCCGGACCGCCCGTAAGAATCATAATATTGCGTGAAACGGCTGAACTTATAGCTTTCCGCTGTAAATCACCGTATTCTATGTTATTTTCTTCTTCCTCAATGTCTATAAGTGAATCATAGTCAAAATCTTCCGGGGAGGAAAAATTTATCAATATATGTATTCTGTCGGATATAAATTTTTCTGCATAGTAATAATCGGGCAGATATACAAAAATTTCGTTATCTTTTGTATATTCAAAGAGTTCGTCATCATCGACGGCATAATCATATGAATTATTGAAATCATCTTCCGATATGCCGAGGAATTTTTCTGACAGTTCCGCAAGGGTTTCAAAGCGGAGGCATGAATGACCTGCCGAAGCGTTGGCTTTAAGAATATACTGCACACCTGCAATGATTCTCTTGTCGGAATTTTTTTGAATACCGACTGCGGAGGCTATGCTGTCGGCTTTTTTGAAATCGAGTTCTATCATATCACCGCACAGCAGATAGGGATTGAGTTTTATGATTTCAGTAGCGTCCGTGCCGAATTTTTTATAGGTCATCATGGCATATCTTGATTTTATTTCATATTGTGCAAGGTATGCGGTGAGTTGTCTGAGAGAGAAAAGTTTTTTTGATTCCTCAGCGATTTCATCGCATTTGCTTTTTGAGATGCCTTTTATTTCGCTCAGGCGGTAGGTATCGTGTTCGATGATATCGAGGGTATCGTCACCGAAATATCTTACAATTTTTTTTGCAAGGCTTTTTCCTATGCCTTTTATTGCGCCTGATGCGAGATATTTTTCGATATTGACGGCAGTGGAGGGGAGAACTTTTTCGCAGTATTCAGCTTTGAACTGAGTGCCGAATTTTGTATGCGTTTCGTAGTTTCCTTCAAGAATAAGACCTTCACCGACATCTGTATCGCCTATTTCGCCGACAACAGTGATGAGTTCGCCGCCTGCATCGAGGTCAAGAACCACATAGCCTGTCGTATCGCTTTTAAAAATTATTTCTTCAACAGTGCCTTCAATGTGCAGAGTATCGGTCATAAAAAAATTCCTCCTTTTATAATACCTTATTATTATACTACACTTATTTGTCAATTGCAAACATTTCGGACAATATTTTTTCAAGATTTTCTGAATCGGTTATTACAGTATCGGGATTGTTTATGCAGAACTGTTCGCAAAGTTGTTTCTGGAAGCTGTCGGGGGAGAAGTAGACTATAATTATACGGCTTCTTCCTCCTGATTTTACAGCGAGTTTTTCGAGCCTTTCGGGGAACATGACATCTGTTCCGAAAACAGGCAGGACTGATACATAGGACATCGATTTACTGTAAGGAGTATTGAAGAAAATCTCAGTTATTTCAAATACGGCTGCCGCAAAGAGTATCACAGCGAATATGATTATTATATTTTCCATACACAGCATCTCCTGAAAACAGATTATACATTAATAATATGAAAATGCTGTATGATTTGTCACAAAAAACTCCGCAGTCCTCTGGACATACGGAGAAAAAGGCAAAAAAATCCGCCTTGCCGTCATATAGTGCATAAAACCCGCACGAAGCAGGTGGGTAAACGCCCACGCCTTTCACGCTCCCTTCGTCCGCAAAAGCGGGAGGTCTGCAATCCACGCACGGAGCCGAATTCCCTAATAAGATGTGTTGGATTATAAAAACTATAATTACTCGAACAAGGCAGAAATATTTACTTGTTATACACATTATAACACATGAATCTGAAAAAATCAAGTCTTTTTTTATATATTTTCAAAAAAATATTAAAATTCGTCAATTTTCATATTCTTCGTCAAATTCGTCATAACTTTCGAGGATTTCCTGAAGTCTTGAAAGGAAGAAAGCGGATACCTCATCAAATTCGTCATCATCGTCAATAGATGCGAGGATTTCCTCACCGTTTTCGTAAATTGATTTAAGTATAACGAGGTCGTTGTCGCTGTTGAGAAAATCTTCATCTTCCGCAGCGGGGATAAGTGCGAAATACTGTTCTCCGTGGAGTTCAGCGGCATCAATAAGCTCAAAATTTTTCTTGTTGCCCTCCTCGTCAACGAGTTCAAAGAGGTCGGGGGTGTATTCGTTCATTTCTGACATAATTCTCTCCAATCCGCCGGAGCCGCAGAAAACTGTTTTACGGCTGAAGCTGCTTTATGAACATATTATACACTATTTCCGAGAAAATTGCAAGCGGAAATTTAAAACAATTTATTATTTGTGCATATTGAACACCTGAAAAACAGTTTGTTGTGCAACCTGACAAAATTACCCTAAAATTATAAAAAACTTGAAAAATACTATTGACTTTTTACAAAGTCTGTGGTATCATATAATCAAGGAAAGGGAATAACGGAAAGGTTATCCCAAACAGCTAAATTTACTTGGTCTGTTGCTTTTCATATTCCGTAATCGTTTTTAAAACGTTTCGGTGTCCGTTTTATGAACTGCAACAATGTAAATGAATCAGAGCGGAAAGGTGAGTGGGTCCAATGGAAGAAAACAAAGAACAGCAGCGTGAAGCCGGCGGGCTTGCTGAGTAATTGGATTTTTATAAGTGGGAATATAGGTTCTTGTGACTTGTTCCGTTGATTGAAAGTACAGAAAGTTTATAATTCAATTGCAAGGCTGACGTATTGCTGATGGAAACGGCTTCATGTCTAAACTCTGCGGTCTATACCGTGAGTTGAAACAGGTACAGGATTATCTGAAATTTCGACGTGAGTCTTTAGATAAATCAGAATCTTATGTAAAGGATTGGTTCCGATGAGAAGTTCGTTTTATGCCATAGATGCTGATAGCAGCGTTCTCTCCTATATGTAAACTGTTTTCACGGATTTTTCGTGCGCCGCTTATGTGAATTTGTCATGCGGAATTTTTGAAATAAAAGGTGAGTCCGATGAGAAACCGTTAAGATTTATTATCTCATGAAATTAGATTCCTGTGAATTTTTGAAAGAATGTGATTTTATGAAAGATTTCAGGTATATGTTTAAATACTGAACCGAAAGGGTGAGTCCAACAGGAAATTTAGCTAAGTGATGAAAGTCGCTTATACAATTTAATAAAAGATAAAGCCTCAGAGTTGTCAGCCTGAGGCTTTTTTCCGCAGATATCCCCCGCATGAACGGGGGATATCTCTATTTATATTTTTTAATATTTAAAACTCTTATCGAATTGAGTATCAGAAGCATAGCCGTTCCTGAATCCGCAAATACCGCAAGCCACATATCAGGGTGTCCCGACATTCCGAGAATTAATACAATTAATTTCACCGCAAGCGCAAATATTATATTTTCATAGGATATGCGTAGAGTTGTATCTGCGATTTTTTTAGCCTTTACAACCGATTCAGGCTCACTGTTCATAAAAACTGCATCAGCCGCTTCAAGTGCGAGGTCTGCGCCTGTATGCATTGCACCGCCTACATCTGCGCCTGCAAGGACGGGAGCATCATTTATTCCGTCACCTGTAAACATTACTGCGCCTTTATTTTTGCGGATATTATTAATTTCTTTAAGTTTTTCATCTGGGAGAAGTCCGCCTTTTACATAGTCAATACCGAGCTGATTTCCGATAATTTCGGCATTGGAGGGCTTATCTCCCGTGAGCATTGACGTATAAAGCCCCATATTTTTAAGCTGTTTAACAGTATCCGAGGAAGAATTTTTAACCGTATCAGATACAATTATAATCCCCTCGACTTTTCCGTCAACTGCTATATATACGGGAGTACCTGCGATATTGTCAGCCTGCGGAAAAGTTAAATTATTTTCTTTCATAAGTCTCTCATTACCGCAGAGAATATTTTTACCGCCAAGAACGGCAGAAATTCCGTGACCTGCGATTTCGGTGAGTTTTTCGGGATTATTCAGTTTGATATCCTTACAGTATGAAACAATGCTTTCCGCTACGGGGTGAGTGGAGGACTGCTCACAGCTTCCGCATATTTCAAGGAGTTCATTTTCGGACATAGTGCCGAAAGATTTTATTTCAGTTACGGAAAATGTGCCGTTGGTGAGAGTACCTGTCTTGTCAAATATAAAAGCTTTTACTTTTGCGAGGGCTTCTATGGCATTTCCACCCTTGAATAAAATTCCGAGTTTTGATGCTGCGCCTATGCCTGAAAAATATGCCAGCGGTACACTCAGTACCAATGCACACGGACAGCTTATTACAAGAAATGTCAGTGCGGAATATATCCATTTCTGAAAATCATGCGTTACAAGAGTTCCGATTAAAGCTGTAAGAAATGCAATTGCAAGCACGACAGGGGTATATATTTTTGAGAATCTTGTGATAAATTTGTCAATTTCAGGCTTTTCAGCGGAGGCATTTTCGACAGCCCTTGCAATTTTTGATAACATTGATTCATCAGCGGCGGCAGTTGCTTTCATAGTGAAAACTTCGGATAAATTTATACAGCCCGACATAACGGAATCACCTTTTCGGATTATAACGGGTACAGGCTCACCGTTTACAGCGGAGGTATCTATTTTTGATTCACCGTTTTCAACGATTCCGTCAGCGGCGATTCTTTCACCTGCTTTAATGCGGAGAATATCACCTTTTTTAATGGTATCAGATGATACACGCTTAAATTCTCCATTGATTAATACATCAGCCTCAGTAACTTTGAGTGCGGAAACATCTGTTATGGCTTTTCGGCTTTTTGCGACTGCATAATCCTCAAAGAGTTCGCCTATCTTGAAAAAAAGCATAACTCCTACGGCTTCGGAATATTCACCAAGTGCAAATGCTCCTATTGTTGCGACAGTCATCAGTGTGTTTTCATCAAAGAAATTTTTTGACTTTATATTCTTGAAACAGGAAACAAGCACATCTTTTCCGAGTATGAAGTATGATATGATATAGCAGGCTAAGGATATGAAAAGCGGAAGTCCGAATTTTCCTGTAAGTATTGCGGATATGAATATAACTATTCCGACAGCAAGGAGGATTAATTCCGTTCTGAGTGATTCACCATGTTCATGTTCGTGAGTGTGTTCATGGGTTTCGGCTTTTCTCTCCATGCGGACGATTTCGACATCAGGCTCAATAGCCTTTGCGAGTTCATTCATGAGCATGATTGTATCTTCATCAATATCGCCTGTAACGGTTAATTTCTTTAACGGGAAATTAAGCACAGCAGATTCAACAGTCTGCATATCGGAGATTAAAGCTTCAATTTTTGCACCGCAGTGGGCGCAGTCAAGATTATTGACAGTAAATTCAAAAGTATTATCCATAGTATCATCTCTTTCATATGAATGATTGTTCATATGTTTAATATATCATATTTGGAAGCGTTTGTCAATAGTATGGAGAAAATTTCTTAAAATAGGTATAATGCATAAAAACGGATATAAAAAATATCCGCTTTTTATATTATTTCATATATTTCTGCATTTCGTCAAGCATAATCATGAAGTCCTGTTCCTTTACGATAGCTATTCCCTGAGTATCATCACCGAGAATTATAAGTGAATCCCCGACATTGATGTTAAATATTTTTCTTGCCTTTGCAGGAATGACTATCTGACCTTTTTCGCCGACTTTTACTGTTCCGAAAAAATGTTTTCCGACAGGCGGAACGAGAAGTTTTCCGTTAATATTTTCATGTGTTACAAGTTCATCAAGTGAAACATCGAAAATATCCGCAATCATACGGCTTTTTTCGATATCAGGGAGTGAGTCGCCTGTTTCCCATTTGGAGAGTGTCTGACGGGTGACGTTTAATTTTTCCGCAAGTTCTTCCTGAGTCATATTTTTTGCTTTTCTCAAAGTTACTAAATTATCGCTGAACATTCTTTTTCCTCCTGCCAAGTATCAGAAATCTTAAAACGGGTATGCGTGAGATTATATTATAGGTTATTATACTGCCTGCAAACGCACAGACCGTACATATAATATACTGTAAAAACGGCTGTATATCGGTATTTGTCATGTAATATGCAGGCATTGAGAGGAATAAATAATGGAATATATAAATTCCCCAGCTTTGCGATGACATGAAATCCGTGAATTTGTTTCTGAAATCAAGTGATTTTTTCCCGAAAGTAAGTATGAAAAGAATTGCAGTCCATGCGTAGGCTATTGAAAGTGGACTGTTAAGAACAGGTTTTTCAGTATAATTTTTCCCGAAATATAAAATAACCTCCGCAACTGCCAGAATCAGAGCGCATATTCCGAATATATATCTGAATTTTACGAGCTTTTCAATTATTTCATCATGGGAAAATATGAAGTATCCCATGAAAAACGCAAAGCCGTAAATTCCGCATCTGTACACTGTTATTACGGGAGTATTCAATATCTGTGCGGAAAGCCATAAGGGAATAACCATTGATATTACGGCAATTACGGGGATATTTCCGCATTTGTTATATAATTTGTCTTTTTCGGCTTTTCTGATGAAGTATAATATTAAACAGTATACCCATAAAAGCTGTATGAACCATAAAACTCCTGTTCCGCTGAGACACATTATGAGGAACATTATCGGTTTCGGGACTGTATCGGGGATATCATCAAAGGCATGGGATATCTGCATATTATAATATCCCTGAATCCATTGAAATGCTAAAAGTCCGACAGTTGACGGTATAAGGAGTTTATCTGTCCTTGACTTTAAAAATTCCCTGTCGGTATGCTTTTCAAGGTAATATCTCGAACTCATTCCCGAAACTATAAACAGAAGCACCATGAACCACGGATATAATATATATTGTACTGCGTCCTGCCACTGATTTTCCCTGAAAGCTCCGACAACTCCATAGGGTTGTACACCGTTGAAAATATACACAACATGGTATATCACGACAAAAACAATAGTTATCCAGCGGATATTGTCAATATAATGTTTTCTCATATTCAGCACCTGCCAGCTTATTTGTTATAATAAATTATATCACATATTTTTCCGTAAGTCCACCAACTTTTCATTACATTTCATAACATTTATGTAAAAATTAGTTGCGTAATTATAAAAAATTATTGTTTAAAATTTTTATTATATCATGAAATTATTTTCAATGAACATCTGTTTTGCAGGGCTTATTTGTGTAAAGTACCAATTTTCCGCAGAAATTTGAGTTTTATTTTACTGTTAATTTGAAAAAAAGGCTTTACATAAGAAAAAAAACATGATATAATAAAAAACAGAGCCTGTTTTTTGAAAAAAGGCTCTTTCAAAATAAACAAAGAAAGAAGATAGCTATGGTTTTTTCAAAACTCTTTTTTATTTATTTTTTTCTTCCGCTTTGCCTTGTGACATACGGGCTTGTCAGAAAGACAAAAAATAAAAACACTGTATTGATAATATTTTCCCTTGTATTCTATGCATGGGGAGAACCTACATATGTATTCCTCATGCTCCTGAGTGCGGGCGTGAACTATTTTGCAGGACTTTCAATTGAAAAGTACAGAGGCGATAAAAAAGAAAAAATTGCTTTTGCAGGAGCAATAATCTTTGACCTGCTCATGCTCGGAATCTTTAAATACAGCGGTTTCATAGTTGAAAATATAAATGCACTTTTTGGCATTTCAATTCCTGTCCCCGATATACGCCTTCCGATAGGAATAAGCTTCTATACATTCCAGACACTTTCATATGTTGTAGATGTACAGTGGGAAACTGTAAAGGCACAGAAAAGCTTTAAGAATTTTCTGCTTTATGTCTGTCTTTTCCCTCAGCTTGTCGCAGGACCTATCGTCCGTTACAGCACCATTGAAAGCGAAATTGAGGAGAGAAAGACAAGCATTGAAGATATATCCTACGGTCTTAACAGAATGGTACTCGGTCTTTCAAAGAAAGTTCTCATTGCCAATCAGTTAAGCACTATTGCCGACAATATGCTCGGAAATATCGAAACATCAAGTTTTGTCGGCGCATGGTACGGAGCGTTGGCATACGGATTGCAGATATATTTCGATTTTTCGGGATATTCGGATATAGCTATCGGTCTGGGCAGAATATTCGGATTCCATTTTGACGAAAACTTCAGACACCCTTTCATATGCAAGGATATTACAGAATTCTGGCAGAGATGGCATATATCGCTCAGTACATTTTTCAGGGACTATGTGCTTTATCTCCCGATATTCGGCAAAAGAAGAAAATACGGCGGACTTTTCCTCGTATGGCTCTGTACAGGTATCTGGCACGGCGCAAGCTGGAATTTCATAATATGGGGTCTTTATTACGGAATATTCATATTCATCGAAATGAAGATAGGAAAGAAGAATATGAAGAAAATTCCGATTGTTATACGCCATATATACAACAAAATAGTTATATTCATAGGATTCGGAATATTCTATTTCGAGGATTTCGGACAGCTCGGACAGTTTTTCAAAACCATATTCGGCATGGGCGGAAACGGATTCATAACCTTAGCAGATAAAATTTCTTTCAGCAACAATATATTCCTTATCGCAGCAGCAGTTATATTCTGTTTCCCCGTGATAGAAATTTTCAAGAAAAGCAAACTCTATGCAAGCGAAAAATCAAAGAATATTACAACTGTCCTTACAACAGTAATTTCAGCAATTCTTCTGCTTGTGAGCAGTATAATGCTTGTTGATGCCACCACAAATCCGTTCCTGTATTTCAGATTCTGAGAGGTGTATGAATATGGAAAATAATAATGAAAACAATTCAAACAGCAGACCTCCTGTCAGGAAACTTGTCAGGATAAACAGCTCTGCCGTGCAGAATCCACCGCAGACAGAGGAAAATCCTGTACAGCAGAAAATTGAAAAGCTTATGAAGCAAAAAGCCAATAAGCCTGTACAGCAGGAAACTGAACCCGTACAGCAAAAGGCTGAACCTGTACAACAAGGTGCAAGACCTGCACAACAAGGTGCAAAACCAGTACAGCAAGGCGCAAAACCAGTACAGCAAGGCGCAAGACCTGCACAACAAGGTGCAAAACCTGTACAGCAAGGTGCAAGACCTGTACAGCAAGGTGCAAGACCCGTACAGCAAGGCGCAAAACCAGTACAGCAAGGTGCAAGACCCGTACAGCAAGGCGCAAGACCTGCACAGCAAGGTGCAAGACCGGTACAGCAAGGCGCAAGACCTGTACGTCAAGGCACAAGACCTGTACGTCAAGGTGCAAGACCTGCACAACAAGGTGCAAGACCTGCACAACAAGGTGCAAAACCTGTACAGCAAGGCGCAAAACCGGTACAGCAAGGCGCAAGACCGGTACAGCAAAAGGCTAAACCTGTACAGCAAGCTGTAAGTCCTGTAATTGAAAAAACTGAACCCGCTAAAAAAGAAAAGGTTTCAATACCAAAATCAAAAATTCCTGTTGTTGCAAATGCAGGAGCTATAATGCTTGTGTTGCTTTGCGGATTTTTCTATCTGCTTGTATTGCCGAGGGATACTGTTTCCCATGAGGAAAACAGAAACCTCACTCAAATGCCTGAATTTTCCGTTGAAAGCTATCTGCACGGCAAATATACAGAGGGACTTGCAGATTACTATGATGATACCGTCCCGAACAGAAGTTTCTTCAAAAATATGATAGCATCTGTTCTTATGCCGATGAAAGGCGTTAAATACGGTGACGGTGTTACCCTCCACGGCGGTACTTACGAAAATAATAAAAAGGCTAATCAGAAAAACAATACCGCTAAAAAAGATACCGCTCCCGTAACTACTGCGGTGGCTGAAAATTCTTCCGCTGAAACAAATACAGCCGCTACTTCCGAGGCTATTGAGGAAACTACTCCCGTTACCACTCTCCCGAATGCAAATGAACCCGCTGCCGATAACGGAGAAATTACAAACAATATCATGATTGTCAATAACAGAGGTCTTATGCTTTACGGCGGTGCGTGGGGCAGTGAACTTGTATACGCTGACTATGTGAACGAATACAAGGAAAGACTCGGCGATTCTGTAAATGTTTATTCAATGGTTCTCCCGACTGCGGTATCCTTCTATCTCCCTGAAAATTACAAGGATATTTCCGAGAGCGAAAAAGATGACCTCGACAGCATGGCAGCCGCTTTCAAGGGTGTGAAAAATGTCGATGCATATACTGCACTTCTCGCACATAAGGACGAACATATATATTCAAGGACTGACCACCACTGGCAGCATCTCGGCGCATATTATGCAGCCCATGCATTTGCAAATGTGGCAGGCGTTCCCTTTGCGGACCTTGAAAAATATGACAAGGTAACGCTTCAGGGCTATGTCGGAACTATCTACGGCTTTACCCAGAGTGCGGATATTATAAACAACCCTGAAGAATTTGTTTATTTCAAGCCGAAAGATGATGTTGAAGTCACTATTTATGATACTGCTTTCCAGAATCCCGTTGCAGGAGAACTTTTCTTCAGTACCGAAAATATGAGCAACTCAGACTATTATCTCACATTTGCACTCGATGACCAGATAAAACACGTCCATACAGGTATGAAAAACGGCAGAAATCTCGTAATATTCAAGGACAGCTACGGAAATGCACTTCCCTCAGTCCTGACATATTCATTTGAAAATATCTACCTTTGCGATATAAGATATTTCGACATAAATGCAATAGATTTCATAAAACAGGTAAATGCAACAGATGTCCTCTTTGCCATGAATACTTTCTCAGCCGTTTCAAATCAGTACTATATAAAAGAAAATATTGATAAATAAACAGGTGAAAAAATGAAAGAACTTGAATTTCCTTTTGACAACAAATATATAATGCGTAAAAGAAAAGCTATCAGAAAACAGCTTCTTTCCGACGGAACTTCACGCATAAAAAAGAAAATCGCTGTCCTCGGCGGTTCAACCGCTGATGACGTTATTTCGGCACTTGACCTCTTTCTCCTTAATTTCGGAATAGAGGCTCAGTTCTGGAAATCCGAATACAATAAATTCTATGAAGATGCCGTTTTCGGAAATCCTGAACTTGATGAGTTCGCCCCCGATTTGATTTATATTCACACTACGTCAAGAAATTTAACCATGCTCCCCGAAAGCCCTGCCGAATCCGAAGAACAGGTTCAGCAGAGACTTGAAAATCAGTTCGATGTTTTCAAGCAGGTATGGATAAATTTAACTCAGAAATACGGCTGTCCGATTATTCAGAATAATTTTGAACTTCCTCTTTTCAGACGTACAGGAAACTGGGACGGCTGGGGCATAAGCGGTACAGGTGCATTCATAAACCGCCTGAATGTCATGCTTTCGGACTATGCAAGGCATAATAACGGCTTTTATGTAAATGATATAAATTATCTCTCATCTGTAATCGGTCTTGAAAAATGGCATGATACAGAGGCTTGGTATATGTATAAATATGCCCTCAATACTTCCGTTATCCCCGAACTTTCATACAGCATAGCCTGCATAGTCAAGTCAGTTTACGGCAAGAATCAGAAAGTTATCGCTCTCGACCTCGATAATACCTTATGGGGCGGTATCATAGGTGATGACGGTGTTGACGGTATCGAAATAGGTGAGGAAACTGCTGTCGGTGAGGCTTACAGCGAATTTCAGCACTTTATTAAAAATTATAAGAATTACGGTATAATCCTCACTGTATGCTCCAAAAATGAAGAAGAAAACGCCCTCGCAGGTCTTAATCACCCCACAGGTATCTTAAAGCCCGATGATTTAGCATCAATAAAGGCTAACTGGAATCCAAAGGATATAAACCTTGCGGAATCCGCTGAGGAACTTGGACTTCTCCCCGAAAGTTTCGTATTCGTGGACGATAACCCTGCCGAATGTGCGATAGTCAATGCACAGCTTCCCGCAGTTCATACCGTTCATGCGGAATCTGTCGGAAAAGCTATGTATACGCTTTCAAGAGGAGGATTTTTCGAGATAACTTCCGTTTCGGAGGACGATTTGAAACGTTCGGATATGTATGCCGAAAATGCAAAGAGAATATCTCAGCAGAAAAAATTCTCAAACTATACCGATTACCTTTTAAGTCTCGATATGCAGGGCGAAATAAAAGATTTCACTCCCGTTTACCTGCAAAGAATAACTCAGCTTACCAATAAAAGCAATCAGTTCAATCTGACTACTAAAAGATATACTCAGCAGGAAATGGAGCAGGTCTGCGCTATGCCCGACAGAATCAGACTCTATGGCAGACTTGCCGATAAATTCGGTGATAACGGCATAGTTTCGGTAGTTATCGGAAAATGTGAGAATGATACCTGTCATGTTGAATTATGGCTTATGAGCTGCCGTGTTCTCAAAAGAGATATGGAATTTGCCATGCTTGACGAACTTGTAAGACAGTGCAGAATCAGGGGTATCTCAAAAATAAGAGGTTATTATTACAGGACTCCCAAAAATAATATGGTTTCACAGCTTTTCGGAACTTTCGGCTTTGAACTCGCTGAACAGTCCGAAAACGGTGATTCTGTATGGGAACTTGATATAACAGGATACGAAAACAAAAATAAAGTTATAAAAATTAATGAAAAGGAGAATATCTATGAATAAGAATGATGTTATTGCAAGACTTAATGAGGTTTTCAGAGACATTTTTGATGATGATTCAATCGTGGTAAACGCTTCAACTACTTCCGCAGATATTGACGACTGGGACAGTATTGAGCATATCAACCTTATCGGTGCTGTTGAGGACGAGTTCGGTATGCGTTTCAAGATGAAAGAAGTTTCAGGCATGAAGAACGTCGGCGAGATGATTAATATTATCTGCGAGAGAGGAACAAAGTAATGTCGTCCAAAAAACGCAGGAGAATAATTGCGGGGGCTGTTTCGGCTCTCGTAATTTTTCTGTATATATGGGGATTCCGGCTTGAAAAAGTAAATTATAATATCACAAGCAATAAAATAAATGATGATGTAAAAATAGTGTTCGTTTCGGATTTGCATGACTGCGTTTACGGAAAAAATCAGTCAGGGCTTATGGAAGAAATAGAAATTGAAAATCCCGATATAGTCCTCTTTGGCGGTGATGTCATTGATTCTGCCGGCGGTTCTGATGATGCACTTGAAATCATGAGACTTGTAAAGGAAAAATATCCCTGTGCCTATTCTGCGGGCAATCATGAAGTTGTGCGTGATGACTGTGAGGAGTTTTTTGAAGATGTTTCTGAAATCGGTATTCCCATACTTTACGGACAGTTCTGCGAAATGAATGTAAAAGGTCAGAAAATCCGTGTTTATGGCATTATTGACTCATATGAAAAAGACAAATATGAACAGCTTGATGAATGTTATGATAATTTTGATGACAGTTATTATAATATTCTTCTTGCACATCAGCCTGAACAGTGCGTAGACCTTCTGGATACTGATGAAGATGTTCCGCCCTTTGACCTTGTTCTTTCGGGACACGCCCACGGCGGACAGTGGAGACTGCCTTACATTCTTGAACAGGGTCTTTATGCGCCTGATCAGGGAATTTTCCCTGAACGTACAACAGGAGTTTTTGAGTGCGGAAATTCCGTCCAGATAGTCAGCAGGGGACTTGCACGACCTCTGAGAATGATTTTCATACCGAGAATATTCAACCGCCCTGAATTATCTGTCATAACTTTAAGCAAAGGAGAAAATAAATGAAGTTCATATCCTGGAATGTAAACGGTCTGAGAGCCGTTATGGGGAAAAATTTCAAAGAAGTTTTTGAAAATCAGAATGCAGATATTTTCTGCCTTCAGGAAATCAAATGCACTAAGGAACAGGCGGATTT